>CAZSHZ010000160.1:0-8622 GCA_964606955.1 uncultured Nitrospirota bacterium
CTTGAGCCGCAGAGCGTCCCGATAGGATTGGATCGCCCGATCGAACATCCCTTTTCGCGTGTAGATCAGGCCGAGATTGTATAAGGCCTTCTCGTAATCTGGATCGACCTCAAGCGCCCGCAGGGCGAGACGCTCGGCCTCGTCGAGTTTCCCCTGTTCGGCAAGAACCACCGCGCTGTTGTTGAGCGCATCGAGATGATCCGGCATAAACCGCAAGGCCGTCTGGTACTCCCGCAGGGCCTCGTCATACATCCTCTTTTTCTCGTAGGCGACGCCGAGGTTGTTGTGAAAGTCCGCGTAATCGGGCTTCAGCGCCAACGACTTTTTGAATTCGTCGATCGCCTGGTCGTAGTAGCCGGCGCGCCGGTAGATCAGGCCGAGATTGCTGTGGGCCCGGGCGTTTTGCGGCGCTTTTGCCACGGTGTCCGACCAGAGGGTGAACTCATCCCGCCATGTCATATTCCGGTCGTAAGTCCAGATCGTGAAAAGCATGATCACCATCCCTGTGCCAGCCGAGACGGCATAGACCCTCGACAGGGGAGGGGCCTTCAGCAGCAGCGCGCGCTCCACAAGAGAGGCGCCGGCGATTACAAGCCCGATCGAAGGGAGATAGAGCCGGTGCTCGAACACCAGATCGAGCGGGAGAAAGGAGGACTCGATGAGGAGATTCATGAGAAACCAGAGGAGTCCGAAGGAGATCAACGGCAGCCGCCGGGCAAGGGTGAACGGCGCGGCGAAAAGGGCCAGGATGCCGATGATTGAGATGAGCGTGGTCGGAGGATCGGACAGAGAGTGTGAGACCGGAAACGCGTAATCCAACAGGAGCCGGGAGGGGTGCGGGAACGCAAGGAGCGAGAGGTAGTGCATCACCACCCGAGGCTCGGTCAAGAGCCGCTCCCCTTCTGTGAAATTGCGGAACTGCGGCGGCATCAGCGCGTTGAAGCGCCCCTCCAGCCCCGTGCTTCCTCCCAGGGCCGCAAGGTAGGCGAACGCCGCTACAACCGGGATCAGCAGTAAAAGAATCAGCCGTCCTCGGATTGCCCGGATGCAGACCGGATCGAAACGGCAGAGGAAGAAGACCTCGCAGAGGACGATCGCGATCGGGAGGGTCAGCGCGATCTCTTTTGACCCGAGGGCTGCCAGCATTGCAAAAAACACCACGCAACCACGCAATAGCGTCCGCGTCCCCCCCCCGCTGCGCGCCTTAAGATAGCAGCCCAGGGAGAGGAGGGAGAAGAGCGTGGCGAGGCCCGTCATCCGCTGCACCGTGTAGGTGACTGCCTGCGTCTGCAGCGGATGAACGGCCCAGAGCGCGGCGGCGGCCACTGCTACCCAGCGAAGTGAGGAGTCCGGGACCCGTTGGGTGGACTCAGGTGACCGTCCCCTTCCGGTCGGCTCTGCCGAAAGCAAGAGGCGGATCAATCGGTAAAGCGCCAGAGCCGTTGCCATATGGATCAGGAGGTTCACCAGGTGGTAGCCCCAGGGGGAGAGGCCGCCGAAGTAGTAGTTTAGAGCGAACGTCAGATTGCTCACCGGCCGGGATGGTAACGGGCTGTCCACCGCGGCATGAAAAAGGTTGCCTGGCGTTAGCCGCTCGATCCGGATGGCGGGATTGTCGACGATATTGGGATAGTCGTCGAAGTGGAACGGCACCCTCAGCGTGTTGGAGTAGGAGGCTGCGACGAAGATCAGAAGAAGGACTGGTGGGACGAGCTTGACTAGCCCCCACGGTTTGTTGCCCAATGGAGCACCCTCGCGGATTGATCCCTAAGGGAGGTTATGCAACCCTACCACGGGGTTTTGGGGGGGGTCAAGTCCCCTGACATCCATGTCGGATCTGCGCGCCTTGACATCCTTCTTAGGCGGGCGATATATTCGGTTGATTGAACGAAGAGAAGTTCCGCCGCTTTCGGCAGGTCGCGACCCTCACGCTGATCCCCATGGGGATGGTGACGGCCCCTTTAGTCGGGTTCTTCATTGGGAATTGGTTGGACCGGTGGCGCGGGACTTCCCCCTGGTTTACAGTCATCTTCTTGATCTTCGGAGTGATCGCCGGCGCGCGGCAGGTCCTCGATCTGATCCGGCGCGCCGGAGCGGATAAGTGAATTTTCGGGTCACCTTTTTTTTACTGGTTGTGATCAGCGCGGTGCTCTTCCTTTCCGGCTGGCTTCCCGACGGGGTCGCGCTGATGGGAGGGGGGCTCTGGTCGATCGGGAACCTTCTCCTGCTGGATCGACTCTTCGGTTTGGTTCTTAGAAAGAACCTGATCGGCCGCGGCGCAGCGCTGGGAGGCTATCTCTTGGCGAAATTCTCCCTCCTTTACGGTGTTGGAATCCTCCTTCTCTATCTTTTCCCGGGGGCGACCGCGTTCGCACTGGCCGGTTTTTCCCTGGCGCTTTTGACGGCCGGGTTGCAGGCAAGGCCGGGAGCGGTCCGTGTCTGAGCCGTCGGGCGCCTCTCTGGAGGCCCCGAATTTCATCACGCTTCTTGCCGGCGTGTTCCACGACTCCCCGTTCATCCAATTTCTTCACCGTTTCGAGACCCCGTTTTTCTCCGCCGTCGTGATCGTCCTCCTGGCGACGGTGGCGCGGCTGGCCTTAAGGCCGCGGGCGCGTGTCCCGAAAGGGCTACAGAACGCGGTCGAGTTCGTCGTCGAATCGCTCGACGCCTTCATCTGCGGGATCCTCGGTCCGGCGGGGAGGCGATATACCCCCTTTATCGGGACCTTGTTTCTCTACATTCTTACGATGAATCTGATCGGGCTGGTCCCCGGCTTCAAATCTCCGACATCGAACTGGAATACCACGGTGGCCCTGGCCGTGACGGTCTTTCTCTATGTCCAGTTCACCGGGATCAAGAGTTTTGGTTTTTTCGGCTATCTTCATCACCTGGCCGGGAGCCCGCAGCCTCGCGGGATCGCGGGTTGGCTGATCGCTTGTGTGGCCGTCCCATTTAATCTCGTGCTCCACGGGATCGGGGAGCTGGCCAAGCCCCTGTCACTTTCCGTCCGGCTGTTCGGGAACATCTTCGCGGAGGACACACTCATTTCTGCGATGGTCGGGATGGGGATTCTCGCCCTCTCTTTTGTCCACAGCCCGGTCGGGCTCCCGCTCCAGGTTCCATTTATGCTCCTGGTGATTTTAACCGGTACCGTTCAAGCGCTTGTGTTTACGCTCCTCTCCACGATTTATATTTTCCTGATGTTGCCGCATGAAGAGCACCCCCACGCCGCGGAGAGAGGCTCTCCGCATCATACGATCAGGGTCCCCGAAGCGTGATGCTTCGGGGCGAAAAGAAAGGAGACACGCGTTGACGACACAGATTGCATTGGCCTTTGCACTCCCATTTTCCGTGGCGCTCGCCGCCATCGGCTCCGCCTACGGGCTCGGCCGCGCGGTGGCGGCCGCTATGGAGGCGATCGGGCGGCAGCCCGAGGCGGCCCCACAGATCCAGCTCGCGATGGTGATCGGCGCGGCCTTTATCGAGGCGCTGACGATCTACGCCCTGCTGACGGTCTTCCTGTTCATGGGAAAGGTGGGCTAGAGCCATTCACCTCGAAATCCAGCAGATCCTCACCCAGATCGCCGGATTTCTTCTTCTCGTCTGGGTCTTAAAAAAGTTTGCCTGGGGACCGTTCCTCCAACTTTTGGAGGATCGTCGGCGGGGGGTTGAAAAAGAGCAGGAGGATCTGCTCCGAATGCGCCAGGATCTTGAGCGGACGCAGCAGGATCTTTCCGGCCGGCTCGCCGGGATCGAAAATGAAGGGCGCGCCAAGATCGCCGAGGCGATTAAAAAGGGGGAGGAGACGGCGCGGGAGATTGTGGAAGAGGCGCACGTCGAGTCGCGGCGGATGATCGAAAAGGCGAAGGAGGAGATCGAGCGGGAGAAGAAGAAGGCGCTCCTGGAGCTTCGGGAGCATGTGGCGGACCTCTCGATCCAGATCGCCTCGAAGGTCGTTCAGCAGTCGCTGAAGCGGGATGACCACCAGAAGCTGATTTTAGACTCGCTGACGGAAATGGCCAAGGAAGATGGGAAGAGCTGACGCTCAAGAATCGGAGCTGATCGAGGGCTACGTCGGCTGATGGTGGACGGGAAGCACAGCGCACTCGCGGAAAACCTTGGAGACGGGGCCTCTTCGATCATCCTCTCGCGGGGGAAGGCTGGTTTTAAAAGTGATCGATGAAGTCTCCAGGGAGGCGGGCGCTTCCCGCGGGAAGCTTACGGCGCAGGTGAAGACCGCGGTGCCGCTGACGGCGGAGACGGAAAAGAGGTTGGAAGAGGTGCTTTCGAAGCTGGCTGGCCAGCGGGTCTTCCTGAAGACCTCGGTGGATCCGACCCTTCTGGGGGGTGTGGTCGTGAGGCTCGGCGGGCGGATCATCGACGGGAGCGTCAAAGGGAGGCTGGATCGGCTCCGCGCCGTGATTTCAAAGGGGCTTCGTGCCTAGAAAGGAAGGAACGTTGAAAATCAATCCAGATGAGATCTCTTCGATTCTCCAAATGCACATCGAGGAATACATATCCCGCGTGACGATCGACGAGGTTGGAGAGGTTTTGAGCGTGGGGGACGGGATCGCCCGCGTCAACGGGCTGGATGAGGCGATGGTCGGCGAGCTCGTCACCTTTCCGGGGGAGGTCATGGGGATGATCTTAAACCTAGAGGAGGACGACATCGGCGTCGTCCTCTTCGGCCAGATCACCGGGATCAAGGCGGGAGATGTTGTCAAGCGGACCGGCAAGATTGCTCAGGTCCCTGTCGGAGACGCGCTGGTCGGGCGGGTGGTGGACCCTCTGGGACGGCCGCTGGACGGGAAGGGGCCGATCGTTACGGAGAAGTTCCGGCCGCTTGAGGGGCGGGCCCCCAACGTGGTGGAGCGCCAGCCGGTGAAGGAGCCGATTCAGACCGGCCTGAAGGCGATCGATTCCATGATTCCGATTGGACGCGGCCAGCGGGAGCTGATCATCGGGGATCGCCAGACGGGGAAGACAGCGATCGCGATCGACACGATCATCAACCAGAAAGGGACCGACGTCTATTGCATCTACGTCGCGATCGGACAGCGCGCGGGGAAGGTGGCGGACGCCGTCCGGACGCTCGAGCAGCAGGGGGCGATGGAGTATACGACCGTCGTCTCGGCCACCGCCGACGAACCGGCCTCGCTGCAGTATATCGCGCCGTACGCCGGCTGCGCCATGGGAGAGGAGTGGCTATATAACGGGAAGCATGCCCTCTGCATCTACGACGATCTCTCCAAGCACTCGCAGGCCTACCGCCAACTCTCTCTTCTGCTGCGCCGCCCCCCGGGGCGGGAGGCGTTCCCCGGGGATGTCTTTTTCCTCCATTCGCGCCTTCTGGAGCGGGCCGCAAAACTGCGCGACGACCTGGGCGGGGGCTCTCTGACGGCGCTCCCGTTCATCGAGACGCAGGCGGGGGACGTCTCCGCCTACATCCCGACAAACGTGATCTCGATCACCGACGGCCAGATCTATCTTGAGTCCGAACTCTTCTACGCCGGGATCCGGCCGGCGATCAACGTCGGCCTGTCGGTCTCTCGCGTTGGCGGGAATGCGCAGACCAAGGCGATGAAGAAGGTCGCCGGGCGCCTCCGGCTCGACTTAGCGCAGTATCGGGAGCTTGCCGCCTTCGCCCAGTTCGGTTCGGATTTAGATAAGGCAACCCTTGCTCAGCTCAAAAGAGGGGAGCGGATGGTGGAGATCTTAAAGCAGGAGCAGTATCAGCCCTATCCGTTGCACCGGCAGGTGATCATCATCTATGCCGGGGGGGCGGGGCGCCTCGATTCCCTACCGGCCGACCAGGTCCGGCGGTTCGAGACGGCGTTTCTCGATTTCGTGGAGAAAAACCATCCCGACATCGTGCGGGAGATCGAGACGACCAAGGCCCTCTCGGACGATCTCGCGAAGAGATTGAGCGGCGTGATCGAAGAGTTCAAGAAGGGGTGGCAGTAGGATGCCGACCATCGCGGAGCTGCGGCAGCGGGTCCGCGCCACCCAGAAGACCCAGCAGATCACCCGGACGATGCAGAATGTGGCGGCCTCACGGCTGAAGCGCTCCGAGGAGCAGAGGAGGGCATCCCGGCCATACAGCGAGCGGATGGAGGAATTTCTCCAGCACCTTCTCCCTGCCTCGGCGGATGATTCCGGCGGCCTCCTCTCGGGCGGGCACCCGTTCCTGGAGCCTCGCGATGAGCGCAGCGTCGCGGTCGTCGTGGTGACCTCAGACCGCGGCCTGTGCGGGACGTACAACGGCAATGTGATTCGTGCTGCTGAGGAGCACCTGAAGCGAATAGGGGAGGCGCGCCTCTATCTGATCGGGAAAAAAGGGAACGATTATTTTAAAAAGAGGCGCTGGCCGATCGCCAACCGGTACCTCGACCTGGCCGGGAAGGTCGATTTTGCCCGGATCAAGGGGATCACGGAGGAACTGATCGAGGCCTACCTCTCGGGCCGAGCCGACCGGATCGATCTCGTTTACACTACCTACCGATCGGCCCTTAACATCCGCGCGGTCGTCGTGAAGTTTTTAAACCTTCTCCCGGAAGAGTCGGCCGCCCCTCCCGCCGGCGCGGCGGGAGGGGCGCAGTTCATCATCGAGCCTGATCGCCCGACGCTCCTCTCCGTTTTCCTCCCGGAGTATGTCGCCTCCAAGATGTTTCTTTCCCTGGTGGAGGCGTTTACCGCGGAGAACTCGGCTCGGATGGTCGCGATGAAGACCGCCACAGATAACGCGGGGGAGGTGATCGAGGCGTTGACGTTGGCGCGGAATAAGGCGCGGCAGGCGGCGATCACCAAGGAGATCCTTGAGATCGTCACGGCGGGCGAGGCGCTGAAGGCGGGCTGAAGAGGAAGGAGAATGGGGAAGGGGGCGCAGGGAGAGATCGTCCAGGTCATCGGACCGACAGTGGATATCCGATTTCCGCCGGATCAACTGCCGCCGATCCTCAACGCGATCCGGATCGAAGATAAAGAAAAGGGGATTGCCCTCACGGTCGAGGCGATGCAGCATATCGGGAACGATGCGGTGCGGGCAGTCGCAATGGGCTCCACCGACAGGCTCGTGCGCGGCATGAAGGGGGTCGATCTCGGAGGCCCGATCTCCGTCCCGGTGGGCGAGCAGTGCCTCGGGAGGATCTTCAATCTGCTGGGGGAACCCATCGACGGAAAAGGAACGATCCCCAACCCCGAGCGGCGCTGGTCGATCCACCGCCCCTCCCCCTCGTTCGAGGAGCAGGTCCCGGTCTCGTCCGTCCTGGAGACTGGAATAAAGGTGGTGGATCTTCTCGCCCCCTACGCGAAGGGGGGGAAGGTCGGCCTCTTCGGGGGCGCCGGCGTCGGCAAAACCGTCATCATCATGGAGCTGATCCGGAGCATCGCCACGGAGCATGGGGGCTACTCGGTCTTCGCGGGGGTCGGCGAGCGGACCCGGGAGGGGAACGAACTCTATCTGGAGATGACCGGTTCCGGGGTCCTCGCCAAGACGGTCCTCGTCTTCGGCCAGATGAACGAGCCGCCGGGGGCGCGCCTTCGGGTCGGCCTTTCGGCGCTGACGATGGCGGAGTTTTTCCGGGACGAGCGGGGGCAGGACGTCCTCCTCTTCGTCGATAACATCTTTCGATTTGTCCAGGCCGGTTCCGAGGTCTCGGCTCTTTTGGGGCGGATGCCCTCCGCGGTCGGCTACCAGCCTTCTCTCGGGACCGAGATGGGGGAGCTGCAGGAGCGGATCACCTCAACGGTCCGCGGCTCGATCACATCGGTCCAGGCGATCTACGTCCCGGCGGACGACATCACCGACCCCGCTCCCGCCACGACGTTCACGCATCTCGACGCGACGACCGTCCTCTCTCGGCAGATCGCGGAGTTGGGGATCTACCCGGCCGTCGATCCGCTCGACTCCACCTCCAGACTGCTCGACCCGCGGGTCATTGGCGAGGTGCACTATACGACCGCCCGCGCGGTCCAGAGGATTCTCCAACGGTACAAGGAGCTGCAGGATATCATCGCCATTCTCGGCGTCGAGGAGATCTCCGAGGAGGATAAGGTGATCGTCGCCCGGGCCCGCAAGATCCAGCGCTTCCTCTCCCAGCCGTTCTTCGTTGCCGAGGCGTTCACCGGAACTCCGGGCAAGTACGTGAAGCTCGCCGACTCGATCAAGGGCTTTTCGATGATCGTGGACGGAAAGATGGACGATCTCCCTGAGCAGGCCTTCTACATGGTGGGGACGATCGAGGAGGCGGTCGAGAAGGCGGAGCGGCTGAAGGAGGAGTGATCGTGCCGGGGAATTTTCAGCTGACCGTGGTGACGCCTGAGCAGGTCGTTTTCGACTCGCCCGCCCGATCCCTGATCGCCCCGGGCGGTGCCGGCTACCTCGGGGTGCTGGTCGGTCATGCCCCCCTTCTGACCACCCTGGTTTCGGGAAAGCTGACCGTGACCGACCCGCAGGGGAGGCGCGAGGAGTTCAGGATCGGTCCCGGTTTTATGGACGTGATGGCCAATCAGGTCACGGTTTTGACTCAGGATTTCTCCCCCCTTACTCCGAAACGGGATATACCAAAAAGTCCTTGACAACGCTGTAGGATCGCCGTATATTGACCGAGATTTTTTGAGCTT
>CAZSHZ010000161.1:0-13351 GCA_964606955.1 uncultured Nitrospirota bacterium
TCGGGGGAGAGGGAGACCTCGCTTTTGCTTCCCTTGAAGTCGAATCGGGTCCGGATCTCCTTCATGGTCTGCTCGATCGCGTTCTTGATCTCCTGCAGATCGATCGTCGAGACGATGTCGAAAGAATTCATCGTCCCTTCCCCAAGTGGAGGACCTCCATGACCAGTTCCGCGAGTTTCTGGGGCGAGAAAGGTTTGGTGAAATAGCGGAGCGCGCCGGAGCCGGCCCCCCGCTCCTTCGCGGTCTGTTCGCCGCGGGCGGTCAGCATGATGATCGGCACCTGCGCCGTCTTCGGATCCTGTTTGATCTTCTCGCACGCCTCGAAGCCGTTCATCCGCGGCATCATGACGTCGAGGAGGATCAGGTCGGGGGATTCCTCCCGCGCCAGGCGAACCGCCTCTTCCCCGTTCGCCGCCTCGATTACCCGCAGACCGAGAAAGCCGAGCTTGATCCGGATCAGCTTGCGGACGAATTCCTCGTCGTCCACCACGAGGATCTTTGGGGCCGTTCCGTCCAGCCTACTCCTCCCGTACGGCGGACCTGACGCGGTTTCCGCCGTCGCCGGCCGCCTCCTCCATCACGCGAAAACTTCTATTCAGGATTTCCTGGGCGCTGTTCGCATCCTCGAAAAATGTCGCCACGCCGCAGGAGATCGTCATCTGCTCGGTCCGCTCGCCGCGGCCGGAGAGGAATCGATGCGCCTCCACCAGGCCGCGGAATTTCTCTCCGACCATCCTCGCCCCCTCCTTGTCGGTCTCCGTGAGGATGATGGCGATCGTGCTCCCTCCGCATCGACAGAGGGCGTTCGAAGCGCGCGAGTTCTTCAGGAGCAGCTCCGCGAACTCCTTGAGAGCCGCGTCTCCCCCCTCCGTGCCGTTCCGACGATTGAAACTTCGGAAACCGTCGATATTGGTCTGCACGATCGAGAAGGTTCTCCGGTACCGGAGCGCCCGGCGCACCTCCTCGTCGATCCGGTTGTGGAGGTAGCGCTCGTTGAAAAGCCCGGTCAGCCCGTCGATCATCTTCGCCTTGTCGGGATAGAGCTTTTCGAACCTCCGGAGCTCCTCCTTCAGATCCTCGCGCAGCGAACTCCCTTTATAGAGAACCTCGCGGATCTGCCCCTCGAGGAGGTTCTTCTCCGGCTGGGTGAGTTCGCGGGAGGTCGCGAGGATGATCGGGATCCCCCGGACCGTCGGATGATCCTTCAGCCTCCGTACCGCCTCAAAGGCACCGATTCCGCCGACCATCAGGTCGAGGATCAGGACATCCGGCTGGAGTTCGACTACAAGGCGGGTCCCCTCCTCGGCGGAGGGGGTGTGGATCACCCCGAACCCCTCTTCCTCCAGAACCTCTCTGATCGTCCGGGAGGTCTGTTCGTCGGAGTCGATCAGGACGACCGTGATCGGTTTTCGGGCGACCGCTTTGCGGGCATATTTTCTCAACGACTCGATCAGCGCCCCTCGGTCGATCGGTTTGGTCAGGTAATCGATGGCGCCGAGCGAGAACCCGAGTTCGGGATTGTCGATGATCGAGACGATGATCACGGGAATGTCTCGCGTGGAGGAGAGCGCCTTCAATTTGCGCAGCACCTCCCAGCCGTCCTGGCGCGGAAGCATGATATCGAGGGTAATGGCGAAGGGTTGGATCTCGCGCGCCTTCTCGATCGCCTCCTCGCCGTCCGCCGCGTGCTCGACCCGATATCCCTCCTGGATCAGATAGAGAGCGATCAGGCGGCTGACCGTCGGGTCGTCTTCGACAACCAGCACGACGGGACGGCCTTCCGGCGGCTCGGCGGCCAGCGTCGGCTCCGGTCCCGCCGCAACCAGGGCGGGAGGGGCTGAGGGGGAGGGGGCTGAAGGAGGCGCCGCCGCGACGGCCTCGGCCCCGGAAAAGGGGAGGACGATCGAAAAGATGCTCCCCTCTCCTTCCTTGCTTTTGATATTGATCTCCCCCCCCATCATCTCGACGAATTTCTTCGTGATCGCCAGACCGAGGCCAGTCCCCGCGTATTCGCGCGTGTAGGAGGCGTCGACCTGCTGGAACTCCTCGAAGATCCGCGGGAGCGCCTCGGCCGAAATCCCGATCCCCGTATCCGACACCGAGCACTCCAGCATCTGCCTTGAGTCCACTTCTACCAGGCGGGCCGTGGTTTTCACGTGCCCTCCGGAAGGGGTGAATTTCACGGCGTTGGAGAGGAGGTTGAGGAGGGCCTGCTTGAGTTTCGCCTCATCGAGATAGATCTTGGAGAGGGCCGGATCGATTTCCGTCTCCAAAACCAGGCTCTTCTTTGTGACCAAGGGGATGATGGTCCGGTCGATCGACCGCATCATCTCGCTGAAGTCGAACAGGTGCGGGCGGACCTCCATCTTTCCCGCCTTGATCTTTGAGAGATCGAGGAGGTTGTTGATGATCTCTAAAAGATAATAACCGCTAGAATTCATCCCGCGGAGGACCTCCTCCTGCTCCCGGCTGATCTCTCCGAGCATTTGGTCCAGGAGAATCTCGGAGAAGCCGATGATCGAGGTCAGCGGCGTGCGCATCTCATGGCTGACGTTTGAGAGGAATTCCGTCTTCAGCCGATCGAGCTCCTTTAACTGCTTGACCGACTCCTGGGCCTGTTGGTAGAGAGTCGCGTTTTCGATCGCGGTCCCGATCTGGTTTCCGACCGACGCCAGCAGCTGCACCTCATTATCGGAGAAACGCCGGAGCGTCCGGGAGGCGACGGTCAGCGTCCCGACCACGCGGCTTCTGGAGAGAATCGGGACCGAAGCGAGAGAGGTGAAGCCGGCGCGGATCAGGATGCTCTGAGCCCCGGAACTCTGGGGATCGACGATGACGATCGGCTCGGCCAGCGCCGCGACCCGCCCGGCCACAGTGGAGGAGGAGGGACCGACCTCTGCCTCTTCCCAGGCTGCCAGAAATCCCTTCGGGACGCCTCGCGCCGCCTTCAGCTCCAGTTTCCCGCGAGGGTTCAGCACCCGGATGAATCCGGCATCGCAGCGCATCATCTCGAAAATGACGGCGAGGCTGGAGTCGAGGACCTCCTGGAGATTCAACGTCCGGTTGACGGTTGTGGCGACGGCGATGAGCGTCGAGAGTTCCCCCGTCCGATCCGTGACTTTCTGCTCGAGTGTTGCCTGGGCGTCGCCGATCTTGGCTGCCATCTCGTTGAATTCCACCGCAAGCGCCTCGATCTCATCGCCGGTAGAGATCTCAATTCGCCGCCCCAACTCCCCGTGGCCGAATGCCTGGACCCCCTCGTGGAGCGCCTGGATCGGCTTCACCAGCCTTCGGGCGGCAAGGCCTCCACCGGCCGTGATGACCCCCGCGAGGAGGAGGCCGGAGATGAAAATTGTTTTCTGAAGCGCGCGAATCGGGGCGTAGGTCTCTTCGGGGTCCTGCCGGATGAACGAGTGCCACCGAGGGCCGTTGGAGAGGAGGGCGGTCTGGTTGATCCGCAAGACTGGAGAGAAGCCGACGATCGAGTTGTGGCCGCCGTGGGCGTCGTTCTCCGCCTTGATCCAACCCGGCTCGGCCGCGGTGACGGACCGGACCAATCCGAGATCGGCCACATGGCTCCCGGTCGGGAGGATCGGGCAGGTCAGGACCGTCCCTGCCGAGTCGAGGAGCATGGCGTGGCCGGACCGTCCGAATCGGATTTCATGGATGAACGGTTTTAAAAAGCCGTCGACATCGTACTCCGCGACGAGCGCGCCGACCCGCTCCCCCCGGACCGGGTCGTAGATCGGGACCGCGAAATTGAACGTGAAGACGGTTTCGGGTCTCTGCAGGTCGCTGAGAAAGTACGGCGCCCGCCCACGGACCATCTCCTGCCACCACCGCTCCTGGGAGTGGCGGTAGGGGGCCCGCCGCGAGGAAGAGCCGATCAGCGCCCCCTGGGCGTCGGCAGCGGTCAGGGTCCGAAGCGCCTGGTTCCCGCGGCGTAGGATTCCCCCGCGCAAGAGCGCGGCCGCGTCGGGGAACTGGTTTTTCCCCCTTCGCCGGCGGGCCTCTCCCTCTGTGAGGATCGCCTCGATGTCGCCGCCGCGCACGTACCGCGCGTTGGACGCCAGGACCGCCTCATACAATTGCTCCTCTTCGGCAATATTCTGAAGTTCGGCGAGCTCCTTTTCGATCGAAATGTCGGTCTTGTCCGCTGCCTCCTTCGCCAGGCCGACGAAACTTGCCCCGATGCTCTGCCGAAGGACGGTCGTCCCGCGGAGATTGACCAGATAGAGACCGAGGAGAAGGGGGACGAGCGTGATGAAGAGGATCGAGAGGATGATCTTCTTCTTTAAGCCGAAACGAAAAGGGGCCATCATTCGACCGGGGGCGGAAGAGGGGCGTCCAGCAGATCGATCCCCTTCGGCGGGGAGAAGGAGAAGAGGTCGTCCGGAAGCCCGGCATTAAGGCGGAGGTTGTCAAACCGAAAGGTCGAGACGTTCCCGTTCGGCTCGGAGATCTGGACCTCTCGGATCGTATAGGCGGAGGGTTGGACCGTGACCACAATCCCCAGATCCTTAAAGTGGGGATCATGCGGAACCAGATGGAGACGAACCGGCGCCCCCTCCTTCGGCGCGGTCTCGAAGCGGATCTCGAACTCCTTCTCCAGCGCGGCGGCTCCCACCAAGAGGTGCAGCGGAAGATGGGCGTCCCCCTCGGTTGAAAGAAGGCTACGAATTGCCTGGCGGTGTTCCGGGACATAGTAGATCACCCGGTTCTCGTTGACGTAAATCTGCTGTGTACTCGGTTCACGATAGTCCCACCGCATTTTTCCGCTTTTTTTGAGGTAGAGTTTCCCCTTGGAGGTGAACGGCATATCGAAGTCTTTAAAGCGGACCGTCTGGGTGAAATCGGCGGAGAGATCGGCGAGGGACGAATAGGTCCGCGAGAGGCCGGCCATCACTTCGGCCAGTTCAGGGGCCTGGTCCTTTCCAAAGGCCCAAGCGCTGAGCGCCGAGGTCGTCAGGAGGAGGGTGAAGGCGACGGCTTTGACGCGTGACCGGATCATCTCCTTTCTTCCCCGTCCCGGCGGACCAGAATCTGGCGGGGCTTGCTCCCGATCGCCGGTCCGACGAGCCTCTCCCGCTCCATCTTTTCGATCATCCGCGCGGCGCGGGGGTAACCGACCTGGAGCCGACGCTGAATTAAAGAGGCTGAGGCCTGACCGCTTGTAAGGACGAGGTCCACGGCCTTTGGATAGATCGGGTCGTCCCGCACTTCCTCCCCCTCTTCCAGGGGCGTCCCCTTCTCTTCTTCCTCGTAACGGGGAGGTCCCTGGCCCTTGACGAACCCCACAACAGAGGAGACGTCCGAGGCGCTTACCTTGGAGCCATGGATGCGGGTCAAGACCCCTGTGGAAGGGGGGAGGAAGAGCATGTCGCCGCGGCCGAGGAGCTCTTCGGCGCCGTTGGCGTCGAGGATCGTCCTGGAATCGACGCGCGCGGCAACCCGAAAGGCGATGCGCGCGGGAAAGTTCGCCTTGATCAGTCCGGTCAGAACATCCACAGAGGGCCGCTGTGTCGCAAGAATCATGTGGATGCCCGCCGCCCGCGCCATCTGGGCCAGCCGGATGATCGAGTCTTCGACATCGCGCGCGGAGACCATCATCAGATCCGCGAGTTCATCGATCATCACGACCAGATAGGGGAGGCGTTCTTCGGGGTGGGCGGTGTTGTACGCCTCGATATCGCGGACGCCCGCTTCGGCGAGGATCTCGTACCGCCGCTGCATTTCAACCAAGAGCCGCCGCAGGGCCCGCGACGCCTCCTTCGCTCCGGTTACTACCGGCTCGCGAAGGTGGGGAATATCCGCATAGAGAGAGAATTCGAGCCTCTTCGGATCGATCAGGAGAAGCCGGAGCTCTTCCGGAGAGGTGGAATAGAGGAGGGAGAGGATCATGGCGTTGAGCGAGACGCTTTTTCCGGACTGGGTCGCCCCGGCCACCAGGAGGTGTGGCATCTCCGCAAGATCCGCGACATACGGTTTGCCGAAGATGTCTTTGCCGAACGCCAGCTTGAGTCGAGAGGGATTGTCGGTAAACTCCTCGGATTTGAGCACCTCTTTTAAGAAGACCTCCTGCCGGGCGGGGTTTGGAACCTCGATCCCGACCGACGATTTTTCCGGCAGAGGCGCGATGATCCGGACGCGGAGGGCTTTCATCGCCATGGCAAGGTCCTCGGAAAGATTTGTGATCTGGTTGACCTTGATCCCCGCTGCCGGCTCGAATTCGTAGAGTGTGACGACCGGACCGGGATGGTGCTGGACGATCTGCCCCTCAACGCCGAAATCCTCCAACTTCTTCGCGAGGACCGCTCCGTTGCGTTCCAACGCCTCTTGATCCGATGCTCGCTGGGGAGGGGGATCGGAGAGGAGGGAGAGGGGAGGGAGGCGGTATCCTGTCTGCCCCGAGTAGTCGAGCGGCTCTTGCAGCGGCTCGGGCTCTTTTTTCTTCTCTTTAGGCTCGGGGAGAGGTTCCGGGGGGCGATGCGAGACCCGCGGCCTCGCATGACCGTAGCCCTCCCGGCTCTCCCTCAAGCGCTCTTTCGCCCCGGCGCGCCAGCCGATCGCGGTGAACAACGCTCCGCATCTCGTCCAGGCCGCCGACACCCCCGTTAGGACCCCGGCGCCGATCTTCGGGAGAGGGGTCGAGGTGAGGGAGAGGATGCCGATGAAAAAGAGCGAGAGAAAGACAATGTTCGAGCCGAAACCGCCGAAGAATCCTATGATGGCGTTGTCCAGATAGATTCCGAGGAGCCCTCCCGGCGGCTGCGGCCCCGGCGAAAGGTAGAGGCCGGCGAAGGCGCAGGTCGAGGAGATCAGAAGCACGAAACCTGCCAGACGGCCCGGTGAGAGTCCGTCCCCCTCCCCTTTTCTCAGGCGCGCCGCCCCCGCAACCCCAAAGGCGACGGGGAAAAGGTAGGAGGGGAGGCCGAAGAGGGTCAGGAAGAGGTCGGAGAGATACGCTCCAAAACGGCCGGCGCCGTTGTGGATGACGGAATCGGACCGAATCGAAAAGAACGAAGGATCTTCGGGGTCATAGGTCAGGAGGCTTCCCGCCAGCAGGATGGCGGCCGTGAAGAGAAGGGTCGCCGTGATCTCCCGCCGTCGGTTTGTGCTCATCGCCTGATAACAAGTCGCTCAAGATACCATACTCAACTCCGGTTATCAAACAGGAAATCGATCAGTTTTGCCATCTGTTCCAACGAAAGGACCTGGGGACGCAGCGCGAGATCGACGAGATGGCCCGCCTGTTGAACGACGGCGGGTGAGATACCCGCGGCGATCAGCGAATTTTTCAGCGTTTTACGCCTATAGGAGAAGATTCTCCTTACCGTGGAAAGGAAGAACTGCTCATCTCTTAGGGGGACCGCCGGCGCGGGGAGAGGGGTCAGCTTCAGGAGCGTGGAGTCCACCTTCGGCCGAGGGGTGAAGCAGGTTCGGGGGACGTTGAAAAGTCGCTCGACGCCGCATGTCAGGCGGGCGGCGACGCCGAGCGGTCCCCATTCGGCCTCTCCGGGGCGGGATGCGATCCGGCCGGCGACCTCCCGCTGAAACATCAGGACCATCCTGAGAATCTTTTCGCGGGAGGCCAACAGGCGGAAGAGGAGGGGAGAGGCGATCGCGTAGGGAAGGTTTGAGACCACGATAAAGGGCGCTAGGTTTTCGAAATGAAACGAGAGGACATCCGCTCGATGCAGCCGGAAGTTTTCAAAGCGGGAAAACTCCTTCTCCAGAAGGTCGGCCAGCTTCTGATCGATCTCGATCGCGGTGAGGGTCCCTCCCGTTGCCAGCAGGAGCCCTGTCAACGCCCCCCTCCCCGAGCCGATCTCCACGACATGGTCCGAGGGCCTCAGCCTGGCGGCCTCGACGATCTTGCGCGCAATGTTCGGGTCGGTCAGGAAATGCTGGCTGTATCTAACCCCCATCTATTTTGTCCTCCTCCGCCTTGCGATCCGGGCGGCGAGGTCCATTGCAGAGAGGAGGCTCCCGGGATCAGCGATTCCGCGGCCGGCGATGTCAAACGCGGTTCCATGATCGACCGACGTTCTTACGAAGGGGAGGCCGACCGTAAGGTTCACCGCCCGTCCGAAAGCCAGAAGTTTTATCGGGATCAGGGCCTGATCGTGATAGAGGGCGACTGCGGCGTCGAACTCCCGGTCGGCAAGCCGCCTGAAGAGGGTGTCAGCCGGCAGCGGGCCGAAGGCCGAGATCCCGCAGCCGCGAGCGAGGGCCACCGCCGGCGCGACCCACTTCTCCTCCTCTGCTCCAAGCATCCCCTCCTCTCCGGCATGCGGGTTGAGAGCGGCGACGCCGATTTTAGGGTGTGCACGGCCGAAATCCTCCTTCAGTGAGCGCACGGAAAGCCGGATCGCTCGGAGCACCGTTTCGACTGAAAGAAGCCCGCCGAGCGAAAGGAGCGGGACGTGGATCGTTGCGAGCATAATTTTCAGGGAGCCCGCCACCATCATCATTCCCGATTCCGGGCTCTTGGAGGCCGCCGCGAAAAACTCGGTATGCCCCGGGAACGGGAACCCCGCCCGGCGCATCCCCTCCTTGTAAATCGGCGCGGTGACGACGGCATCGACCTTCCCTGAGATCGCCAGTTCGGCGGCGCGAGAGAGCGATTCCGCCGCCGCCCGCGCCCCGGACGCGGTTGGAACGCCGGCGGGGTGAGGGCCGGGGGGATCGATCGGGATCAGTTCGATCCGGCCGGGTGGAGGGGAGGGGAGGAGATGGGCGGGTAGAGGCGGAGAGGAGATCTCACGGAACTTCAGAGAAGGAGCCCACCTGCGGGCCGCCTCGAAGAGCGTCTGCGGTGGGCCGACGACGATCGGGCGGCAGAGGGAGCCGACCCGTGGGTTTGCGAGAGCCTTGACGATGATTTCTGGGCCGACTCCCGAGGGGTCCCCGGCAGTAATTAGGAGAGTCGGCCGCCAACGATGCAAGCTCTTCCCGATCTGCGGACTAACCGGCGGCCGCGCGATCATGCGCGGCGATCGGAAGAGTAAAGAAAAAGCGCGCCCCGCCGGAGTTGGGACTCTCGCACCAGATCTTTCCCCCGAGGCGATGGATGATCTCGTGGCAGATTGAGAGGCCGAGCCCCGTCCCCTTGGGGATTTCTCCCCCACCTCGGCTGACCTGGTGGAATTTCTCGAAGATGAGGGTGACCTCTTCCGGCGGAACACCGATCCCGGTGTCCGCCACCTCGACCAGGATCATCTCTCCCGATCGCTTGGCGGCGACCATGATCCTCCCCTCTTTTGTGAACTTGATCGCGTTCGACAGGAGGTTGTCCATGACCTGGATCAGTTGATCGCGGTCGGCGTAGACGCTCGGAAGGTCGTCGGGGATATCCGTCACCAGTGAGATATTCCCCCCCCGGACCATCCCGATCACCGCGCGGACCGTTGTCTCGACGACCTGTTTGATGGAGATCGGCTCGACGCGCCATTCGGTCCGTCCCGACTCGATCTTGGAGATGTCGAGGACGTCGTTGATCAGCCTTGTCAACCGCTCGCTCTCCTGATGGATGATCTGGAGAAACTCCTTCTGGGTCTCCGGGGCGCATTGACTCTCGGAGAGGAGGATCTCGGCGAAACCTCGGATTGAGGTGAGAGGGGTCCGGAACTCGTGCGAGACCTTGGAGACGAATTCCGATTTTAGGGCGTCATGGCGGCGGGTCTCCTCGTAAAGCCGGATATTCTCGATGGCGGTCCCCATCTGGTTCGCCACGGTCAGAAAGAGCTCAAGATCGCGGTCTTGATACGGGTGGGGTTGATGGTCGAAGACCGAGATCACCCCCAGAACGGTCCCCTTCGAACGGATCGGGACGGAGACGAAATGCTTAAAGGAGCGGGCGGGGTCGGGGTGTCCGTCCCGGACGTCCGCGCTGTCGGGTGCGCCCCCGGCCGACTTGGGCTCTCCCGACTGGGCGACGCGACCGATCAGCCCGACTCCCGCCGGAATCCGGTAGAACTCTTCGGCCTCCTGCGGTGTCATCCCCTCCTGGGCGGAGAGGCGCAGATCGTTCCTCGGCGCGTCGAATAGATGGATCATCCCTCCCTTGACCTGAAAGACGTGGACCATGGCGGAGAGGGTTTGGGTGAGGATTTCGTTGAGATTCAATGAGCGCGTAAGGGTTGAGACGATCGCATAGAGAGAGGCGAGCTCCCGATTGCGCGCTTGCAGCTCGATGGTCCGCGCCGCCACCTCCCGCTCCAGCCCGGCGTATGAGCGCTTCAGTTTGGCGGCCATCTCATTGATCTCCTCGGAGAGGGCCTCAATCTCATCCCCGGTCTTTACCTTGACCCGGTAATCGAGGTTGCCCATTCCGATCCTCTTTGCCCCCTCCTGCAGGACCAGAATCGGCCGGATGATCCGGCGGGTGAGATAGATCCCGAGGAACGCGAGCGATCCGGCTCCCAGACTCCCGGCGATGGCGATCCATCGGAGGAGCAGGACGACCGGCGCATACGTCTCCTTGGGATCCTGGCTGGTGAAGATCACCCAGCGGTTTCCCCCGAGGCTCGAGGGATGGAGCGGGTGAGTTAAAGAGATCGGCGCAAAGCCGTTGATCGATTCGGGTCCCGCATAGTGCACGTCGTAGCGCGTTTCGGCCCACCCCGAAGCGGGCTGGAAGATCGCCTTGATCAGCGGGACCTCAAGGGAATGATTCTTGATGAGAAAGATCGGGCAGAAGAGGAGCGTTCCGTCGGAGCCCGCCAGCATCGTATGATCCGTCTTTGCAAGCTTCACCTCGGTGACCGCTTTAAAGAACTGATTGATTCGGTGGAACATCGTCAGCACGCCGATCACGCGCGTTCCGCCGGGCTCGAGGACGGGGACGGAGACGTCGAGAAGATAGGGACCCTTCTTGCCCGGTTCAACCTCTTCCTGATGGATGTCGGAGACGTAGAATGCCCCTTTGCCCCCGTTATATGCGGCATGCCACCAGGTGCGGTCTCCCTGAAGGAGTTCGCTCAGCGGATCTGTGGTCGCCACGACGAGGCCCGAAAGATCCGTGACCACGATGAGGAAGTGGTCTTCCCTTTCGGCGGGGTCGCTCAGGAATTCTTTCAGATAACGGGAGGCGGGGTTTTCCGAGATCTTTTCAATATAGTTCGAGCGCCATTTCGGATTCCCCGCGTTCGCCTGGATCGTATCAAGCCGCTGGGTGATCTCCCCCGGACTTATTCCGACATAAGCCCGGTTCGCCGACTCGATCGTCCGCCGGACATCGCCCGCCAGCGCGAGAGCCCTGGCGGAGTTAAGGTGCTGGTCGATCATCGAGACCAGATGTTTCCCGGTCTCCTCGGCGATCTTTTGAAAGCTGCGGCCGATATTTCTCCGCATCTCCTCCTTGCCGATGGAGTAGACGAAAGCGAGGCCGAGAATGGAGGAGAAGACCGCCGCCGCGATAATGGAAAAGACGATCCTCCCCGCAAGCCCGGGACGCGGGGAGAGAGCGGGAAGACCGGGAGGGGCTGCTGCCATCGGAAAGGAAAATTTTAAAGCCTTTTCGGCAGGTTGTCAAAAAAAGGGTCGCATGTTAGGCTCCCGCCGCGTGAGGCAGTTTTCGTCACAGGCCCGATCGCGCGTTGCCTCCGGGCTCACCCTCCTCCTGCTGCTGGGCCTTGCCTATCTGCTCTATCGGAATCCGCCGCCGCTCCCCCAGATCCACCTGGATGTCTCGGTCCAACGTCTTCCCCGATACGCTTTCGACTCCTTTGCGAGGATGCTGGCGGCCTACCTTTTGGCACTCATCTTCGCCATTGCGTACGGATCGGCCGCGGCGGCAAATCGGACCGCCGAGGCGGTCTTGATCCCGGTCCTTGATCTCCTCCAATCTGTCCCGGTCCTCGCCTTTTTTCCGGCCGCGGTCTTTTTCTTCGTCAACCTATTTCATGGCAGCCGGCTCGGCGTGGAGATCGCCAGCGTATTTTTGATCTTCACGGCGATGGCCTGGAACATGGCCTTTGCGGTCTTTGAGTCGCTCTCCACGATCCCCAAGGAGATGGAAGAAGCCGCCGATTCCTTCGGCCTGAAGGGATGGCTCAAGTTCCGCAAAGCGCTCTTCCCCGCCTGCGTCCCCAAGCTCGTCTACGCCAGCATGATCTCCTGGGCAGGGGGGTGGTACTTCCTGATGGCATGCGAGATGATCGCGATCGGCCCGGTCCGCTACCGGCTTCCGGGGCTCGGCTCCTATCTTTATCAGTCGACCGAACGAGGCGAGATCCGCGGGACGTTCGCCGGACTTTTTTTCCTGATCTTCATCATCGTTCTTCTCGATCTGTTCGTCTGGCGCCCCCTCGCCCAGGTCGCGGAAAAATATCGTTACGAGTTCACGACTCCGGAGGCGGGGGGGGAGCAGTTCCTGCTCCGGCTCTTCCGCCGCGTCTGGAGCGCCCTCGCGACCTTTCTGCGCGCTCGATTCGAGGGGCTCCGTTTTCCTCGGTGGGGGCGTCTCCCCCGCCCGAGGGCAAGCGGCGGGAGCCTCCCTCTTCTGCGGATGGTCGGCTGGATGGCGGCGGTCTCCGGGGTCGGGCTGCTCCTCTACGGGCTTGTCGCGGCGTCTGCGGCGATCGTTCACCTGCTGGCCGAAGCGCCGCTGGCCGCGGCGAGACAGATCCCGCTCGCGACGGCGGCGTCCTTTCTGCGCCTTTCTGGTGCGTACCTCCTTTCGCTGGCCTGGACGGTCCCGGCTGCCCTCTTCATCGGGGAGTCGAAGAGGGTCTTCGCCTTCGTGACCCCGCTCGCCCAGATCGCCGCGTCTATTCCCGCGACCGCACTCTTCCCGTTGATCCTTTTCGTGGCGGTCCATTTCGTCGGGGGGATGAATCTTGCCTCGATCCTTCTCATTCTGACGGGGATGCAGTGGTATCTTTTCTTTTCGCTGATCGGCGGGATGAAAAATATTCCGGAAGATCTTAAGGAGGCGGCGCGCTCGTTCGGGTTGTCGCGCCGGGAACGCTGGATCAAACTCTATCTCCCCGCCGTGACACCTTCCCTCGTCACCGGGAGCATCACCGCCTGGGGGGGAGGGTGGAATGCCTTGATTGTGGCGGAATATGTCGTCTACAAGCAGCAGACTTATTCCGTCACGGGAATCGGCGCGCTCCTTGACGACGCGACCTACCGGACGGGCGATCTGTCGATGATCCTTCTTTCTCTTATGATGATGATGGCCGTGATTCTCACGTTTAATCGACTCGTCTGGCGCAGATTCTATGCCTTTGCCGTCGAACGGTATAAATTCGATTATTAATTATAGGGGCTCACGTCGCGGCTATCACCTGTGGGGGCCCGTGCGGTTCGCTTCGCGCTCCTCCGATCCCCCCACACCCCGCGC
>CAZSHZ010000162.1:0-15587 GCA_964606955.1 uncultured Nitrospirota bacterium
GCTGCGTCGCCAAGTCCCCTTCGATTACGCCCGTTCCGACCGACGCCTGCTGGTATATGACCTTCACGAAGTCGGACGGAACGGCGGGGACTTTCCCCGGCGACCTCTTCAAAAAACGGAGAATAGATGTTAACGGAAAGCTCGGCTACATCAACGCCTCTGGAAACAGCCAGTTTCTCGACGTGAACAGCGATGGAACCCTCGATACCAACAACGCCAACGACGACGGTCAGAACCCGAACACAACCGACCGGAACACCCAAGCCACCAGTCCTCATAAGGACGGCAATTGGCCGGCGCTTCATATCGCCGATCAGACCCTGCTCGATTCGATCTTCGGTTCAGGAGAGCTCTCGGTGGCGGGGGTCGGAAAGATCACCCTCCTTGAGATCTATCCCCCCCTGACGGGCGGCTCAACCGGAAACCATGCCGTCATCCGGATCGAGGCGGAGTCGAACGTGGTGCGGGTCAGCGGCGAGACGCTCGCGGCGCGGCGGAGGATCGAGCAGGAGGTTGGGCCTTCGATGTTCATCGCGGTCAAAGGCGGGATCGAGACCGCCACCGGCGCGGGGTGGAACGGCTCCGGAACGATCAACTGGGGGCCGGCGTACGCCAAAGGGAGCGTCTCCTTCACCAATCTGAACAGCCTGAACTGCATCAATACCGATCCTGATCCGAACTGCAGTGAGAGCTCCGGAGTGCGCGACCAGTGGTTTAAGGGCTACGTTGAGACGACCGCCACGGCCGGCGGAAATCCGACCCTCTGCGACGCCTCCTGCGCCGCTAATCAGAAGTGGAAATATTTCAACATATTCGAAAACCAGACCGTCAGCATCGACCAGATGAATTTCACCGATATCGCTAGCTATGCCAAGGCGAACGGCTACTACTACATCAAATGCTCGGACGGAGATATCCACAAGACGAGCTGCTCCACCACCGGCCAGAGCGTGGACGACTGGACGAAGAACAAGTCGCTCGATCTCTTCTTTGTCGATTTCGATGCGTCTCTTGCCGCAAGCGACAAGAAGATCTCGATCTCCGGGAATTACGCAACCGCGTCGAATATCTTCGTCAACGGCGATATCAAGTTCAGCGGGATGGGGAACGGCTGCACCCCCCCGACCTCCCCTTGTCAGAGCCTGAAAGATCCGGACGGGAACTCCTATAACTATGAGACCCACGTGCAGGGGGTCGTCTATGCGAAGGGAAACCTCGACTTCGGCGGGAACCCGAAGATCTACGGCGCGCTGATCGCGGATGGATCCTATACGGGGAGCGGGAACCCGACGATCTACTACAACAAGCAGTTGGAGGATGGGATCTTGAATCTTCCAAAGGTCTCCCGGCAGGCGTGGCGCGACTTGAGCCTCAAGGAGGGGTAGGGTATAATCGCCGCGGTTGAAGAAATCGATCATCCAGAGAATTGATCTCGCCGAAGGGGTCGATACCTCCAACCTCTTCGGCCACTTCGACAATCATTTAAGAATCATTGAGCGGGGCTTCGACGTGAATCTCTTCGCCCGCGGCGAGGAGGTGGTGATCGAGGGGGAGGCCGCCGCCGTCCGCCAGGCCGGAAAGGTGATCGGCGATCTCTCGGACCTCGTCCGCGAGGGGGTCCGACTCACCCCCGAGGATGTGGAGCACGCCGTCCGGAACAGCGCTCAGGGAACTCTCGAGTCCGAGCCGACCGTCAAGGAGCTCGCCGCCGAGGCGATCGTCGTCGCCAACAAGAAGAAGATCCTTCCGAAATCGCCGGCCCAGAAGGAGTACGTGGAGAGCATGCGCCGGCACGACATCGTCGTCGCGATCGGCCCGGCGGGAACGGGGAAATGCATCGCCGGTTCCTCACTGGTCTTTACGGCCGGGGGACTGCGGCGGATCGAGAGCCTTGTCCCGGAATCGAGTCCCGGCCGGTATATCCAGGTTGATCTGATCATTTCCGGTCTGGATGGCTCGGAGCGCGCGACGCATTGCTACTCCGGCGGCAGATCTTCGACGAAGAAGATTTGTACGCGCTTCGGTTTTGAGATCGAGGTGACGCCGGAGCATCCATTGCTCCAGTTGACGCCCGGGGGGAACGTCCTCTGGCGCCGGTCGGATCAGCTGAAGCCGGGCGATTATGTTGCGATCCAGCGGGGGCAGAACCTGTTCGGCTCCGACACTGCGATCCGGTTTGAATATCGTCGGAATGGCCGTCACGACCATGCGAAGCAGATCTCGATCGACCGGCTCGATGAGGAATTCGCCCGCTTTATGGGGATTCTGACGGGTGACGGCTGCCTCTCCTTCAAAAACCGGGTTATCGTCAGCAGCGCGGATGAAGAGGTCCTCTCTTGCGTTTACCGCGTTGCCGCCCGGCTTGGACTCCATCTGTTTCGAAACGGGAGCAATCGGCCGTACGACCGGATCATCGCAAGTTCGGCGCTTTATCAACTCCTCCTTCACCTCGGAATGAGCGGCGGACTCGCTGCCGGCAAACGGGCGCCGCATTCGATTCTTCGCGCCCCTCGAGAAATCGTCGCAGCCTTCCTACGGGGTCTGTTCGATACCGACGGTACGGTGAGTCGGCGCGACGGCTATCCGAGCCTCTCCTCCGTCTCCAAACAGTTGATCGATGGGGTGCAGCTGCTCCTGTTGAACTTCGGGATCCTTGCCAACAAACGGCGCAAGCGCACGCTCTATCGTGGTGAACGAAGGTTATCGTATCAGCTGGAGATGACCGGGGCCGATGCGGATTGCTTCTATGAGGAGATCGGGTTTGGGCCGGCCGGAAAACAGGAACTTCGCCGCGCCAAGGAGCACAACACCAACGTGGATGTCATCCCCTATCTGAACGAACTCGTCCAGAGCGCCGTTTCCGGCGTGACGCTTTCGCGCGCCATCCATAAGCGGCTGGATGACTATGAGTCTGGTCGCCGCAATCCGAGTTACGATAAGCTGGGGCAAATCCTCGCAACCCTGGAGGAGAACGGCGCGGAGAGTTACGCCGGCGCCAGGCTGGAAGAGTTCAACGAGAGGCATCTCTTTTGGGCCGAGATCATCGGGATCGAAGATGGGGAAGCCGAGGTGTACGATCTGACGGTGCCCGGTTCGCATTCGTTCTGCGCGAACGGCTTTGTGAATCATAATACGTATTTGGGCATGGCCATGGGGGTCTCGGCGTTTCTCGCAAGAGAGGTCAGCCGGATCATTCTCGCGCGTCCCGCTGTGGAGGCCGGGGAGAAGCTCGGATTCCTCCCGGGAGACATCGCCGCGAAGGTGAACCCCTACCTCCGTCCGCTCTACGATGCCCTTTACGACATGATGGAGTTCGAGCGGGCCAACCGCCTGATGGAGCGGGGGGACATCGAGATCGCCCC
This sequence comes from uncultured Nitrospirota bacterium, assembly GCA_964606955.1. Taxonomy (GTDB): domain Bacteria; phylum Nitrospirota; class Nitrospiria; order SBBL01; family CAZSHZ01; genus CAZSHZ01. The sequence goes on from CAZSHZ010000162.1 coordinate 3,363, forward strand.
GCTCGCTTATATGCGGGGAAGAGCGCAACCCTACTTCAGTCGAGTTCTGACCCCGTCGGGGCTCAGGCCGATCGGAAGCCTCGCGGTCGGCGACCTCGTGATCGGATCCGACGGGCGGCCGACCCCGGTTATCGGGGTCTACCCGCAGGGCCCCAAGCAGATCTTCCGGGTTCGCACGCAGGACGGCGCGTCGACGCTCTGCTGCGCAGAACACCTGTGGGCCGTCTCCACCCGCGACGATCGCCGCCGCGGCAAACTGCCGCGGGTTCTTGAGACCCAACAGATGCTCGGATGGCTCAGGCAGGCGCACTATCGCCGCTTCGAGCTGCCACTCATCTCCCGTCCGGTCGAGTTCGAGCCGCGCCATGTCCCGATGGATCCCTACGCGCTCGGACTCCTCCTTGGCGACGGATGTCTCACGGGAAGTACGACACCGACGTTCGCGACCGCCGATCCGGAGCTGACCCTCGCCCTCGAGGGGGGCCTTGAAGGCATCGAGGTGCGGGCGAGGGGGGGTGTGGACTATGTGCTGCGCCACACGGCAGGCGGCCGCGGGGGCGTCATCGTCGCAAACCCGGTGACGGCGACGCTGCGCGACCTCGGCCTTGCCGGATCGCGTTCCGCCACAAAGTTTGTCCCGGAGTCCTACCTCTACAACTCCTCCGACGTTCGCCTCGCCCTGCTGCAGGGGCTCCTGGACACAGACGGCGGTCCAGTCACGCAGCTGGGGCGCAGCTGTCGGATCCAGTACTGTACCACGTCCCCGCGGTTGCGCGACGATGTGGTGTTCCTCGTGCGCTCCTTGGGCGGTGTGGCGTACCGGCGAACGCGGGTTGCCGCCGGCAGACCTCCGGGTCTCGCTCGGGGGCGTCCGGTGTACCACCGTTTCGACGCATACGTGCTCGACATCCGCTTGCCGACCGGCATCACACCGTTCCGTCTCTCCCGGAAGATCGAGGCGTACCGAGGGCACGGCGGGGGACGTCCGATGCGATTCATCGACGGCATCGAGTCGGCGGGCGAGGAGGAGACGGTCTGTATCCAAGTTGCGGCTTCCGATTCCCTGTACGTCACCGACGATTTCCTTGTCACACACAACACTTTGAACGACTCTTTTATTATTCTCGATGAGGCCCAGAACACCACCTCGGAGCAGATGAAGATGTTTCTCACCCGGCTCGGCTATCACTCGAAGATCGTCGTGACCGGAGATATCACGCAGGTCGATCTCCCCACCGAGCGGATTTCGGGACTGATCGAAATCCAGGCAATCCTCGACAAGGTCCCCGGGATCCGGTTTGCCTACTTCACTGAGAAGGACGTCGTCCGGCACCGGTTGGTCCAAGACATCGTCAAGGCTTACGAGAGATACGAAGAGAAGAGCGGGAAGCGGCGCCGCTAGGCCGCGTCCAGCCGCCATTGCGCTGGGCAGTCGGCTCCGTTCAAGAGGGGTCGATCTGGGCGCCGTCAAGCGATGGGCGGGTGAGGTTCTCTCTCTCTCGGGCGGCAGGGATCGGGCGCTCTCCATTCTCCTAGCCGGGGATGGGACGCTGCGGAGATTAAACCGCGACTATCTCGGGCACGACCGGACCACCGACGTCCTCTCTTTTCCGCTCGGCCCCGATCTGTTAGGCGACGTCGTGATCTCGGTGCCGACGGCGGCGCGTCAGGCCCGACGGGCCGGGATCTCCCTGGAAGCGAGAATCCTCTCCCTTCTGATCCATGGGATCCTCCATCTGCGCGGCTGGGACCATGAGCGTTCAGAGAAGGAGGCGCGTCGGATGGCCGTTCGGGAACAGGAGATTTTTCTGCGGGTCCAAAGAAGGTTCCGCTTATGATCTTCCGGCGGCTCGGCGAGCGATTGACCGAGCGGATCTCCGATCTGCTTCATGGCCGCGCCAGGATCACCCCGGAGGCGCTTGAGGAGATCGAGGAGGCGATGATCGCCGCCGACTTCGGCGTTCCCCTGACCAAGCGGCTGATCAAGGAGCTCCGCGAGCGGGTCGCCGCTTTTGAGGGGGATGTCGAATGGCTCAAGCGGCGACTCTCCGATCTCGTTCTGGAGGTCTTGAGGAGGGCCGAGGTCCAGCGCCTCCCCTCCGAGACGCCGCCAGGCGAGCCGCGCGTTCTTTTTTTGGTTGGGGTCAACGGCTCCGGCAAGACGACGACGGCGGCGAAACTGGCCTGGCGGAATATCCAAGAGGGGAAGAGGGTTCTCCTCGCCGCGGCGGATACGTTCCGCGCGGCCGCCATCGACCAGTTGGTGATCTGGGGGGAACGGGTGGGCGCTCAGGTCATCTGCCACGCGCCGGGGGGCGACCCCGCTGCGGTGGTCTTCGATGCAGCCAGCGCTGCGCGCGCCCGAAAGGCCGATCTCCTCATCGTTGATACCGCCGGGAGGCTCCACACGAGGCGAAACCTAATGGAGGAGCTGGCGAAGGTTCGCCGCGCCGCCGGCAAGGTGATCCCGCAGGCGCCCCATGAGTCCCTTCTGGTGATCGACGGAAGCAGCGGTTCCAACGCCACGGCGCAGGCGAAGGAATTTTTGCATGCGGCGGGCGTGGACGGAATTGTGGTCACGAAATTGGATGGAACCGCTAAAGGAGGAACGGTCGTGGCGATCGCCGATCTGCTGGCGCTCCCGGTCCGATTCGTCGGGGTCGGAGAGGGGATCGGGGATCTCCTCCCCTTCGACGCGGAGGTCTTCGCTCGGGGCCTCTTCGGGCTTTAAGCGGCCCGGCTACTCGCCGAACGTTCGGACGCGGTTCTTTCCCGACCCTTTGGCCGCGTAGAGCGCGCGATCGGCGCTGGCGATCAGATCATCGAGGGTCGAGGCATCCTCCGGATAGGCTGCCACTCCCATGCTGACGGTGAAGGGCCTGGCCCCGAACTTTACTCCGAACTCTTCTTCCCGTTCGACCTCCCGCCGGACCCGTTCGGCGAGGATTGCGGCCTCCTCCTTCCCTGTCTGGGGAAGGATGATCGTGAATTCCTCTCCTCCCCAGCGGGCGGCCACGTCGATCGTCCGAATCGAATTCCGCAGGTTTCGGGTGAAGATTTTCAGGATCTCGTCCCCGCCGGGGTGCCCGTAGGTGTCGTTGAAGGTTTTGAAGTCGTCGATGTCCATGATCACCAGCGAGACCGGGGCCTTGTGGCGGCGCGAGCGCTCGATCTCTTCGGTGAGGCGCTCCTGGAAATAGCGCCGATTCAACAGCCCGGTCAGCGGGTCGGTGATCGAGATCATCTTCAACGCCTCCGCCTTCTGCTGGTAGGCCGATCGCTCGATGGCGACGGAGGCATACGACCCGATCGCGGTCAGAAGATCCAGGTCGCTCTCGCAGAAGATCTTGCCTGAGATCTTGTCGGAGACATTGAGGATTCCGATGGTCCGATCGTGCAATTTCAGCGGAATGCTGATGAAGGAACGGGTCTTGTAGCGGGGACGCGAAGGCTGGGAGAGGTCCTTCTCGATGTCGCGGACCAAAAGGGGCTGGCCCGACTCCCAGACCCGTCCGGCAACCGCCTCCCCCAGTCGGATTTGGCGCGGCTCGATGAGCGCCTTGTTGACCCCTTTGGCGGCGCGTACGACCAGGGCGTCCCGCTCCTCGTCCACGAGCATCAGCGAGCCCTGTTCGGCCTCCACATACTCGGTCGCCTTTTCCAGGATTTTTTCCAGCAGCGGCTCCGGATCGGGCCAGTTTCCTACGAGTCGGGTCAGCTCCATCATGAGCCGGACCACGCGCGAACGGCGTCCCACCTCCTCCTTCAAGCGGGCATTCTGCAGCGCGACGGCGGCGGGCTGGAGAAAGGCGCAGATCTCCGAGCTCTCGCCGGGGGCCAGTTCGCTGTTGATCAATGCCAGAATCGCCACCTGCTCCTGCCAGAAGATCGGAAAGAGATGGATCTTCCGGACCGAATCGGGGAGGCCGCTCTTCAACAGCTCATAAACGTCGTCGCACGAGACATCAACCTTCTGGGCGACGACCCCTCCGATGAGCGCGGAAGTCTCGACCATCCGAATCTCTTGCACCTCTCCAAAGGAGTCTTCCGAGCGCCACTCTCCGCTTGGGGCGCAGCGGAGGATCGCCGATGCCCGCGCTTCGAAAAGAATGGATATCCCGCGGAGGACGGCTTGGAGAAGTTCCTTCTCCGTTCCGTCCTCCTTCAGGTCGCGGCAGAGGGTCAAAAGGGAGGTCAGGCGCGCGACGCTCTGCTCGTAGTGTTCGCGGAGGTATGCGTTTTCCAGCAGCGAGCACCCGAATCGTTGGACCAGGGCGGCAGCCCGGGCGAGCGTCTCGTGGTCGCCGAGACGCGCCGGCGGTTGGCGCAGGGCGGGGTCGGCCCCCTTTGCCGGGTCCGACGCGGCCGCCTGCTGTCTGAAGCGCTCGAACTCCTCCTCTGAGAAGTAGAGTTTCCCCCCCACGAGGGCGAACCGCCGCCCGTCGGGAAGTTTGAACGGGACGGCGAACAGATGCTGCGCCGTTTCGCACTGGAAAAAGAGCGGCTTGCTCCCCTGCAAGGCAAGAGCGACCTGCCGGTCGATATTCGCCGTGCATTTCGATCGGCCCGGTTCCGAGCCGTGCACGAAGGCGCAGGCGGAATCCTCCTCGCAGGAGAGATTCTTGGTGACGGGGTCGTAGAGGGCGATTGATAGACCGGTGAGGCCTGTGAGCGCCTCTCGGAGTTCTTGCCAGTGCGGAAGGGGGAGCATTGTCCGGAGTTATAGTTTTTTCTCCTTACGGAAGTCAAGCGCGGAGAAGGATCTATGTTATCATCAGGCGCGATGGGAAGGTTCCGTTTGATCAGCGATTTTTCCCCGGCCGGGGATCAGGCCCAGGCCATTGAGCGCTTAAGCCTCGGGGTGCGGGAGGGGAATCGACACCAGGTGCTGCTGGGGGTGACCGGTTCAGGCAAGACTTACACGCTTGCCAAGGTGGTGGAGCGGGTCAACCGGCCGACGCTGGTGATCGTCCATAACAAGACGCTTGCCGCTCAGCTCTATCATGAGTTCAAAACGTTCTTTCCGGAAAATGCCGTGGCATACTTCGTCTCCTATTACGATTATTACCAGCCGGAGGCCTACATCCCGCAGAGCGATACCTATATCGAGAAGGACACCTCCATCAACGACGCCATCGACCGGATGCGCCATGCGGCGACAAGCGCGCTGTTCGAGCGGGATGATATCCTGATCGTTGCGTCGGTCTCCTGCATCTACGGCCTCGGTTCGCCCGAGGCGTATCACGGGATGCTGGTCTATCTTGAGGAGGGAAGGGAGATCGACCGGGACGCGGTGCTTCGCAAACTGATCGAGATCCAGTACGAGCGGAACGATTACGATTTTCGGCGCGGGACCTTTCGCGTCCGGGGAGAGCGGATCGAGGTCTTTCCCGCCTCCTCCGACGCGAACGCCATCCGGATTGAACTCTTCGGAGACGCCGTCGAAGGGATCTACGAAATCGATCCTCTTTCCGGAACGATTTTGAAGCGGTTTCCGAAGGTCGCGATCTATCCGGGGAGCCATTACGTCCTCCCCCGGGACCGGATGGAGCGCGCGCTCGCCGGCATCGAGGAGGAGATGCACGAGCGGATCGCCCGCTTCAAGAAAGAGGGAAAACTGATCGAGGCGCAGCGGATCGAGCAGCGGACCGTCTTCGATCTCGAAATGATCCGGGAGATCGGCTACTGCAACGGAATCGAAAACTATTCGCGGCATCTCTCAGGAAGGATTCCGGGGCAGCCGCCGCCGACCCTTCTTGATTATTTTCCGAAGGACTTCCTCCTCCTCGTCGATGAATCCCATGTGACGATTCCGCAGATCGGCGGGATGCATGAAGGAGACCGCTCACGCAAGGTCAACCTCGTCGAATACGGGTTCCGCCTCCCCTCCGCGTTCGACAATCGCCCGCTGACGTTTCAGGAGTTCGAACGGGCGGTTCATCAAGCGATCTACGTCTCCGCGACCCCCGGTCCCTATGAACTGGCGAAGGCCCAGCAGATAGTTGAGCAGATCATCCGGCCGACCGGCCTGACCGATCCGGTGATCGAGGTTCGGCCCGCCGCAGGGCAGATCGACGATCTTTTGGCCGAAATCCGCCGCCGGGTCGCTCGGTCCGAGCGGGTCCTGGTGACGACGTTGACCAAGCGGATGTCCGAAGACTTAACCGATTACTACCAGTCGCTCGGCGCCAAGGTCCGGTATCTCCACTCCGAGGTGGAGACCCTGGAACGGACCGAGATCCTCCGCGAGCTGCGTCTGGGAACCTTTGACGTCCTCGTGGGGGTGAACCTTCTGAGGGAGGGGCTCGACCTCCCCGAGGTCTCGCTGGTGGCGATCCTCGACGCCGACAAGGAGGGATTTCTGCGGTCCCACCGGTCGCTGATCCAGACCGCCGGTCGCGCCTCCCGCAACATCAACGGGAAAGTCCTGATGTACGCCGAGACGATCACCGAGTCGATGCGCCTGGCCATCGAGGAGACGAACCGGCGCCGGGCGATCCAGGAGGAGTATAACCGTAGGAACGGCATCACGCCGGAGTCGATCAAGAAGGGAATCCCGGAGCCGCTGCGGGCGATGGCGGAGTTGGACTATGTCGGAGTCCCCGAGACGGTGATGGAGGAGCGGGAAGAGTATATCCCCGCCGAAGAGCTGCCGGGGGTGATTCGCTCGCTCGAGCGGGAGATGCGGGAGGCGGCAAAGAGACTTCAGTTCGAGCGCGCGGCCCAGTTGCGCGACCGCATTGCACATTTGAAAGAGGCCGGGTTGGGAGTAAAGTCGACTTAAGCCGTTTTGTAGGTATAGATCCCGAGGAGGATTCCCAGGATCATCAGCAGGTTGACGTTGACTGAGAATCCGATCGTGAAGGAGAGGAGAAAAAGGTCGATTCGGAGCGGAGGGTTGATCCCGATTGGGATTGCCGCGGCAAAGAGGGTGTGCAGCATCCCCGTAGGGGAAACCTTTTCCAGGATGAGGGACAACACGCCGCCCAACAACCCGCCGAGAAGAATGAAGAAGAGGAGCATGATCGGGGTCTTTTTCAGTACCGCCATCGGGTCCGGAAAAACCGCGTCAGGGTACGGGATTCCCTTGGGGATGTCAAGATCATAAAGAGACGGAGGGGAAGAAAAATGCCGCAGGAGTATCCCTTTTGGGTATCCGGTAAGTGGAAAACGACCTCCGAGCGTCTCGAGGTGACCTACCCTTACGACGGCCGGCTCGTCGGAATCACCTATCAGGCCGGCCCCGGGAGGCCGAGGAGGCGATCGCGGGGGCGGTTCGCGCTTTTGAGGAAACCCGCCGGCTCCCCGCCTATCGGCGCTCCGAGATCCTTACGGCGATCTCGGACGGCATTCGGGAACGGAGAGAGGAATTTGCGCGGATGATCACGTTGGAGTCCGGAAAACCGATCTCGGATGCCCGATCCGAGACGAACCGGGCGATCAATACATTTAAAACGGCATCAGAGGAGAGCAAACGGTTGCCGGGAGAACTCCTTCCGCTCGACCTGGCGCCGGGATCCGAAGGGAGGATCGGGCTGGTCCGGCGTTATCCAGTAGGTCCGGTCATCGGGATCACGCCGTTCAATTTTCCTTTGAACCTCGTGGCGCACAAGATCGCCCCGGCGCTCGCCTGCGGGAACACGATCATCTTAAAACCGGCTCCGAAGACGCCGCTGACCGCTCTTCTCCTTGCCGAGGTGATCGAGGAGGCGGGGCCTCCGGCCGGCGCGGTCTCTGTGCTCCCCTGTCCCAATCCGGTCGCGGAGGCGATCGTCACCGATCACCGGATGAAGATGCTGACCTTCACCGGGAGCCCGGAGGTCGGATGGTATCTCAAAGAGAAGGCGGGAAGAAAGAGGGTCGTCCTCGAGCTCGGCGGGAATGCCGGGGTGATCATCCATTCCGACGCCGATCTGGACTTTGCGGTGAAGCGCTGCGCGGTCGGGGCCTTCTCCTACGCGGGTCAGGTCTGCATCTCCGTTCAGCGGATCTATGTTCAGGATCAGATCTTCGACAAGTTCATGAATGCATTTGTCCCTTATGTAAAATCCCTTCGCGCCGGCGATCCGCTGGAGGAGTCGACGGTCGTGGCCCCGATGGTCGACCGGAAGGCGGCGGATCGGACCGAGGGGTGGGTGAAAGAGGCGCAGGCGGGCGGCGCGAAGGTTCTGACAGGAGGGCGGCGGCAGGGGACGTTCTTCGAGCCGACCGTTCTTACGGACACCAACCCGCAGATGAAGGTCAACTGCCGGGAGGTCTTCGCGCCGGTGGTCACCGTCACGCGCTACGATACGCTCGAGGAGGCGATCCGAATGCTCAACGAATCGGTCTACGGGCTGCAGGCGGGGATCTTCGCCCGAGACGTGAAAGAGATCTTCAAGGCGTACGATGCACTCGAGGTGGGGGGAATCATCGTCAACGATGTCCCGATCTATCGGATCGATCACATGCCCTACGGGGGGGTGAAGAACTCCGGTTTCGGCCGGGAGGGAATCCGCTACGCGATCCAGGAGATGACGGAGATCCGACTCCTGGCGCTGAATCTCGGATAACTCTCGTGAGAGGGGGACGCCGTCTTCTCCTCGGATTACTACTCCTTCTGGCAGCGATTGCGGTGTTCCGCCGCTGGAGTGCCGGTCTCTCGGATTTGGAGGCGCTCCGGCTTCAGATCGAGAGCGCGGGCCTCTTCGCTCCGGTCGTCTATATCGCGGTCTATCTCCTCTTTGCTCTTCTGTTCCTTCCGGCTTTTCCTCTGACAATCGCGGCGGGGGTTCTCTTCGGGCCGATCTGGGGGACGATCTACGCATCCGCCGGATCGACGGCCGGGGCGGCGGGAGCGTTCCTTACGGCGCGGGCGATCGGTCGCGCCGTCCGGGGTCCCCAAAAGCCCCGCTTTTTGGGTGGGTTTAGAGACCGGCGCGCAATCGGAGGAGAGAGGGTGGAGGAGTGGCTGACCAAGAGGTTTGGGAGGGGCGTTCTGGCGCATATCGACCAGGAGGTTCGGCATCGGGGATGGGCTTATGTCGCTCTTCTCCGGATGATCCCGGTCATCCCGTACGGCGCGCTCAACTATGCGCTCGGTCTTACCCCGATCCCGTTTCTCCATTATATTGCCGCGTCCTGGGCCGGGATGCTCCCCTGGACCGCCGCTTATGTTCTCCTCTCCTTTTCGTTGCTGGGTGTTGTCGGGGGCAAAGCCCCGGGCTGGAATCTGGCCGCTGCGGGGGTTGCTGTCGCGGCCCTTCTCGCACTGAGCCTCTTGATCGGGAAAAAGACAAAAAAAAAGGCCCCGGGAAAGGGTCTCCCGGGACCTCCAGAGATCAGCGGCCTACTGTGATACCTGCGATACCCTGGTAACGTTCGCCGCCTGTGGTCCTTTCGCCCCTTGGGTTACTTCGAATTCGACTTCCTGGCCCTCTTCGAGCGTCTTGAAGCCGTCACCGATGATCCCGGTGAAATGAACGAAGATATCGTTTCCATCATCCTCTTTCGTGATGAAACCGTATCCCTTGGTGGCGTTGAACCACTTTACCTTACCTTTCGGCATTCCGTTCCTCCTTAGCGTTTCCGGTTCGAAAACAAAAAAAACCGCAGTCTAGTGAGTTGCTCTGCGGCTTTCTACACTTGGACTAGCTTGTTTAACCTTTCTTTCAACTGCCTCGTGCAACTCTCTTATATCACACTCCTCTCCCCTGCTGTCAACACCTTTTTTTGACTTCGACCGGATCTTCCTTTATCGTCCTTTTTTCGATGGTTCCGGTCAAGATGGTGATGTCCAAGAAGATCTTGAAGGTGGCGCGCGGCACCTCCGTCGCCAAGGCCGCCCGTATCATGAAGGATCGAAGGGTCGGGAGCGTTCTCGTTTCCGACTCGAAAGGGTACCTGGGGATTGTCACCGAAACCGACATCGTCATCAAGGTCGTTGCCGAAGGGGGAGACGCGGCCAAGATTCCGGTCGAGAAGGTGATGACCGCTCCTCTTGTCGCCATCGAATCGCACCGATCGGTCGTCGAGGCCAACGACATTATGGACCAGGAACACGTACGGCACCTGGGGGTGGTGGAAAATGGGAAAGTGGTCGGCGTTGTCTCTGTCCGCGATCTGCTTCGCCACGTTTATGGCGGTTGGGGCTTTATCTGACCCGCTCCCGCTCCAGATCCCCGAATTCCGACCGCTCCTCCTTGCGCTGGATTCTCCCCGCGAAAACCTCTATGCCGCGATTCCCCCGGAGGGGGGAAGGGGGGAGAGGGGGGAGGGAAGAAGATCCGCCCGGCTCCTCGTATTTGATAAAAAAGGCGCCCTTTCGGTTTCATTCGATCTTCCCGGTCTCCCTTCCGGGCTTGCTTATGACTCCGCCTCAGAGACCCTTTTCGTAGCCAACGCCGCCGGACATGAGATCCTGATCTTTGACCGGTTTCACCCCTCCTCCGGCATTCATCCGACGCGCACCCTTCGCAAGTTCAATTTCCCCGCGGGAATCTATCCGGATCGAACGCGCCTTTTCGTGGCGGATGCCCACCCCGGAGCGCTTCTCCTCTTTGAGAGTATCAAAGAGGCGAGCGGCGAGCGGCGTCCCGACAGGAGAATTGAGGGGGAAAGGAGCGGGCTGAACGGCACCTTTTCCATTGCAGCGGATCTTGAGCGCTCCCGCCTCTACGTCTCGAATTTCGACGGGCTGTCGGTCTTCGACCTGCGCGACCTCTCTTTGCTGCCGGAGCGTCCCCTTCCGCCACGAACCCTCGCGCGCGGCCTTTCGTTCGACCCGGCCTCCGGGCGGCTCTATATCGCCGCGCCGATGAGGCACTCTTATTTCGTCTATGAGGGGAATCGGGCCGAGGAGGTAAAGATCGAGGGGGGAGACGAGCCGCTCCCCGCCGGCCCATTCCCGTTCTCCCTGGCGGTCGATTCCAAAGGTGATCGGCTCTATCTGGCTGGAGCCGAGCCGGGAATCGGCATCATCGAGGGGGCGAGCCGCAACCCACCCGAGGCGGGGAGGCGCCGGATCGATCGATGGCTCCGGTGGGAGAGGCATACCCCACCAGCTCCAGATATCCCTTCCCCGAAACGGCCCTCCCCCGGCGTGATCCGTTTAGGGTAACCGCCCCCTCCCAATAAGTGACTCGCGTACTCTTGTCGGTTCTGATCTCCTGGTCCGTAAGACGGGGGGTGACCTCCCCCTCAAATCCGAACTTTGGAATCGAGAGGTGCCAGCTGATCGGGTAGTTTCCGCCGCTCTTTGCGCTTTTCCAGAAACGGAGAGGCTTTGCGGCAACTTCCGAGAAGGAGAAGGTCTGATAACGGCCATCCGGGAGAACGAATGTTCCTCCCGAAGCGGGATCGGTCTCCTCACGGCATTCGCCTCCGACCAGGCGCCTGATTCGATAGAGCATCATTTCGCTCCCGTCGTCCATCTGAAGAGAAAACCAGTCCCAACCGGTCTGATCGGGGCCGAGGGCGTCGGTTGAAAACTCATGATCCATCCATGCCTCCCCAGATACCGGAAGCCCCTTCGCGCCAGGTTCGCCGGTCGGGGTGAGGGTCCCCGTGACTTCAAGCCGGGTGAGCGAGTAATAATGTGAGGCTCGGCCGGAGCCCTCCCCTTTTTTGGAAAGCCCGTTTGATCCGTTGAGGACCGCTCTTTTTTTGGGACGGAGAAGGAGAGTAATCCGCCCAATCGGGTCGGCCGCTTCAAGACGGATCCCGCCCGAGGCCCATTCGGCGGCCCATCTTCCGCCCGAAGAATCGATCCAGACGTTAAGCCTCTCTTCGGCGGCCCCCGCTTGGCCGAGGCCGGAGCGGCTGATCCGCTCGGCAAAAAGAAAGCGCTTCCCCTGAATGTCGGAGATGGCGAAGTGGGCCAGATAGAGGTCGCGCACGGCCCAACGTGACGGATTTTCCGGCTGCCTCTCGACTCCGCGGCGGAAGAAGGTCAGTTCGAATCCGAAAGGCCGCCCGGATGCCCAGAGGTTGCCGGTGAAGTACCACCACTCGATCTTGAAATCCGGGTGCGCGCCATGGTCGCGGGGAAAGGCGAAGCGATAGCCGGGGAGCGCCGCTCTAAACTCCGGCCGGTCCGAACGGGAGAGCGCCGGCGCGGCGATTGCCATGAAGGCAACCATCACGCATGCGGCCGCCCGGCGGATCCATCTCCCAGCGAGCGTCGGGTTTTGATTGCCCCAAAGACGCGGTCTTTGGGGACCCCGGAGTCCGCGCGAGCGCGGGGGA
>CAZSHZ010000163.1:0-6526 GCA_964606955.1 uncultured Nitrospirota bacterium
GATCCGGGATCAGGCGGGGAGCCTTGATGCGGTGGCGCGCATTGTAAGGATGACGGTTTACGTCGCATCGGCCGATGGTTTTACCCAGCAACCGAAGGTGGCGAACGGGGCCTCCGAACTTTTTCTTGAGATCTTCGGCGAAGCCGGGAGGCATGCCCGCGTCGCGGTCGGAACGAATGAGCTTCCTCTCGGCGCCCCGGTGGAAGTTGAACTGGTGATTGAGTTAAACGGCTCGGCCATTAAAGGTTGATCCGGATCTGCGCGCGGGATCGAAGGCGACGGACCAGATCGTCCAGCCGCTCCTCCTTCTTCTTCTGGGCAAGCGGGCCAATGATCTTTTCGCGGACCGCCTCGAACGGTTGATCCCCGAAAGTCTCGCGGTTTGCGTCGAAGTAGGCGCGGGCGTCGTCGGGGGAGACGTTGACGAAGAGGGAGATCCGCTCCTCCACGAATTTTTTCACCCAGAGCCGCTCTTTGACAAGATCCCGCACCTCCGGGGTCGGGCCGCCCCCTAGTTTTAAGACGCGGACCTCGCCGTCGACCTCTTTTCCGGAGGGGGGCTCGACTTCAAACCGCCTCGCCTCCGCCAGCAGAAGCCGGTGATCGATCAGCCGCTCCAGGGCGGCCCGCTCGTGGGGGGCGGCGGGAGGCGGGAAGGGGAGTTCCCCGGCTGCGCCGTCGTGGGAGTTCTCCTCCGAAAGGGTGATCTCCCCTTTCGGAGGCCGGGGCTCGCCGAAGACTTTTTCAAAGCGGAGGACGTTGGAGAGGAAGATGATCTCCCCATTAACCACGGCGGCGATCCTCTCGTCGACCTCGGCGGAGACCCCGGAGCCGTTCACTATGACAAAGAGTAGGAGTAGCGAGATCGGCGTGCGGGTCAATCTCACTCTTGCACCACGCAGGTCCGGGCGATCAGATCGTGGAGGGCGCGGGAGCGGGGTTCGACCGCTACCAAGAGAAAACCGAGTCCAAACGGGAAGAGAGAGAAAAGATAGCCGATGGAGCGGACGAGAGCCCGGCCGCAGCCTACCGCAGCGCCGTCCGGCATCTGTACCTTCAGCCCCAGGAGCCTCTTTCCCGGCGAGGCGCCGCTCCTTGTGAAATAGGTGAAGTAGCCGAGGGAAAGGAGGATCCATCCTGCGGCAAAGAGCGCAGGGAGGGCGTCGATCAGTTCCTTGGAGGGCCAGTCGGCTCCGGCATCGGCAAGCCCCGCGACGACCGCAACCAGCCCTGCGGCGGCCACCCCCAGATAGAGGACTTCGATGACGATCAGATCAATCATGAAAGCCACCAGGCGCTGAAAGAAGGTCGCCGGAACCGGCTCGGACAATTCAGACAAGGTCCCCCCAGAGGAACTGAACCAGGGAGATTCCGACGACCGCGGCGGTCTCCGCCCTGAGCGTTCTGGGGCCGAGGGATGTGGAACGATAGCCTGCTTCGCGGGCCACGGCGACCTCTCCTTTGCTGAATCCCCCTTCCGGTCCGAGGAGGATTGAGATCGTCGCCGGCGCGGACGCAAGATCGCCAAACAACGCCGCGGGTGCTCGGATCTCCTTTTCCCAGAAGATGATCTTCAAATCGGCCGGCTCTTTAAGATAAGTCTCAAAGGCCAGCGGAGGATCGACCCGAGGGATCGTATCGCGGCCCGACTGCTGCGCCGCCTCCAGCGCCACCCGTTCCCATCGGCTCTGCTGGCGCAATCTCCGCTCCTGGGGAGGACGTTTTATCGTTCGCGCCGTGATCAGCGGGACGATCCGATCGACTCCCAACTCCGTCACCTTCTGGATTACCCAATCCATTTTATCCCCTTTGAGAAGTCCCTGCGCGACGGTCAGGGTCTGCAGGCGCGCCGGCGCGAGGGAGGAGGAGAGGATCCGCACGGTAATTTTGTTGCGATCGACCTGCTCGATCTTGGCGGTATACCGGGTCCGGCGCTCATCGACCAGGAAGATCTCCTCTTGCGGCTTGGCCCGGAGCGCTCCGGAGAGGTGTCGGGCGGTCTCCCCGGAGATGACGATCAGATCCCCGGTGCGATCCGTGGAACGGATAAAGTACGAGGGCAAGCGTTACTCGAAAAAGGTCTTGACCTTCTCGAAGAATTTCCCGCCGTCCGCTTCGGGCGATTCTCCGGAGATCCGGGCGAACTCCTCGAGAAGTTCGCGCTGGCGCGCCGTCAATTTTGTCGGGATCTCAAGTTTAACCTTGACCCGCTGGTCGCCGATCCCGTAGCCGCGGAGGCTCGGGAATCCCATCTCCTTCAGCCGGAAGACCCTCCCGTCGGAGGTCCCGGAGGGGATCTTGACGACCGTCTTCCCTTTGATCGTCGGGATCTCCACCTTCCCGCCGAGGACCGCCTTGATGAACGGGATACCGACCGCGCAGACGATGTCATCCCCGTCGCGGGTAAATAAGGGGTGCTCCTTGACCCGCACAACCACATAGAGATCGCCCGGCGGTCCGCCGTCGCCCCCCCGCTCCCCTTCGCCGGCGACACGCAGGCGCGCGCCGTTTTCCACGCCCGGAGGAATCTTCAGCGAGAGGACCTTCTCCCTGATATTCTGCCGGCTCCCCTTACAGGTTGGGCAGACCTCGATCACGATCCTCCCCTCCCCTCCGCAGTGGGAGCAGGTCCGGCTTACGGCGAAGAAGCCCTGCTGGAATCGGATCTGTCCGGTTCCATTGCAGGTCGGACAGGCGCGCAGCGCGGTCCCGTCCTTTGCACCCGTCCCGCGGCACTGGGGGCAGGGCTCCGAACGCCTGACCCTGATCTTTGTCTCTTTTCCGAAGACCGATTCTTCGAAGGTGAGATCGACCTGATAGCGGAGGTCGCTCCCCCGCTGGGAGCGGCGGGCCTGGCCGGTGGCGCCGAAGAATTCGTCGAAGATGTTGCCGAAGATGTCGGAGAAGCCGCGGCCGAAATCGAAACCCTCCGGCCAGCGGGGGACCTCGGCGTGGCCGAAGAGGTCGTACTGCTTCCGTTTCTCCGGGTCGGAGAGGATCGCATACGCCTCGTTGATCCCCTTGAACGTCTCCTCGGCGCTCTTGTTCCCCGAGTTCCGGTCCGGATGGTGCTTGAGTGCAAGACGCCGGTAGGCCTTTTTGATCTCCTCCTCGTCGGCTTCGCGAGAGATCCCCAGCGTCTCATAATAATCGGTCTTCATCCCAAAATTATTCTACTACTTTTTATCTTTGTCGACCTCTTCGAAATGCGCATCCACCACGTCCTCCGGCTTCTCTTTCTCCCCGGCCGCCCCGGCTTCTCCAGCGGCTCCGGAGTCGCCGCTCTGCGCCCCGGCCCCGGCGGCCGTTTTTTTGTACATCTCTTCGGCCAGCCGGTGCGAGGCCTTCTCAAGGTCGCTCATCGCCGATCGGATCGCCTGGAGGTCCGATCCCTCGATCGCCTTTTTGGCCGTGGCGATCTTCTCCTCGATGCTCTTCCGCTCTCCCTCGGAGAGACGGTCGCCGAAGTCGGCGAGGGTTTTCTGCGTCGTGTAGACGAGGTTGTCTGCGGCGTTCCGCGTCTCGGCCGTTTCCCGCTTCTGCTTGTCCTCCTCCGAGTGGATCGACGCCTCTTTTGTCATCTTCTCGATCTCTTCTTTAGAGAGTCCTGAGGAGGCGGTGATCCTAATCGACTGCTCGCGCTTGGTGGCGAGGTCTTTCGCGTTGACATGAACGATCCCGTTCGCGTCGATGTCGAACGAGACCTCGATCTGCGGGACTCCGCGCGATGCGGGGGGGATCCCGACAAGGTCGAACTGGCCCAACGGTTTGTTGTCGGCCACCATCTCCCGCTCCCCCTGGAAGACCCGGATCGTCACCGCGGTTTGATTATCCGCCGCGGTCGAGAAGATCTGCGATTTGCGGGTTGGAATGGTCGTGTTCCGCTCGATCAGTTTCGTGAAGACCCCCCCCAGAGTCTCGATCCCGAGTGAGAGCGGCGTGACGTCGAGCAGAAGGACATCCTTCACCTCTCCTTTCAGTACGGCTGCCTGAATTGCGGCGCCGACCGCCACCACCTCGTCTGGGTTGACCCCCTTGTGCGGTTCTTTCTTGAAAAATTCGCGGACCGCCTGCTGGACCTTCGGCATCCGGGTCTGGCCGCCGACCAGCACAACCTCGTTGATCTGCTCCGTGGTCAGGCCCGAGTCGGCCAGGGCCTTACGGCACGGCTCGATCGTCTTTTCGATCAGGTCGGCCACCAACTGCTCGAGTTTCGCCCGGGTCAGTTTCATGACCAGATGCTTCGGCCCTGAGGCGTCGGCGGTGATGAAGGGGAGGTTGATCTCGCTCTCCATCGAGGAGGAGAGTTCGATCTTCGCCTTCTCGGCGGTCTCCTTGAGCCTCTGCAGCGCCATCTTGTCGTTGCGCAGGTCGATCCCCTGCTCCTTTCTGAACTCCGCCACCAGCCAGTCCATCACGCGGATGTCGAAGTCGTCGCCGCCGAGGTACGTGTCTCCGTTGGTCGCCTTGACTTCGAATACCCCCTCCCCGATCTCCAGGATCGAGATGTCGAACGTCCCGCCGCCGAGATCATAGACCGCGATCTTTTCATCCTTCTTCTTCTCCAGGCCGTACGCCAGGGCGGCGGCGGTCGGCTCATTGATGATTCTTAAGACATTGAGCCCCGCGATGGTCCCCGCGTCTTTTGTGGCCTGGCGCTGCGAATCGTCGAAATAGGCCGGGACGGTGATGACCGCCTCTTTGATCGGCTCGCCGAGATAGTTTTCCGCGTCCTGGCGGAGTTTCTGGAGGATCATCGCGGAGATCTCGGGCGGGGAGTAGGCCTTGCCGCGGATCTCGACATGCATATCCCCGTTGGAGGCCTGAACGATCTTGTACGGGAGACGCTTTTTCGCCTCTCCCACCTGCCGACTGTCGAACTTGCGCCCCATGAGCCGCTTGATCGAATAGATCGTGTTCTCCGGATTGGTAATCGCCTGTCGTTTCGCAATCTGGCCGACCAGCCGCTCGTTCTTGTCGGTGATCGCAACGACCGAGGGGGTGATCCGGCCCCCTTCCGCGTTCGGGATGACCTCCGGATCCCCTGCCGTGACAATCGATACGCAGGAGTTTGTGGTCCCTAAATCGATTCCGATCACCTTTGCCATGGCTCCTCCTTTAATCCCTCTTCTTTTCTACAACCACGAGCGCGGGGCGAAGGACGCGCTCAAATAAGAAATAACCTTTCTGGACCTCCTGGACAACCCTCGGCTCGCCCCCGGGCTCATTCTGGGATTCGGGGGCGCCGGTTTCCACCCCGAGGACGTGGTCCTCGGGGACCCCGGTAGGCTCGATGCTGCTTAAGGCCTGATGATAAAAGGGGTTAAACGGTTGCCCGACGGTCTCCATCTGCCTGACCCCCCCCTTCTCAAGGACCCCCCAAAATTGTTTGTAGATCAACTCCACCCCTTCGGCGATCTTTCGGGAGGCTTCCTCCGAGGCTCCCTGGGCCGACTTAAGCGCCCGCCCCAGATTGTCCAGGACGGGAAGGAGCTCTTTTAGGAGCTGCTCATTGGCGAAGCGAAGGAACTCGGTCTGCTCTTTCGCGGTCCGTTTTTTGTAATTCTCAAGTTCGGCGGCAAGCCTCAGATATTTATCTTTTAATTCAGCGAACTCTTCCGCCGGCGGTGTTGAAGGGCGCTCCTCTGAAGAGGGGGTCTCGGCTTCCGGGCTCAACGCGAGATCCCCCCGAGTAGATCCGAGAGCCTCGTGGCCATCCGGTGAACTAGCGGGATGACTGTCGCATAGTCCATGCGGGTCGGCCCGATGACCGCCAGGGTCCCAAGCGGCCGATCCTCGCCCCGGTAATTGGCCAGGACAATGCTCAAAGAATCTGTGCCCAGAGCGGAGTTCTCCGAGCCGATCGCGACTTGGACCCCCTTCTGATCGATGTAGCGATCGAGCAGATGGAGAATCGTCGTCTTTTCTTCGAAGGCGGCCAGGAGGCTTTGCATCGCCGGAAGGTCGAGAAATGCCAGGGTTCGGGAGATTCCGTCGAAGAAGAGTTCTTCGCCCGCGGAGTCGTCGATTGCCTTCTGCGCTAAACGGAGCGCCTCTTTGAGAAGACGGTTATACTCCTCTTTTAGCCGCTGCATCTGCGCGGTGATCTCGCGGCGGATCTCCGCAGCGGTCTTTCCCTTAAACTGTTCCTCAAGATAACGGGAGATCCGGTCGAGGTCTCCCTGAGGAGGAACCCGCTCTACGGTCAGGATCTTGCTGCGTGCCACCCCTTCGAGGGAAACGGTAAGGACCAACAGGCGGTCTTTTCGAAGACGGATGAATCGGATCTCTTTTAAGCGGACCGCGTCGGCCCTCGGGCTGACGATGAAGGCGGCCTGTTTTGTCAGAAGAGCGAGGCGGCGTACCATCCGGGGGAGAAGGACGTGCAGGTCACCCGTTTTGGGGAGGTGGGTGCGGGGACGATCCTCGCGGTCCGGGCCCTCCATTTTTTTCAGATACTCAGCGACCACGAGTCGGTATCCATCTTCGGTCGGGACGCGCCCCGCAGAGGGATGCGGCTGCGTCA
>CAZSHZ010000164.1:0-18484 GCA_964606955.1 uncultured Nitrospirota bacterium
TCCACGATGTCGATGACGCCTTGAAGTGTGGGGTTGGCCTTTGCAATGGCGCGAACGGTGTGGGTTAACTGCTCGCCGCGAGTCTTCGGCCTTTTTCCTTCAGGCCAGTCAAACTTCTGTCGGCCGCTCACCACCGGCCAGGTCGCCTCAGGCGGAATATAAAAACGGACCAGATCTTTTGGGGCGGCTTCGAGCATTGTTCGCGCGTCCTTTTCGCCGTATTCTTCAATAAGACGCGCGACCTCGTCCTCATAAACATCGGAAAGGCGCTTGATAAAAATCAGGGGCAGGATATAGTCCTTGAATTTTGGCGCGTCTTTCTCGCCGCGGATCGAACAGGCCGCCTTCCAGAGAAGATTCTCCATTGATTTCGTGTCGAGGATGGTGCTGTCGTCTGTCTTTTCTTTGAAACCGGTTCCACCGGTTGCCGTTTTGAAGTAGCGGTCATAAAGGTCGGCATACTCCGGTCCCAACTCTTGGACGAGTTGTTCGATGGCATGTAGGGCTAAGGTATTGAGTTTTGTCTTGCCTTTTTCCCAACGATTGATCGTGGGGAGGGAAACTTTCAGGCGGGCTGCAAGCTTTTCCTGGCTGATGGCAAGACGCTTGCGAAGCCCTATAAGAAGATTGGAAACGTTAATATCATTCATTTTTTAACTCTCAAAAGATACTTTATGGAAGAATATGGCTTATCATCTGATATGTCAAGTGATAACCGAGGCAGCGGCGGCTTCGGCGTGTCCGGCATAAACGAGGGGAAAGGTTATCGACGGGGTGCTATGCGCGCCAGGATCCTGGTTTTGAGATCTTCGTGCAAAATCACCCTGGTCTACTGGAGGGTGCCGCAAAGCCCCGGACTTTTTCTTGCCACTAGAAACTCCCTTGCAGCCAACGAGAGAGCGCGGCCTGCTGCGTCTTTTTGAATCGGATCCCGATCCGGAGGAACTCAAGCGTCTGCGCGAGCGCCCGCTCGGCCGAGGGGACCCGATTTTTCGGATCGGAGAAGAAGGCCTCCACCTGCGCAAGCCACTCCTCCCGCCAGAGCGACGCAAACCCCTGGATGATCCGTAGCGCCCCGACGCTCCCCCCCTTTTCACGAAGCGCCGACCACTGTTCGCGGACGAACATCCACGCCTCTTCCTGTCCCTCCGGCCGGGAGAGGAGGATCCGCGCCGGCTTCCAGACATCCTGCGCGCGGACCTTTTCGGATAGAGAGTATTCGAGAAGACGGCGGGAGAGAGATCGGTCTGGAAAAAATCCCATTGCCAAAAGAAAGCGGTCCCGCTCCTCCGGTGTGGCCCCCTTCTCGAATCGTTCCCGATATTCTGAAAAGCGCTCTTCCCCACCGAAGAGGGCGCCGACGCGGACCAGCGGCGTCGCGAGGGTTGGATCGAGCGATCCGGGGTCGCGCAGGTATCGTTCCAGGCGCGCCAGGGCGTCGGCAAGGACGATCTTGGTCCGCGCAACTCCACGCAGCGCCCAGAAGAGCGCCGCGCGGGTCAGGCGCGGCTCATCGTTCTCTTCGGGTCTCGGATCCCATCCCAACTCATCCCACACGGGTCCAAGGACCGCTTCGATCAATCGGGCGGCCAGAGGCCGATCCTCGGGAGTGACGACCCGGTCGGAGAGCGTCTCCAGATATCCGGCGATCGACTCCACAACGATCCGGTTCCGATGTCCTTTGAACCGTAGCAGCAGGTCGAGAAAATCGCCGACGGATGAGTCTCCCGCTTGCGCGAGCGCCCAGAAGTGGTTTAGAAGGCCGATCCGCTCGACCGGGTCGAGTTCGCTCGTGGCTGCTGCCATCAAGGCCTCGCGAAGAGAGGGGTCGGTCTCGATCCGGAAAAATCCGCTCTCCTCGGCGTTTCCGTAGACCCAGCGGACAGGCGCGTCTCCCGGAAGCGCCACCCGCAACTGTTTCTCTTTGAAGACCCAGCGATGCAGAAACGTCCCCTTTTCATTGTTGAACTTCAGGCTCAAGGGGACCGACCATATCGTCGGATCGTCCCCCCGGCGCTCTTGTCCGTGAGCCGAGAAGCGCCGCTGCTCGATGACGAGCATCCGGCGGTCGGCTCCGTCGGCCCGGATCGAAATCAGTGGAAAACCGGGTTGGGAGAACCAGTCCCGCGCGATCTCCTTAACCGGCTGGCCCGACACCTCCTCCAACTCCGACCAGAGATCCTCCGCGGCGGCATTCCCGAACTGATGCTTTCGGATGTATCTTCTGATCCCGTCGCGGAATACCTCTTCGCCGAGGAACCGCTCGAGCATCCTTAAGCAGGCGGCCCCCTTCTCGTAGGTGAGAACGTCGAACATCTCCTCGATCTCGGCCGGGTTTTCGACCTTTGCGGAGATCGGCCGGGTTGAATCAAGCGCGTCGATCGCAAGCGGCACCTGCTTCTCCTGCTGAAACTCCTGCCAGGAATTCCATTGGGGTCTCCATTGATCGACAATCTTGCACGCAAGCCAGGTCGCAAACGATTCGTTCAGCCAGAGGTCGTCCCACCACCGCATGGTGACGAGATTGCCGAACCACTGATGAACGATCTCGTGCGTGATCACGTTGGCGACCCGCCGCTGCGCCTGGGCGGATGCGCGCGACTCATCGAGCAGGAGCGCGGAGTCGCGAAAGAAGATCGCCCCCCAGTTCTCCATCGCCCCCATCGCGAAGTCTGGGACGGAAAGGAGATCCAGTTTCGGATAGGGGTAGCGGAGGCCGAAATAGTCGTTGAGCATCGGGAGGGCCGCGCCTGCGACCTTCAAAGCGAAGTCGCCGAGCGCGGTCTGCCCTGGGAGCGCCATCAGCCGGACATTCGTCCCCGCGATCGTTCTCTCTTTCGATTCGAGCCGCGCCACCGCAAGCGCCAAAAGATAGGTCGACATGATCGGGGTCTCCGCGAACTCCACCCGCTTCTTTTCCCCCAGCTCCGTTTCGCTGACCGCAGGCATATTTGAGACGGCGGTGAGCCCCTTCGGGACGATCGCGGTCAGGTAAAAATGCGCCTTCAGTTCCGGCTCGTCGAAGCAGGGGAACATCCGGCGGGCGTCGGTCGGCTCAAAATGGCTGAAGGCGTAGATCTCCTCGGTCCCGTCTATCAGTCTTCCCTTTGCCGTGTAGAGCCCACGCAGATGCCCCAGCCTCCCGGAAAACGCGATCTCCACCGACGCGTGGCCGGCGGGGACCTCCTCTCGCAGAGTAAGCGTAATCGTCTCGGAGGCGGGGTCGGATAAGACCTCGGCGTCGATGAACCGATCTTGAGACTTTACGCGCGCCTGCTCGATTTTCAGCTCGAGCGCATGGAGGGTGATCCGGCGGAGCGGCTTATCCAGCCGGATACCGATTGAGACCTCACCGGAGAAGCGGCCCTCCTGGGGCGCGACGTCAAGCGTCAGATGGTAGAGATCGGGTTTAACGCTCTGCGGGAGGCGCATCGGTTTCTAAACATAAATCATCTGTTATGTTAAGGTAAAGTACGATGAGGTACCGCACGCTCGGTCGGACCGGAGTTTCGGTTTCGGAGATCGGGCTTGGGAGCTGGTCGATGGGGGGAGGCTGGGGAGAGCGGGACGACACAAGCGCGCTCGCCGCGCTCCATCGGGCGATTGATCTTGGGATCAACTTTTTCGACACGGCGCTCGCCTACGGCGATGGGCATGCCGAGCGGCTGATCGGCCGGGTCCTGAAGGAAAGGCGCGAGCCGGTCATCGCCGCCACCAAAATTCCTCCGATGAACCGGGAATGGCCGGCGCGGGCCGACGTGCCTCTTTCGGAGGTTTTTCCCGCGAAGTGGATCACCCGCTGCACCGAGCGGAGTCTAAAGAATCTCGGCGTGGATGCTCTCGATCTGACGCAGCTTCACGTTTGGGCCGACCGATGGCTTGATGAGCCTGACTGGTTGGAGGTGCTCAAAGGATTGCAGGCCGAGGGGAAGGTCCGATTTATCGGCGTCTCGATCAACGATCACGAACCGAAGTCGGCCCTGCGGTTGGTCCGCTCCGGCGCGGTCGATACGCTTCAGGTCATCTACAATCTTTTCGACCAGAGCCCGGCGAAGGAACTCTTCCCGGCAGCGCAGGAACGAGAGATCGGGATCATTGCCCGCTGTCCGTTTGATGAGGGGGCGTTGTCGGGGAGGCTCACACCGGAGACCGTCTTTCATCCGGACGACTGGCGGAGGGACTATTTCGCGGGCGAGCGGCTGTGCGAGGCGCTCGAGCGCGCCGAGCGTTTTCGCTTTCTGATCCGCGACGAGATCGCCACGCCGGCGCAGGCGGCGCTGAAATTTTGCCTCTCTCATCCGGCGGTCGGCACCGTCATTCCGGGGATGCGCCGCCCCGAGCATGTCGAGGAGAATGTCCGCGCTTCCGACGGCTGCCCGCTCCGTCCGGAGGAGCTTGCGCAGGCCCGGCCGCTCGCCTGGGTACGCAATTTTTACTAGCCTGATGCGAACGGAGCTCGATCGGCATCTCAAGCAGGTCTCGCGCTCGTTCTATCTCTCAATCCGTCTCCTCCCCCATCGGCTGCGCACGCCGATCGCGGTCGGCTACGCCCTCTGCCGCGCGGCCGACACGATTGCCGATACCGATCTCCTCCCGGCTGACGCGCGACTCCCCGCCCTCCGCGAGTTTTCCAGGACGTTCCCCAACGGCGCATCGGTCCCGAAGGCGGTCCTGGATGCCTACCGGTCCCTTCCCGATTCCGACCGCAAGGCTGTTGAGGAAGTCGTTCGGGAGGTGACCGCGGGGATGGAGATGGATCTGACGATGCGCGCCCTCGACCGATGGGAGGATCTCGACCGTTACATCGATCATGTCGCCGGGGCGCCCGGGAGATTCTGGACCCGCATCCTCTTCGCGCATCTCTCTTCCTTGCGCGGGGCCGATCCGGATAAGATGGAGCGGCTTACGACCCGGTTCGGCAAGGGTCTGCAGTTGACGAACATCATCCGGGATCTCGCAGCCGATCTTTCCCGCGGCCGCTGCTATCTCCCCGCCGACTGGTTAAAAGAAGAGGGGCTAGCGCCTGAGGATCTCCTCCGGCCCGAGAAGGCGGAGCGCGCCCGCCATCTTTTGAGCCGCGCGATTTCTGAGGCGGTGTCTCATCTAGATGCGGGGCTGGACTATCTCTTCCTCATCCCGCAGCGGGAGTTCCGCGTCCGGCTGGCTGTCGCCCTCCCGCTCTTCTTTGCGTGGAAGACCCTCCGGAAAATTTTAGGGTCTGATCCGCTGAACCCCGCGCGCCGCGTGAAGATCGCCCGCTCGAGTGTCTACGGGACGATCGCGATGCTCCTCTTTGCCCTCCTCTCAAACCGGCTCCTCTTCCGATATTACGCCCGCGTTCGGCGGACACTTCCGTCGTAAAGCGGACAAAACTGTAACGGCCTGATCATCTAAGCTCGCGTCGAGTGCCGCTTTTTGCGGTATGCCGTTTGCTTTAGACCCAGGCATGCGGGAGGGGATCCGGCAGCCGAAGTTCGCCGACCGATTTTTTCGGATCGATTTTGACGCAAGTCCGATGCCTGTCCTCTGTCTCTTTCCGATCCCGGAGCCGCTGTCGCTCTCTGAGGCGCGGATTGAGATCTGCGGGCTGGACTGTCAGCGGCGGTCGATCCGATGGGAACTGACGAGATCGCTTCCGCGCGTCCGCCTGGAGGCCCCTCTGATCTGCCAGATCTTTAACTGGTCCCAGACGGTTGTCTGGGAGGGGATCCGGCTGGTCGATTTTCTCGATCATTTCAAACTCGATGCGCCCGATGACGGCTTCTATGCCGTCTACTCGCGCGACGGCATCTATTTTGAGCGGCTCACGCGGCCTGAGGCGCGCGATCCGGGGGTGCTCCTTGCGACCGGCCTGAACGGCGAGCCTCTCCCCGAGCCGCACGGTGGACCGATCCGGCTGGTTGTCCCCTTTCTTCAGGGATACATGAGCGTGAAATGGGTTGGGGCGATCAGGGCATTTGCCCAGGATCCGATCGGGATCAAGAGGCTGCTGGCCCAGAGCGCAACGGCCGAACTGAACGAAGAGTGGAAGAAGAGGTACGGGATTGTCCCTCCGCCGACCGCGCCTGCCGCGCCGCCCGTTCCTGCACTCCCGAAAGGCGCCGCGCCGCCTCCTGCCCCAGAGTTCTCCCCGGTGACCGCCGGATTCGGCGAGGAGGCCCCTCGAGCTGCGGCCGCGTCGGGCGTTCTCAGGGAGATCATTGCGATCGTCCGCCCTCAAAAGCATGCGGCGACCCGCGAGGCGCTTGAAGCCGCCGGCGTCTTCTCCTACACCACCGTTGTCGCTCTCGGACGGAGTCGCCAGCGGGGGCTTCGGTTCAAATCGCCGGCCGCTTCGGCTGCTCCAAACGAGAGCGATGTCGCGATCCGTTTTCTCCCCAAGCGGTATTTCTCCATCGTGGTCGCCGAAGATCGAGTGGAGGCGGCCATCGAGGCGATTGTCAGGACGAACCGGACCGGAAAGGGGGTTTACGGAGACGGCAAGATCTTCGTCCTCGGGGTTGAAGGAGCAATTCGGATCAGCAGTGATGAGCGCGGGGTGGAGGCAGTCTGACGCCAGGAGGCCGAGTCCCATGAAGGTGATCCGGGCGGTGATCCGGCCGGAGCGGGAGGGGAGGGTTCTCAAGCACCTGGAGGAGGCCGGCTTTTTCGCCGTGACAAAATTTCCGGTTCGGGGGCGCGGAATGCAGCGGGGGATTCAGGTCGGGCCGGTCGCCTATGCGGAGCTTGCCAAGACGATGCTGCTGCTCGTCGTCGAGGAAGCGGATCTCTCCACGGCGCTGGGGGCGATCCGGGAAGGGGCGCGGACCGGGAATCCGGGCGACGGGAAGATTTTTGTTCAGGAGGTGGAGCGTGTGGTCACGGTCCGCACCGGAAGATAGCGGAGATCGAAGGACCCTGAGCGCTTCGTTTCTCTACTTCGAAGTCTGTTTTTGCCTCTGGGTCCTCCTCGGTCCGCTCATCCTCTTCATCCAACGGGATATCCCCCTCTCTTTAGGCGAGAAGGGGCTCATCCTCGCGATGCCGATGCTGAGCGCGGCGATCTTCCGGGTAGTGGGAGGGATCGCATCCGATTACTTCGGGCCGAAGCGGATCGGGATCGTCTCCCTCCTTCTCCTCTTTATTCCGCTGATCTGGGGGGGATACGCCGCCTCGAGCTTCGCGGGGCTTCTCCTCCTCGGTCTCCTCCTTGGGATCGCCGGGGGGAGTTTCGCGGTTGCCCTCCCTCTGGTAAGCCGTTGCTATCCCCCCTCGCGGCAGGGTGTTGCGCTCGGGATCGCCGCGGCCGGGAACAGCGGGACCGTGATCGCGTCGCTGGCCGCCCCTCCCCTTGCCGAGCGTTTCGGCTGGCATGCGGTCTTCATCCTTTCGCTGATTCCGCTGACCGCGGTCCTCATCCTCTTTCTCCTTTTAGCCCGCGACCTGAAGGGGGATCGCTCCTGGACCTGGAGCAAAAACCTTTCCCTCTTCCGTTCCGCGGACCTCTTTAGGTTCAGCCTCTTTTATTCCGTGACATTCGGAGGTTTTATCGGTTTTGCCGCTTTTCTCGGGCTCTTCTTTCACGATCAGTACGGGGCCGGCGCCGTGGCGGCCGGACAGTTGAGCGCGATCACTCTCTTTGCCGGGAGCCTGTTCCGGCCGGTCGGAGGCTATCTCGCCGATCGCTTCGGAGGCGCGCGGGTCCTTCTCTTCTTCTACTCGGGGGTCGCGCTCGCCCTCGGTTTGATGGCGCTGATCCCGCCGTTGCCACTCGCCGTCGGGCTGATGTTTCTCGCCCTGACCGCAGCGGGGATGGGGAACGGAGCCGTCTTCCAGCTCGTCTCCCACCGTTTCTCCGACCGGATCGGAGCGGCCTCCGGGATCGTCGGTGCCGCCGGAGGGATCGGGGGATTTCTCCTCCCCTCGGTTCTCGGAATCTTGAAGGGGGTGACCGGGTCGTACGCCCCCGGCTTCCTCCTCTTCTCATTTGCGTCGGCGCTCTGCCTGGCCCTCGTCGTTGTCGAACTGCTCGAGCGGCCGAAAACGGGAGAGGCGCCTCTGGCTGAGGTCCCCCTCTCGGGGATCGGGGGGCGGGTCGCGATGGAGGTGGTCTTTGATGGCTGAGCGGATCGTCATCGTCGGAAACGGGATGGCCGGCGCGACCGCGATCGAGGAGATTTTAAAGATTAAGCCGGGCCTGCCGATCACCGTCTTCGGCGAAGAGAAGGAGGTCAACTACAACCGGATCCTCCTCTCGGATGTCCTGGCCGGAAAGAAGGGGTTCGAAGAGATCGTCCTGAATCCGCGGGAGTGGTACGAGAAGAACGGGATCGACCTGCGGGCGGGGGTCCGCGTCGCGATGATCGACCGGGAGACGGAGAGTGTCCATGACGAGAGCGGGGCGATCACACCCTACGGCCGCCTGATCCTTGCGACCGGGGCGCACCCCCATCTTCCGAAGATCGGGGGGCTCTCGAAGCCGGGGGTCTTCGTCTTCCGCAACATCGAGGATACGGAGCGGATTATTGCCCGGGCGCAGGCGATCCGAAAATCGAGGTATACCCAGGCCGTCGTCATCGGGGGCGGCCTCCTCGGCCTGGAGGCGGCCCGCGGGCTGATCAACTACGGGGTCGAGGCGACAATCGTCCATCTGACCGACCGGCTGATGGAGCAGCAGCTGGATGCAACGGCTGCGGCGATGCTGAAACTGGAGATCGAGCGGCTGGGGATCGAGGTAGTTCTGCAGGCGACCGCCGAAGAGATTTTAGGGGATGCCGAGGTCGAGGCGGTCCGGCTTGCGACCGGCCGGATTCTTCCGGCCGGGATGGTCC
Source organism: uncultured Nitrospirota bacterium (assembly GCA_964606955.1). Taxonomy (GTDB): domain Bacteria; phylum Nitrospirota; class Nitrospiria; order SBBL01; family CAZSHZ01; genus CAZSHZ01. Next base: position 8,811 of record CAZSHZ010000164.1, read on the forward strand.
TCGTCTGCGCGGGGGTGAGACCGGATCTGGAACTTGCGCGCGCCGCGGGGATTGCAACGGCCCGCGGGATTCTCGTTGATGACCGGATGGAGACGAGCGTGCCAGGGATCTTCGCGCTGGGGGATGCGGCCGAGCACCGGGGAATCGTCTATGGGGTGGTCGCCCCGATCCGCGCCCAGGCGCGCGCTGTTGCGGATGCGATCGCGGGGAGCGGGGAGCTCCGTTTTGCGGGGACGCCATGCGCAACGATCCTCAAGGTGGCCGGAGTGCAGCTGACCTCCGGGGGAGAATTCGAGACCGGCCCGAACTGCGAAGAGACGATCCACCTCGATACCCGCCATGGAGTTTACAAGAAACTGGTCTTTCGCGACCGGCGGCCGGTCGGGATGATCCTTCTCGGAGACAATCGGGACGGCCAGCGGCTCTTCAATCTGATCCTCAAGGGGGAGCCGGTCCCGAGGGAGATCGATCTGCTGGGAGGAGTCGCTGCCGCCATTCCAGCCGCCGCGACGGAGAGCGAGACGATCTGCAACTGTAACAATGTGACCCGGGGGATGATCGTCTCCGCCATTCGCGAGAAGGGGCTGACCAGCCGCGAGCAGATCGCCGTCTGCACCAAGGCGACGACCGGTTGCGGGACCTGCGCCGATCTCGTGGATGGGATCCTCAAGGAGGTCCGCCTAAGTCTCACCCCTGCTGCCTCAAAGGCGGCCCCCTCCCCGGCCGAGGCCCGGGCAAGTCTGAAGACGCTCGATCTGGAGAAGATCAAACAGGAGGGGCTCGGGATCGATTTTGAGCGGGTCCGGCAGGAGGGGACCCGGGCCCTCTCCTCGGAGGACTACTACCGGCTGAAGACCTATGGCGTCTGCAGCCAGAAGCACCCCGGCTACTTCATGCTCCGGATCCGGATCCCCGGCGGGGAGGTCACCGCGCGGCAGCTGGCGCGGCTTTCAGAACTTGCCGAGACGCACGGGCGGGGTAGCGGGCATCTCACCGTGCGGCAGGATCTTGAGCTCCACTGGGTTCGCGTCGAGGAGGTCCCCCAGATCTGGGAGAGGCTTGAGGAGGTCGGCCTCTCCACCCGCTCGGCCTGCGGCCATACCCTCCGCAACGTCACCGCCTGCCATCATGGCGCGGTCGCCCCCGATGCGCCGTTCGATGTCGTCCCCTGGGCGCGCGCGGTGACCGACTATTTTGTCAAACGCTCGGATCTGATCAATCCGAGAATGCCGAACCGGTTGAACGTCTTCTTTGCCGCCTGCGGGGAGTGCGCGCCGGAGGCGCAGATCAACGACATCGGCTTTGTCGCGAAGGTCGGAACGGACCCGGGCGGCGCGTCGCGCCTCGGATTCGAACTCTGGGTCGGCGGGAGCCTGGGGCCGCACCCGATGCTGGGATTCGTCGCGCGGGAGTTCATTCTTCCGGAGGAGGTCCTCCCCGCCTGCCAGGCCGTATTCGCGATCCACACGAAATTCGGCAACCGGACCAAAGCGCGCTCCCGGCTGAAGTTTCTCATCGAGGAGTGGGGGCGCGAGGAGTTTCTCGACCGCTTCGAGAAGATCTTTGCGGAGAAGAAGGCGCTTCCGGAGAACCGCGAATTTGTTCCGCCGCAGCGGGATCCCGCCGATCCGCGCCCGCCGCTTTTCGATCGGCTGATCAGTTCTCTCTCTCCGATTCCCGCGCCGCGCGACTCCGGCTCGCTGGCGCAGCGGCAGGCCGGATATCTGCGCCTTGCGATCGATGTTCCGCTCGGGGAGATCCGCGCCTCGCAACTTGCCGCCGTCGGCCGGATCGCCCGGCGGTACGGGAACGGCGTCGCGTGGTTCACCCGGAGCCAGGGGATCGAACTTGAATTTATCCCTCGCGCCCGGGCGCGCGCGGTGATCCGCGCGCTGGCCCGCGCCGGGCTTTCTCTGAGCCGGCCGAAGGGGTCGGCGCGGATCGTCGCCTGTCCCGGGACCGAGTTCTGCGTCCTCGCGGTAACGAACGCGCAGGGCGCCGCACGCGAGATCCGAGGCGCGATTGAGCAGGACCTCGACCCGAGGTTTTACGCCGGAATCTCCATCCATATCTCCGGCTGCCCGAACAACTGCGCAAAGCATCATGTGGGGGATATCGGGCTTGCAGGGACCATGGCCGCGGTCGGGGAGGAGCGGCGGTTTTCTTATCAACTCTATCTCGGCGGGAAGGTCGAAGGGGGCGTCCGGCTGGGGGAGATGGTCAGAAAGGGGATCACCGAGGAGCAGGTGGTGCCGACGATCCGGGCGCTCCTTTCGATTGTTGCGGAGCAGCGGCCGGCGGGGGAGTCGTTTTCGGAGGTCGTCTCCCGCCTGACGCCGGCGAGGATCGGAGAACTTCTCGGATCTCGGATCGGTTCCCCGCAGCCGACCGAGAGGGTCGGTATGATCCCCGATCTGGTTGAGGTGAATCCGTGAAACTGATCCAGGCGATCATCCGCCCCGAGAAAGAGAAGGAGGTGATCGCGGAACTTGAGAAGAGTGGGATCTATCCGTTTACCCGGATGGATGTCTTCGGCCGGGGCCGCCAGCGGGGCCTTGTGGCGGGGACGGTGCGCTACCTGGAGCTTGCGAAGGTCTGGCTGATGATCGCGGTTCCCGACGAGGAGCTCTCCCGCGCGGCGGAGGCGATCAAGATCGCGGCGCGAACCGGCAATCCGGGCGACGGAAAGATCTTTGTTTCCGGCTTGGCGGACGCCAGGAATATCCGGGACCCCGCCGGTTGACATCGATCAAATAAAGCGAAATGATCTGAACCTGTGATCCTCCTCGCTGCGTTTCTTCTCCTCCTTTGGGGATGCGGAGGGAGGGAGGTTCGCGGGTCCGATCCGAAGCCGACGCTGACCTTCACCACGTCGATCGCAGGTCCTTCGGATGGGGAGCCCAACAGCCTCACGATCCGGGGAGGGGATAACCTCTACTTTGAGGGGGGGGTGGCCGGCCCGGACTTCTGCAGCAAACTGCACGCGGATTGGTCCCGATCCGGCCAGGAGGTGACGATCCTCCTCGCCGACATGCACCCTCCGGAGATCATGTGCGCCTTTGTTCTGACGAACCTCCGTTTCTTCGGTTTTCTCAAACTCCCCCCAGGGAAATACCACGTCTCGGTCCTCCGGAACGGAAAGCCGCTCGGCGAGGCGAGGGTCGAGCTTCGTCCCTGACCCGAGTAGACCGCTGAAACGCCGATCTCCCCGTATGCTAGAATATGGCGCCGTTATGAAACCGAAACTTCGGCCGGTGGAGACGTTTCCCATCAACTCCGACGGGGAGGAGTTGATCGGGCTTCGCGATACCTCCGGGATCGGAGAGTCGGTCCTTCTCGTCTCCCCGAGCGTCTTTTTCCTTCTGCAGTTCTTCGATGGAAATCACACATTTCTCGACATCCAGGAGGCGTGTCAGCGCCGAATCGGTTCTCTGGTGATGACCGAGGATCTTCATAAGGTCGTCTCCAAACTGGATGAGGCGCTTCTTTTAGATTCGGATCGTTTCCAGTCCCATCAGCGCCGCCTTCTTGCGGAGTACCGCGGCGAGCCTCGCAGGAGGGCCGCGCATAGCGGGGGCAGTTACACCTCAGATCCGGTCGGTCTGGTTCTTGAACTGGAGGGGTTTTACCAAAAGGGCGCCGGCCTCCCATCCGTCAAAAATCACGCCTCGAGCAGGCAGCTCCTCGGTCTGATTGCCCCCCACATCGACCTGCGGGTCGGCGGCGCCTGTTATACCCACGCCTACCGAGCTCTGGCGGAGCGGGGCGGCGCCGACATCTATATCGTCCTCGGCACATCGCATCTCCCGATGTCGCACCCCTTCTGCACGACTGCGAAGGATTTCGCCACTCCGCTCGGCGTTCTCCCATCGGCCTCCGAGTTCCTCGAACGTCTTTCAATGCGTTATTCGGCCGGCTCGCTGTTCGAGGACGAGCTTAAGCATCGCGCAGATCACACGATCGAGTTCCAGGCGATCTTCCTGCAGCATCTTTCGATGATCGCCCGGCTCCCCTCCCCGAGGCTGGTCCCGATCCTCTGTGCGTTTTCCAATCCAAACGATCCGGCCTCCGCAGCCGCCGAGGCGAAGCCGTTCGTCGAGGCGCTGGCCGAGACGATCCGGGAGTTCCCCGACAGGTCGGTTTGCCTGATCGCGTCGGCCGATCTTGCCCATCTCGGCCCAAGATATGGAGATCCCGATCCTCCGAGCGAGGAGGAGATTCGCAGGGTGGAGCAAGAGGAGAAAGTTTTACTGGACCTGGTCTCGGCGGTAGCGCCGGACGCCTTTTTAGAGAAACTTTTTTCCGACTCCAACCGGCGCCGGGTCTGCGGCTATTCCTGCATCTACACCCTGCTGGCCGTTCTGCGGGAGTTTTCGAAATCCGGCGAATCCGAATCCCCGATCGTCGGGAGGCTGCTGAAATACGACTGGGGGGTTTCAGATCCCTCGGGTTCGGTCGTCACATATGCCGGCATGCTCTTTGAGCGGGCGCCCGGCTCGGATCGGGCGTGATCCTCATGTCGGTTGAGACTGCGCGGGAGTGGGTAACCGCCGCCGAACGGGTCGTCGTTTTGACCGGCGCCGGGATCTCCGCCGATTCCGGCATCCCCACCTTTCGGGGCGGGGAGGGCCTATGGCGGAATTTCAGGGCCGAGGATCTTGCCACGCCCCAAGCCTTCTCCAGAGATCCGCGGATGGTCTGGGAGTGGTATAACTGGCGGCGGGAACTGATCGCCTCCAAACTCCCGAACTCGGGGCACGAGGCGCTGGCCCGATTGGAGGAGCGGACCGTAAGGCGAGGGGGGAGTTTCTGTCTTGTCACACAGAATGTCGACGGCCTCCATTCGATGGCCGGGAGCCGGCATCCTCTGGAGATTCATGGGAGCATCTGGCGGGTCCGCTGCGCCTCATGCGGGCATGAGGCGGAGGATCGGCGGGCGACCATCATCCCTCTTCCCCCCCGCTGCCACTTCTGCGGTGGGATTCTCCGTCCGGCGGTCGTCTGGTTCGGAGAGGCGCTTGATCCCGGGATTTGGGAAGAAGCTGTGGAGAATGCCCGCAAGGCGGATCTCCTGCTGGCCGTCGGGACCTCCGGGGTGGTTTTCCCGGCCGCCGGCCTTGCGGCAGAGGCCGTCGAAGCCAAGACCATCGAGATTAACTTAGAGCCGAGCGGCTCCGACTTTGATCTTGTTTTACAGGGAAGGGCGGCTCAGCTCCTCCCCGAAATCATCGCCATGAAGGAGGACGAATGACCCCCCTGGCCCTTTTGATGCACCGAGAGATAAGAAAAATTCAACCGACCGCAACCTTGAAAGAGGCCGCGCAGATGATGCGGGATCATCAGGTCGGGTCGCTGCTGGTCGAGGAGGGGGGGGAATATATCGGGATCGTCAGCGAGACAGACTTTGTCCGGCGCGCCATGGCGGAGGGGAGAAATCCGGAGAGCGCTTCGGTTCGGGATATTATGAGCCGGCCGTTGATCTCGCTCGACATCGGGAAGAGCGCAAAAGACGCCAACGAGATCATGGCCAATCGCCGGATCCGGCACCTTGCGATCACGGAGCATGGAAAGGTGGTCGGGGTGATCTCCGTGCGCGATCTGGTGATCTACTTTAAAAACAGGTTATAAAAAAGGCCGCCTCGGGGGGAATCTACTTGATTCGGACTCCGCCCCAGACCTTGGCGGGATCGATCTGCTTCTCCGGATTCAGCGTTCGAGCCTTTTCCAGGAGGGCCTCTACCGCCTCGGGCATCGTCGGGTCGGGGATGCAGCAGTCGGAGACCGGGCAGACGGCCGCGCACTGCGGCTCGTCGAAGTGGCCGACACACTCGGTGCAGCGCTCATAGGTGATCACGTAAATCGTGTCGCTCCCGGCCGGGGCGTGGACCCCCTGTCCCCCCTCTTCGGTCAACTTGTTCCCCTTTGCCTCGCAGTCGCTCCGAGTTTCGAAGATCGCCTCATTCGGACATTCCGGAAGGCAGGCCGCGCAGGCGATGCATTCGTTGGTGATTAACAGAGCCATGAAACCCGACTATAACATGTGCCAAAAATTGGTGTCAACAGCCTATTTTTTCAAGGTTTTTGAGTCGCCGCGGGCTTGACCGCAATCTTGCGGGAGGCCTCCCAGGGAGCGGAATGGTTCGGCGCCGCCAAAGCGCGTAGGGTTCCCCCTTCCTGCAGCATGACGTTGAAGGTGACGATCGGAACGGCGAGGGTCGGGGTCAACGTTGCTCGCGCAAGCTCGACCTCATCGGCATAGAGCGCGATCCAGTGGATGTTGTGATCGACGAGGGAGGGATGGAGCGTTTTTCCCACCATGATCGTCACCTTGAACGGCTCCCCGGCCGTGACCGTGTCGGGGGCGTCGATGACCGGGGTATGTTTAGGGTCATCCCCGCGGTTGATCTGAGAGAAGACCCCCGCCGCCGAACCGATCTGAGCTGATCCGATTCCTACTACCGAAACCAACAGCGCCGTCGTCAACCTTCGCATCATAGCGATCCTCCTCTTCGGAGCTCCTTAAGGACCTCCTCGACATGCCCGTCTACCTTCACCTTGGGAAAGATCTTCTCGATTTTGCCGTCCCTGCTGATCACAAAAGTCGTCCGTTCGATCCCCCAGTAGGTCCGCCCATAGTTGGTCTTCTCTTTGTAAACCCCGAAGGCCTTTGAGACCTTGGCGTCGGGATCCGAGAGGAGCGGAAACGGGAGAGAGTACTTTTCTCGGAATTTCTCATGAGCGGGGAGCAGATCGAGCGAGACGCCGAGAACCGCGGCGCCGGCCTTCTCGATCTCTTTGGAAACGTCGCGGAAGCCGCAGGCCTCCTTCGTGCAGCCCGGCGTATCGTCCTTCGGGTAGAAATAGAGAACGATCTTTTTCTTTCCGAGAAAATCTTTCCGGCCCGGAAAGTCCGGGGCCGGATCTCCTTCTTTCAGCGTTTTCATCGGGCGTTCTCCTCCACCTGCATTTTTAAAAATCGGATCAGATCGAGGAGGCGTTTGGCCTGAGTGATCCGGGCGTCGGCCTCGAGCAGGAACTGCTTCTCCGAGATGGAGAACGGCAGGGTGAAGCCGAGCGTGTTGACCAGCAGGTCGTCCTCGGGGCGCGATGCCAGAAAATGAGCGACCGACGGATGCGGCGCCCAGCGGCCTCCCGGCTCGCCCAGCTCCCGGATCAGCGCTTCCCGCAGCCGCTCCGGGAGGAGATCCTCTTGCGGATGGGTGACGATCTGGACGTCCCCCTCCCGATAAGGCTTTTCGGAATGCTCGGACGCGAGTTGATACCTGTCGATCCCCTCCAAAACGATGTTGTATCGACCCTCGGGGAGGGGCTCAGCCGCCACGATCTTTCCGATTGTCCCGACCGGATGGATCGGCGGGTTGCCGGCGTAATCCTCCTCCCACCCCTCTTTGAGTAGGGCCATACCGACCAGCCGCTCTGAAGCGAGGCAGTCGCAGATCATCTGTCGATAGCGGGCCTCAAAGATGTGAAGAGGGAGAAACGTCCTCGGGAAAAAAACGATATTCGGAAGGGCAAAGATCGGAATCCTCTTCACGATAACTTCTCGCTGATCGAATCGGTTGGAACGAGGTGCCGCTCCATCCCGAGCTCTTTCGGGGTCAGCCCCAGAGCGAGGCCGAGCAGTTGCGGAAGATGCAGGATCGGCATCGAGAGTTTTCGCTCCGCCTTTTTCTCCGCGCGACCCTGGTAGATGTCGAGGCTCATGTGGCAGAGCGGGCAGGGGGTCACCATCAGATCCCCCCCCTTCTCTTTCGCCTCCCCCACATGCTGGCCGATCATAGAAAGGGCGATCTCCTCTTTTTCGATGATCAAAGGGAAGCCGCAGCACTTGGTCTTCCCCTCGTATTCGACCGGGCGGGCCCCCAGCGCGCGGATCAGCGTCTCAAGCGATTTTGGGTGCTCGGGATCGTCAAAGCCGAGGTTCTTCGAGGGGCGGAGGATGTAGCAGCCGTAGAACGGAGCGATCGAGAGCTCGGTCAAAGGACGCTTCACCCGCCGCCGCAGCTCCTCCACCCCGACATCGCGCAGAAGGACCCACTGCAGGTGGAGGACCTCAACCGTCCCGTTGTAAGGAGGGACTCCGGAGTCGCGGAGGATCTTGTTGATCCGCTCGCGCGTCGCCTCATCCTCGGTGAGGGTCTTGTTTGCCCAAGAGGTGATCCCCTGGCAGGTGCCGCAGATGGTCATCAGCGGAAGCCCCAACTGTTCCGCGGCGGAGAAGGTTCGGGCGTTGAGCGCCAGGCCGAGATCGGGATCGGCCTCGTTGAGGACTCCTGCCCCGCAGCAGTTGAAGTCGGAGAGCTCCACCAGTTCGATCCCCAGAAGAGGAGCGACCGCGACGGTCGCCGTGTAGAGCTCCGGCGTCGCCCCTTTGGCCGCGCAACCGGGGTAGAAGGCGTATCTAAGTCTGTTCGGCATGACCGATGAGGGAAAAGATCTTTCGGATCTGTCGGATCCCCGCAATCTTTTTGAACGGGGCGAGGGGAACCTTCCCCTTTAATGCCATCCGGATCCCCAACGGAAGGATCCTCAGGAGATCCCCGATTCGAAATCCTACCATCTTCGCCGGCATCCGCCGCTCATTGAGTCGCCCCTCCTCCCGCACGATATCAAAAAATTCGGTGATGTGGCGAGCCCCCAGTTCCTGTTTCAGGCCCATCTCGATCGAGAGGCGCCTTAAGTGGACGATCTGTTCCAGCGGTCGGACATCCTTCGGGCAGACCTCGACGCAGTAGTTGCAACGGCAGCAGTCCCAGATCCCCCCCGCTCCCTGGAGCGCCGCCAGCCGTTCCCGAAGCCTCCCTTCCCTCGGATCCGCGACGACCCGGTAGGCCTTGGCCAGCGCCGCGGGGCCGAGAAACGAGGGGGAGACCTGGTAACTGGTGCAGGCCGAGAGGCAGGCGCCGCACATGATGCAGGCGTCCGAGTTGTTCAGCGCCGCCATCTGCCGCGGGAGGATCGGAGGGGCGGGGGCCGTCGCCGGCTCCTCGTTCAAGGGGCTCTCGCCGGGCCGGGTGACCCACGGGTCGATCTCCCGAACCTTTCGCCAATGATCGTTGTTGTCGGTCACGAGGTCTTTGATGACAGGAAAATTCTCCATCGGGCCGACATGGACCTTCTCATGTTTTTCTACCTCGTCGTAGACCGACGTTTCGCAGGCGAGTCGTTGTACGCCGTTGACCATCATCAGGCAGGAGCCGCAGATCGCCGAGCGGCAGGAGGCGCGAAACGTGAGACTCCCATCCAGTTCCGCCTTGATCTTCATCAGCGCGGAAAGGACCGTGGCTCCCCGGCCGACCTCAACCGAGTAGTCGGCAGGATGCGGCCTGACGTCCTTCTCGGGGTTGAACTTTTGGACCCGGACGATGACCCGCAAGAGGTCAGCCGAAACGGTAAGAGATTCCGTATCCCCCTTTGGGATACGTCATGAGGATATTGTCGAACTCATTGCAGGCAACGGTGCAGGCCCCTATCTCCATGCAGTTCTCCCATCCAACCACGATCTTCCCCAGATTTTCATCCCAGCGGTAGACCCCCGAGGGACAGACGAGGATGCACTGTTTATGCGCGCACTTCAGGCAGAGCGCCGGGTCGCGGATCGAAAGATGGGGGGTGCTGTCGACCTTGTAGCGGTCTAGAAAAAGTTTGTCTTC
>CAZSHZ010000165.1:0-7949 GCA_964606955.1 uncultured Nitrospirota bacterium
TGGCGTGCTTCTGTATCTTTGGTTCTAGCTCCATGACATCGGCAAGAAATGTGTCGTAGTCTTCCTTCTCTGGAACCGGGACTGGGAGCTTTGAAATTACGTCCCATTTGATTTCCGTAGAGGAACTACCCGTGACGGTGGTCAGTAACTTCTGCTTCATCAGGTCCAGGTTGAGCAGATGATAGACGTAGGCTGGCGGAACCTTGCAAAATAATGGGATGAATCTGCTTGTCACGACGATGCCGTCGAACTCCTCCGTGATCAACACTGGAGCGCGGCCCGATGCAATGCTGTTCCGATGGTTTGGAAGCAGCACCATCCCCTCCCGCGCTATCCACTTCGCTCTGCCGGGCAACTCGTGTGCGGCATACTCCTTGAGTTCCGTGATCTTGCCTGTGACTGGGTCTGCGCCACCGACTTCAAGATAGCGGTACTTTGCCTTGTTCTTCTTCGACTTCTGGACAAGCGAGCCGCTTGGTTCGCACAGGTCGCCAAGTGTGCGTCCGCCTTTCAACTTGGAGAAGGCCTGAGTCTTGCCAGGACGGTAGAAAAGCGGATCAAAACGATCATTCTGCCGGAGCGTAGAGAACTTGAAGAGATTGGGCTTCGGTGGAGATGAGTATCGCTTTAGGATGGCAGGAAGGTCATTTTCCCCTGTCTTTGCCCCCTTGGCGTCGTATCCGACATTGTCGGCCCAGTCAATAAATACATCGTAGTCATCCCTGACACGCTCTTTTTTGATGAACAGCAAGGAGCCTTGTACGTCGCATCCGGTATGGAAGAAGACCCAATGCGGCAATCCAATTACAGCCATGATTCGCGTGTTGTCATAGATAATCTGGCGGAGTTTCTTGTAATGTGCTTGAGGGTGAATTGAAGATGCCATTGGGCAGGACAAGGGCCGCGATCCCACCGGGGGCGAGGCGGAACGTGTCAACGAGAATGAGACACTCGGTGTTGGAATTCATTGGACGACGACCTGAACGTCTTCTCGCTTGTTGATCCACACTGCCGGCGGAAGAATTTGGGCTGTGGGGGGGCGCCGCACGAACCGTTCCGGATGCACCGCGTAGGCGCCGTCAAGCGTGCGCTGGCGGATGTCGGTCACGATGGCCGCGCGCCCGAAGTGAACGGTCGCCGGCGTCAGGTACCCGATCCCACAGTGGCGGTGTTCCTCGTTGTACCAGCGGAAGAAGACGCGGCAGAAGGCTCGGGCGTCTTGCAGCGATCCGAAGCGCTCTGGGAAGCCGGGGCGGTACTTCAGCGTCTTGAACTGCGCCTCGGAGAAGGCGTTGTCGTTCGACACCCGCGGCCGGCTGAAGCTGCGGCCGATGGAGAGGTCCGCGAGCAACTGTTCAACGGCTTTCGAGATCATCGGGGCACCGCGGTCGCTGTGCGTGGTGAGTTGCCCGGGCGCGACCCCGTGCCTCTTGGACGCCTCGTCGATGAGCCGTGCGGCGAGCCGCGCGCTCTCAAAAGTGGCAACCCTCCAGCCCACCACGTGCCGACTGAAGAGATCGAGCAGGACGTACAGGTAGAAATACGTCCACTTGGCCGGCCCGTGCAGCTTCGTGATGTCCCAGGTCCACACCTGGTTCGGGGCCGTCGCTAAAAGCTCAGGCTTCATGTAGACCGGGTGCCGGAGTTGGTTCCGGCGCTCCCGCACCTCCCCGCGCTCGGCCAAGAGCCGATAGAACGTACGCGTGGAGCAGATGTACCGGCCCTCGTCCAGGAGCGTGGCGCAGATCGCTGCGGGGGCCGCGTCCACGAAGCGATCCGAGTGCAGAATCTCAATCGCTTCACTTTGCTCCGTCTCCGTTCCTACCCGCGGGGGTGCGCGCCGCGCGTTCCGCGCTTGCCTCAACGCAACCGGCGCGGCGTCGGTAGAACGTCGCACGGCTCACCCCCATCGCCTCGCAGGCCGGCGCGACCCCCACCTGTACCGACAGCTCTTCCGTCGCCACCATCAGCCTTGCTCGTCGCTCTCCGGCGTATTCAGGGGTACCCCCATCAGCTCCGAGGCTTTTTTTTGAATCTCGATGATCGTCTCGGCCCGCTTCAGCTTGCGTATAAGCCTTGTCCTCTCTCCCTGCCACGCAGCCTTCTCGCTCTGAAGCTTCCGTACCCGATCGGCCAGCACCTCGGCCTCCTGCGCCTGCAACCCCGGCCTCTTGCCCAACAACCGCGCCGGCTCACCCCGTTTCCGCTGCTGCCGCCAGAAGTTCAGGATCGACGAGTACAGCCCTTCCCGACGCAACAGCGCCCCGATCTCCCCGGGCCTCTTGCACCGATCCGCTTCCCGCAGGATCCGCAGCCTGTACTCGGCCGTGTACGTCCGCCGCTTCGCGCGCTCCGGGACCTCGCTGTCGCGGGCCACACCCGTTTCTACCTGAAGCACCGGGGCCAACCCCACCCCCGCACCGGTTGTCCCTACGTCCACGCTAGCCATGCTGTGCACCTCCTCGCCCTCTCCAAAGAACTGCTGGTGACGAGTGTCTCACCTCATGTTGGCACACAGGGCGGCCGTATTCTTGTATTGAGCTGAATTGTTCAGTTCCAAAGGAATCGATTGACTCAATTTGGTATTTTGATTTGACCTTCTCCGACGAAAGATTATTAATTGCTGCCGCTTTGTCCAGCACATATTGCTCTAGCTGTTGCACGATATCTTTCGATAAGAAGCATGACTTCAATGAGGTCTCAAGGCTGTATGTAGACATGCTCCTCCCTCGTTCAATCTAACCGAAAAGCTTGAGCGGCGAGCGGAGGCGGCGCAAAGCGCAGACGTAGCGAGTCCGCCTCCAAGCGCTTGTTAGGCATGCTCAATTTATGCGTGGTAAAGCGTCCATATACCTATAACAAGAAAGCCGACGCCCGCAATATAATGAAGTTGTTTTTCGCTAACGAATTGAGAAATAGCACTTCCGGCTAGAACACCGATTCCCGATGCCACGATCAGCGCCAATGAAGCCCCAAGAAAGATTGTAAGCTTGCTCACTTCTTTATCGGCTGCGAATAACATTGTGGCCAATTGTGTCTTATCGCCAAGCTCGGCAATAAACACGGCAGCAAAAACAGTAAGCAGTATTTTGTAGTCCATAATCGCTGACTTAATTTTTTGTAGCCTAACGTCCCGGATCAGCCGGTTGTTAGACGGCTTGGTTTTTCTCCCCCAACCATTCCCAAAAGTCTTTGTTCATCCAACCTTGGCGCCGGCTCACGTCAAGCTTGACGATGAACAGTCGGCCTCGAGGTTTTACGAAATCTATGAGTCGGGCCTTCCATTTGTCCACGCTTGACGATGTGTGCACTACGTACAAACCCTGTGCATAGCGGTACCAATCGAGAGCCAGGTTAAGCTTCTTCTCCACCTGCTCTCTCGAAACACCGTCTTTCAGGGCGCCATGACGGAGACCTTCGATGCCTGACACGATGAGACCGATTCTACTCTCCGGCGAGGGTCATCTCAAAGATCTTGATCGTCGGAGAGGCGATCCTCCGGTTGAGGTTTAGATCATTGCCGACCATCCCGACCCCGTTGAGCATCTCCAGAAGATTCCCCGCGATGGTAATCTCCTCGACCGGGTAGGCGAGCTCCCCGTTTTCAATCCAGAGGCCGGCCGCGCCACGGGAGTAGTCCCCGGTGACCAGATTGACGCCGAAGCCGATCAGGTCGGTGACGTAAAGCCCCGACGGGACCGACCGGATGATCTCCTCGGGGCTCTTCGTCCCAGGCTGGAAATAAAAATTGTGAGGCGCAACCCCGGGGGGACCCTGAGTCCCGCGGGAGGCGTTCCCGGTCGATTCGAGACCGAGTTTTCTTGCCGAGTAGGTGTCGAGGAGATACGATTTTAAGACGCCCCGCTCGATGACGGTGCTCCTTCCGGTCGGGAGCCCCTCCCCGTCGAAGGGAGAGGAGCCCAGCCCGCCGGCCAGCGTCCCGTCGTCGATGACGTTTAGAAGTTCGGAGCCGATCCTCTCCCCGAGTTTGTCGTATAGAAACGAGGCACGCCTGTAAAGGGAGTAGCCCGACAGCGCGGAGGCGAGATGCGACAAGAGTGTCGCCGCGCTCTCCGGATCGAAGACGACGGGGCAGCGGCGGGTCGCCACCTTTTTTGCCCCCAATCTTCGCAGCGTGCGAAAGGCGGCGGTCCTTCCGATCGATTCGGGCGATTCGATCTGCGAAAGTTTTCTCCGAGAGGAGTACCAGTAATCCCGCTGCATCCGCCCGTTCTCCGAGGCGACCGGGACGACGGCAAGGCTCGCGGTCGCGCTCCGGAACGACCCGAGAAATCCATTGCTGCTCGCATAGAGGAGCAGGCCGCGATTGTTTTCAAACTCTCCCCCCTCCGAGTTGGTGATTCTGGGATCGCTCTCGAGCGCCGCCCGCTCCGCCCGGCGCGCAAGGTCGATCCGGCCTTCGATATCCCGTTCTTGCGGATCGTCCAGATCAAGATCCAAAATTTCCCGCGGATGCAGGCCCGGATCCGGAAGAGCGCACGCCTCGTCATCCGCAGCAGCCTTTGAGAGAGCGCAGGCGTCTGCTGCAAGGCGCTCAAGAGACTCCTCGGAGAGATCGGATGTGGAGACGACGGCGGAGCGCCGGCCGGAGAAAACCCGCAGGCCCAGGCTCTTACCGCGTGCGTTCGAGAGTTTGTCGATCTCGCCCAAGCGGACGACCGCCGAGAACGCGTCCCCCTCGTAAAAAAGGAGATCGGCGGCGCTCGCCCCCTTTGCGCGCGCCTGGTCGATTAAGGCGAAGGCCCGCTCGCCCGAAAATCCGGACCCCGCGGAGACGCTCACGCGGCCGTCCCCCCGACCGTCATCGCGGAGATTTTGATCGTCGGGAGGCCGACGCCAACCGGCACCGTCTGCCCATCTTTCCCGCAGGTCCCGATCCCGGCGTCAAGTTGCAGATCGTTTCCCACCATCGTAACTCGGGTGAGGACATCCGGCCCGTTTCCGATCAGCGTCGCGCCCTTGACCGGTTTTGTCACCCGGCCATCCTCAATCAGGTACGCCTCACTCGCGGAGAAGACGAATTTTCCATTGGTGATGTCCACCTGGCCTCCCCCGAACGAGACGGCGTAGAGGCCGCGCTTGACCGACCGGATGATCTCCTGGGGCATGGAGTCGCCGGCAAGCATGAAGGTGTTCGTCATCCGCGGCATCGGAATATGCGCGTAGGATTGACGGCGGCCGTTGCCGGTCGGCTTCATCCCCATCAGCCGCGCGTTCAGGCGGTCCTGAAGATAGCCGCGGAGGATCCCCTTCTCGATCAGGACGGTCCGCGAGGTCGGCGTCCCCTCATCGTCGACGTTAAGAGAGCCGCGGCGGAGCGGGATCGTCCCGTCGTCGATGACCGTGCAGAGTTCCGAGGCGACCCGCCGGCCGATCCGGCCGGTGAAGGCCGAGACCCCCTTCCGATTGAAATCCCCCTCCAGCCCATGGCCGATCGCCTCATGAAGGAGGATCCCCGGCCACCCCGATCCGAGGACAACCTCCATACTCCCGGCCGGGGCATCGACAGCCGAGAGATTCAAAATCGCCTGCCGGGCCGCCTCCCGGACGTAATGCTCAAATCGACGCTCCCCTTCCACCGCCTCAAGAAAAAATCCGAAATCGCGCCGCCCGCCGCCGCCAAAGGTCCCGGTCTGCCGGTTCCCCTTCTCCTGGGCAATACAGGTAACGTTGAGACGGATCAGAGGCTGAATGTCCCCGACCGCAACGCCGTTCGGATTAACGATCAGAACGATCTTATACTCGGCGGCCACTGAGGCGAGAACATTGGTGATTCGTGGATCGTATGCCCGGCCGCACAGATCGATCTTCTCAAGGAGCCGGACCTTCTCATCGACGGGGAGATCAACAGCGGCCGGATCGGACCGATAGAGATCATGAGTGGGCCGCAAGACGGCGCCGACGGAGACCGCACCGGAAGAGCCCCCTTCAGAGATGTAACGCGCGGCCTTCGCCGCCGAGAGGAGCTGGTCGCCGGTAATCTCGTCGGAGTAGGCGTAGCCGGTCTTCTCCCCGGCGATTGCCCGGACCCCAACCCCCTGCGATATGCTCTTCGAGACCCGCTTGACGATCCCCTCTTCAAGCGCCAGCTCCTCATTGATCCGGTATTCGAAATAGAGATCGGCGTCGTCGATCCTCCCGCCGAGGACCCGCCCGATCGCGGAGGCGATCGCCGATTCGGAGAGACCGTATTTCTGCAAAAAGAACTCTTCGGGCCGCATCAAACTCATTTTATCGACTCCTCTCCATCCTCTTTAACCGCTCCAGCCGGGCCTCGCGCCTCGCCTTCGCCTCCTGAGCGAGCCGCCCCTCCTCCTCCGTCCGGAGCAGAAGGGGGGGGACCGGGCTCGGCCGCCCATCCGGATCGACCGCGACATAGGTCAGCATCGCATCCGAGGTCCGCTCCCTCTTTCCGGTCGCTCCCTCCTCCGAGTAGACCTGAACGCCGACCTGCATCGAGGTCCGGCCGGCATAGACGACCCGCGCCTTTAAGATCACGAGCGATCCTAGCCGGACCGGGGAATGAAAATCGAGCCCCTCCATGGAGGCGGTGACAATCAGCTTGCGGGCGTGGCGTCCGGCGGCGATCGCGCCGACGAGGTCGATCCAGTGCATCAGCGTCCCCCCGAGGAGGTTCCCCAGGAGGTTTGTGTCGTTTGGGAGGACGACCTGCACCATCTCGGTCGCCGAATCGTCGGGGCTTCGCCCTCCCTGCAACGGCTCGCTCAGGTCGTCACTCCGCCGCAGACGCTGATCGCCTGGCCGGTGATCGCATCGGCCTCGTCGGAGGCAAGATAGACCGCCAGGCTCGCGACCTCCGCCTCCTCGACGAAGCGCTTGATCGGGATCTGCGCCTCGGCCTGTTGCCGCGCCTCCTCGATGGAGATGTCGGCCTCTTTCGCCCATGCGGAAAGCCCCACGCGGGCCATCGTGGTATCAACCCATCCGGGACAGATCGCGTTGACCGTGATCTTACGGGGGGCAAGCTCCTGCGCGAGAGCCCGGGTCAGGCCGATGATTCCATGCTTGGAGGCGCAATATGCGCCGTACCCGGCCACTCCGAATTTGCCGAGGACCGAAGAGATATTGATAATCCGTCCCCCCGGCAGCATCCTTTTCACCGCCTCGACCGCGCAGTACCAAGCCCCGGTCAGGTTCGTCTCGAGGATCTCCCTCCAGAGTGCGTCGTCCCCCTCGGCAAGGGGGCTCTTCCCGGAGACCCCCGCATTATTCACAAGAATATTAATCCCGCCGAAAGCGGACGCCGTCTGGTCCATCAGCCGCCTGACATCCTCCTGCTTTCGAACGTCCGCGGTAAAAGATTGGATGGGACCGAGCGGGGAAAATTCCCGTGAAGTTTTCTCCAGCGGTTCGCGCCTCCGTCCTCCAATCGAAACCGAGGCCCCCTCGGCCAGCATCGCGCGGGCAATCGCCTTTCCGATCCCCGTTCCGCCGCCCGTGACAAGAGTCACCTTCCCCTTTAACCGCATCGGGATCGTTTATATCACACCCTGCACCATTTGGTGCAGCGGGACACGAAAAGGGGAGGGGAAGAGAGAGAGACCGCCCGATAATTCAACAGGTTTCGATTGGCCCGCCGCTTGCAGTTATCCCCCCCGCTCTTTCTTAGAAAAAGGAGGTTCAGATGAAAAAGATGTTGATGTTGCTCGTCGTTTTCGTCATGGCGATCACCTTTGTCGGCGTCGGCATCGCCGGTGGCGGAAAGATCCACGGCGAGTTGGTGAAAGTGGAAGGGGAATTCTTTGAGATCAAGGATGATCAGGGAAAAATGCACAAGCTCCACTTCGACAGGACCACCAAGCAGACCGGAGATATCAAAGCGGGCGCGAAGGTCGAGGCGGAAGCAACCGAGATGGGCCACACCAAGTCGATCATGGTCATGAAAGATGAAGGGATGAAGAAGTAGA
>CAZSHZ010000166.1:0-2957 GCA_964606955.1 uncultured Nitrospirota bacterium
TGACCAGGTGGTAGCCGAAGACGTTCAGCCCGCCGAAGTGGTAGTTCAACGCAAAAGAGAGAAAGCCGACAGAGCGGCTGCCGGAGAGGTCCGCAAAGTTGGAGAGGTCCTTGATTCTGGGGTTTTCAACGATATTGGGGATATCATCGAAATGGAACGGGGCCGAGAATGTATTGGAATAGATGAGGGTGGCCAAGAGGGCCAGCAGAAACAGAACCACAAGCGGCCGGGTCAGGAAGGCTCGGCGGGGCGAAGGGGATTCCTCGGATGGCAAGACCCCCTTTGCCGCCTCTCTTTTCTCCCGGCTCTTCCGGCTTGCCCGGCCTATTTACCTTCTCCCGGTGTCGGCACGCAGAGGGAGAATCTACCGGACTTTCAGGATATCCGCCAGTGGCTTATAACCCGGTTGAGGCAACTGTGGGGCTTATGCCGCTTCCCGCCGATCAAAGGTCCGGTAGGCGATCGCCTCGGAGAGATCCGAGACCTCGATCCGCTCCCGCCCCTCCAGATCGGCGATCGTTCGGGCAAGCCGCAGAATCCGATGATGCGCCCGGGCCGAAAGCCCCAGCCGATTGGCCGCAACAGAAAGGAGCCGCCTCGAATCCGAATCAAGCGGAGAGAAGCGGCGCACCAGCCGGGTGGTCAGCTGCCCGTTGGAGAAGATCCCCTCCTTTATATAGCGCTCCTGCTGAATGGCGCGGGCGGCCGAGACCCGGCGCCGGATCGCCGCCGACTCCTCCCCGGTACGATCTGAGGAGAGCTCTGTAACCGCTACGGGCGGGACCTCAAGATGGATATCGATCCGATCCAACAGCGGCCCGGAGATCCTGGTCCGATAACGGGCGATCTGGGCGGGAGGGCAGATGCAGGGCTTCACCGGATCGGAGAGATAGCCGCACGGGCATAGATGCATTGCCCCATCATCATCCTCCCGAGCAGAGCGGACAGGGACAGATCTTTCGAAGATAGTCGAACGGGTAGATGCCGGTCGTGTGGCCGTCCGACCAGTCGATATGGATCGCGTAGTTTCCGACGGCCGAGATGGCGGTCGGGCGGATGTCGGCCGGGATCATCTCCGGCCGGATTACCTTCTCGCCGGTCCATTCATGGACACAGGAGGCGCAGTTGCAGCTCTCGCGCAGATAGGGATTGGGATAAAAGGAGTCGTGTCCGTCGGCCCACTTCACCCGGATCTTCCCCTCCATCTTCTCGATCTCGACCGGCATAACCATCCCAGGCGACTTTAAATCAAGATATCCGGTTGCGCAAGGAAACGGCCGATGCTAGAGTCCTTTGACGTGGGCCGCCTCTTCTCGATCTCGATCCGCCCCGATCCCGGAATCCCCAAGTTTCCGGTGGCCGAAGCCCGTCTGATCAAGGATTTTGGATTGGAGGGAGACGCCCACGCCGGACGGGGGACCCGGCAGGTCAGCATTCTGGAAAAGGAATTCCTCGATGAGATGCGGGGCCTTGGGATGACGATCGGTCCTGGGGTCATGGGAGAAAATCTCCTTGTCAGCGGGCTGTCGCTCCCCCTCTCCACCCTCCCCCTCTCTGCCGGCGCCCTCCTTGAGATCGGGCCGGCCCTTCTTGAAGTCGTCGGCGAACGGACCCCCTGCGCCTCGCTCAATAAGATCGACAAGAGACTCTTAAAGAGGTCGCTCGGACGCTGCGGGATCCTCGCCAAAGTCATCCGCGGCGGGGTCATCCGGCCGGACGACCCTGTGTATGCCACCCCAATGGAGGTTTCTCATGCCGCCAAAACTTCTTCCCCCCGACGAGATCAAAAAAAAGATCGAGAGGCTTCCCGGATGGGAGCTGCAAAATAAGGAGATACAGAAGAGGTTCAAGTTCGACGATTTCCTCTCTGCGATCGATTTCGTCAATCGGATCGCCCCCGTCGCGGAGGCCTCCGATCACCACCCGGATATCGTGATCAATTACAACAAGGTGTTACTCAAGTTGACCACCCACTCGGCCGGAGGGTTGACCGCCAACGATTTCAACCTAGCGCAAGAGATCGAGAAGATAAAGCCGAGCTGACCGCCCCGGCCACCCGCCGCTGGATCGCCGGAAGGGGGAGCCGAAGGAGCGACGGAAGGGGGAGCCAGCGGAGGTTGTCCTCCCTTTTGATCCTTTGGACCGGCGCGATCAGGACGTCAAGAGACATCGAGAAGTGGGTGAAGTGATGACGGAAGGTTCCCAGCGGCTCAATCCGCCCGGCTGAAACCCCCAGTGAGGCGGCCCATCTCCGAGCCGCAAGGCGGCCGCCGGGAGGCCGGACCTCCTCGCTCTCGAAAGTAGGAAATTCCCAGAGGCCTCCCAGCAGCCCTTCCAAGGGCCGCTTGCGAACCGCGATCCGGCCCTGATGGAGAAGAACAAGGGAGAGGAAGTGACGGACCGGCCTCCTGGGGCCGTTCTGCCCCAAGCACGCGTGCTTGGGGACCCCGTTTCGGCGGACCGTTTCGCCCCCTCTTCGCAGGCAGCCGGAAGCCAGAGGACAGCGGTCGCAGCGAGGATTCCGGGCAAGACAGACGAGCGCGCCGAGATCCATCAGCGCCTGAAGAAACTCGGAGGCCCTGGCCGGCTCGCTCGGGAGCAGCGCCTCGGAGATCTCCCAAAGGCGATCCTCCTCATCCGTGTCGAACAGCCGGGAGAGGACCCGGCGGGCATTCGCATCGAGAATCGGATGCGGCTCGCCAAAGGCGAAGGTGGCGATCGCCCCCGCAGTGGAGCGGCCGATCCCGGGGAGCGCGAGAATCTCTTCGAACCGGTCGGGGAACCTCCCCTTCCGTTCCCTCGCGATCCATCTTGCCGCGCGGTGGAGATATTGCGCCCTGGCATAGTAGCCCATCCCCTCCCAGGCCTTCAGGACCTGAGAAAGAGGGGCGCGCGCAAGCGATTTCAGGCTTGGAAATTTTCGCAAGAAGGAACGATAGTACGGGAGGACCACTTTT
>CAZSHZ010000167.1:0-10051 GCA_964606955.1 uncultured Nitrospirota bacterium
GGTGATGTGGCATAATCACACGACCTTCGAGGTGCAACTCGCCTTCTCTGAAGGGGTCGAAGGCCCCCCCCGTTTCATTGCTCCGCTCGCCATGGCGCAGGGGGCGTTCTCTCAGCCGGGCCGGTACGAGTACGCCGTCCTCTATTCGAACGCCCGGTCCTTCGGAAAGATGAGCGGCGTTGTAGTTGTCGGCGGGACCCCGGGAGAGACTCCGCCCGAGCACCAGGGGCACTAGAAAACCGTCTTCCCGCCCGACGTGCTTTCGCAATGACCTTTCGCGATCTCGTCCTATTCTTCGAGCGGCTTGAAGGGACCGCGAAGAGACTGCAGATGTTCCAAATCCTCGCCGAGCTCTTCAAGGCCGCGGCTCCCCAGGAGATCGATAAGATCGTCTATCTGGTGCAGGGGGAACTCCTCCCGGCCTTTCACGGCGTGACGATCGGGATGTCCGGAAAATATATCGTCCGATCGCTGGCGCGTGCCGGGGGGATCGATCTCAAAGAGGTCGAGGCCGATTATCGGAGGAGGGGGGATCTCGGAGCGAGCGCCGAGCAACTCTTCAAAAGGAACGCCGGGAAAGGGCTGGGGGTCGCCGAGATCTATGAACGGTTCTTTGCAATCTCCCGGATGACCGGGGAGGGGAGCGTCGAGAGAAAGGTCGGATCGCTCTCCGCGTTGTTCGCAGACCTTTCGGACAAGGAGGCGAAGTACGCGGCGCGGTTTATCGCCGGTCGGCTCAGGCTGGGGGTCGGGGACATGACGCTCCTGGAGGCGCTCGCGGTGGCCGGAGGGGACCGGGCCGTCCGAGTTCCGCTGGAGCGGGCCTATAACCTCTGCTCCGATCTTGGACTGGTCGCCGGCACCTTCTTCTTAGGCGGCGTCGGCAGGGTAGAAGAGATCGGGATTCGGACCGGTTATCCGATCCGGCCGGCCCTCTGCGAGAGGCTTGTTTCCGCCGAGGAGATCATCGCCAAGATCGGGAGATGCGCGGTGGAGCAGAAGATGGACGGCCTGCGCCTTCAGATCCATAAGAACGGTCCTGAGGTCGCCCTCTTCTCGCGAAACCTCGAGCGGGTTACCGATATGTTTCCCGAGATCGCCGCCGTTGCCCGGAGCCTCTCCGCAAGAGAGGCGATCTTTGAAGGAGAGGCGCTCGCCATCAATGAGGCGACCGGAGAGCTCTTCCCGTTTCAGGTCACCATCCAGCGCAAGCGCAAGCATCACGTTGAGGAGATGGCGAAGGAGTTCCCGCTGAAGTTCTTCGTCTTCGATCTTCTCCGGCTGGACGGTGAGGATTACACCCGGCGGCCTTATGCCGAGCGGCGCGCGGAGCTCGGCCGGCTGATCAAAAGGAGTCCCCTGTTGGAGTTGACCCGCAGCATTGAGACCGATGATCCGGCCGTAATGCAGCGCTTTTTCGAGGAGGCGGTGGAACAGGGGGTGGAGGGGATCGTGGCGAAGCGGTTGGACGCCCCCTACTCCGCCGGCAGCCGGAATTTCAACTGGATCAAGTTGAAACGGAGCTACCGGGGGGAGTTGGCGGATACGATCGATCTGGTCATCGTCGGCTACTTTGCCGGGCGCGGCCAGCGTGCCCGCTTCGGAATCGGCGCCGTGCTCGGGGCGGTCTACGATCCTTCATCGGACACCTTCAAAACGCTCTCAAAGGTCGGTTCCGGATTTACCGACGAGGAGTGGATCCGACTCAAAGAGGAGCTTGACCGCTGGGTGAGGGGGGAAAAACCGGCGCGGGTTGATTCTATCATCCTCCCGGATGTCTGGGTCGAACCGAGGAAGGTGCTCACCGTGACCGCCGATGAGATCACCCGCTCTCCGAATCACACCTGCGGACGCGACGAGGAGGGGATCGGTTATGCGCTCCGATTCCCTCGGGCGCAGGGATTTCTACGCGAGGATAAAGGGGCCGAGGAGGCGAACCGGGTCGAGGAGATCGAGGCGATGTTCGCCAGACAGCGGAAGGTGGGGGTGAGAGAATGAAACAGAGCGAACGGACCGGGAAGATCCTTTCTCTTTTAGCCGGACGGTTCGGATTGGCCCTGACCGAACTGAAGTACTCCTCCCCGTTCGAGCTCCTTGTCGCGACGATCCTTTCGGCCCAATGTACGGATCTGCGGGTAAACCGGGTCACGCCGATCCTCTTCGGACGTTATCCGACTCCCAAGGATCTGGCGGGGGCCGATCTTGAAGAGGTTGAGGAGATCATCCGGCCGACCGGCTTCTTTAAGAGCAAGGCCCGGGCGATCACGAGCTGCGCGGCGGGCTTGGTCGAGCGGTTCGGAGGGGAGGTCCCGTCGACCATGGAAGAGCTCGTCACGCTTCCCGGAGTCGGGCGGAAGACGGCAAACGTGATCCTCGGGAATGCCTTCGGCCGTCCGGCGATCGTAGTTGACACCCATGTCCGGAGGGTCTCCCGCCGTTTGGGGTTGACCTCTTCGGCCGATCCGGGGAAGATCGAAATGGACCTTGCGCGTCTGATCCCGCAGGGGCGCTGGACAGAGGGGTCGCATCATCTCCTCCTTCACGGACGGTATATCTGCACCGCGCGCCTCCCGCGCTGTTTAGAGTGCCCGATTGACGATCTCTGCCCGGCCGAGACCGAGAAGGCCGCCGCCCGAAAGCCCAGTTCGTTGACTTTTAAAGGTCGGCGAACCTAGAATTTCTTCTTCCATGATTCGGAGCATGACCGGTTACGGGCGGGGCGAAACGCGCTACCGCGGTTCCCCTGTCGTGGCGGAGATCCGGTCGGTCAATCATCGGTATCTCGATATCCTTGTCCGTCTTCCCAAGGCCCTCTCCCCGGTGGAGGAGCGCTTCAAGAAATTGGTTCAGAAGAGTTTTTCCCGGGGACGGGTCGAGCTCTCGGTGGCATTTGAAGGGGGCGACGGGCAGGGGAGGCGGCAGCCGGTACTCGATCGGGCGGCGGCCTTGCGCTATTATCGCCTCCTTCGGCAGATTCAACGGGAGTTTAAGCTTCCCGGCGAGATCGATCTCGGCCTCATGGCGAACTTCGGGGTGATTACGGCGGCCGAGCCGCCGGAGGAGCGGGAGAAACTCGCGGTCGCGGCGGAGCGCGCCCTTGGACAGGCGATCCGGGCGGTTGAGGCGATGCGGAGAAAAGAGGGGGCGGGGCTGGCGGAGGATCTCCTCTTGCGGCTTACGCTGACCCGAAAGGCGCTTGACCGGATCGAAGGAAGGGAGCCGGTCATCCTGGAGCAGCATAAAAAGAGGATCGCGGCGCGGGTGTCGGAGTTGATGGGGGGTGGCCTGCAGATCGATCCTGGACGGCTGGCGCAGGAGGTCGCGATCGCGGCGGAGCGGTCGGACATCACGGAAGAGGTCAAAAGATTGCAGATCCATTTCTCGGAGTTTGAAAAAAGACTTCTGGCCCCAGGGCGATCGACCCCCCGTTCAAAGGAGCGTCCGGAGCCGATCGGACGGACGCTCGATTTTCTTCTCCAGGAGATGAACCGGGAGGTCAATACGATCGGATCGAAGGCCAACGACGCCGACGTATCGCTGGAGGCGGTGGGGATGAAGGCGGAGATGGAAAAAATTCGGGAGCAGGTCCAGAATGTCGAGTGACCTCTCCCCCCATCCCGAGCGCAAGAAGGGGCTGATCTTCGTGGTATCGGCGCCGTCGGGAGCCGGTAAGACGAGTCTCTGCCATGCGGCGGCCAAAGAGGTCTCCGGTCTGGATCTCTCCGTGTCGTATACCACCCGCCCGCCCAGGGCCGGGGAGGTGGACGGGGTCCATTATCACTTTGTCACCTCGGAGTTCTTCCAAAAAAAGATCGATCGGAACGAGTTCGTGGAATGGGCACAGGTGCATGGGCATCTCTACGGCACCCCGCTCGACCGGCTCATGGAGCAGATCGACCGGGGGATCGACATGATCCTCGACATCGATTCTCAAGGGGCGATGCAGATCAAGAAGAGAGATAAGGAGGGGGTGGTCTTTATCTATATTCTCCCCCCTTCATTCGAGGCCTTGAAGGCCCGGTTGATGGAACGAAACCTCGACAGCGCCGAGGAGATTGCCCGGAGACTGAAGAAGGCGCGCGAGGAGATCTGGAACTACCGCAGCTACTACTATCTGATCGTGAACGACCGGTTTGAACGGGCGCTGGAAGAGTTGAAGGCGGTGATCCTCGCCGAGCGTATTAAAATGAAAGAGATGAGTTTGGCATGGATCGAAGAAACATTCATCAGGCATACGGAGGGATAAGATGGATTTGATCGCACTACCGATAGACATCCCGGAAGAGAAGATCGGTTCGCGCTACCGGTTGGCGATTCTCGGGGCGCAGAGGGCAAGGCAGATCATGGAGGGGAGCCCGGCGGTCGTCCCGTCGCGCTACCTGAAACCGACGAGCGCCGGGCTTGTCGACATCCTGGCCGGAAACCTCGAATTCTTGAGCGGCAAGGAGGCGCGGACCGCCATCAGAGAGGCCAAGCGGCAGCGGGAGGAGGAGGCAAAGAGCCGGGCGCTCCTGGACGCCAAAGAGGAGGAGATCGCTTCGGAGATCCGAAAAGATCTCTCGATCTACCTCGAGGAGAAGGCGGCTGAGGCCGAGCGGATCCGAATGGAGACCCTCGGTCCCGAAGAAGGACCGCGTTGACCACACGCCGGGTCCTTCTGGGGATCACCGGGAGCATCGCCGCTTACAAGAGCATCTCGCTTGTCCGGCGGCTGAAAGAGGAGGGGGTGGAGGTCGAGGTGGCGATGACCCCCGCCGCCGCGCGCTTTGTCTCCCCCCTTGTCCTGGAGGTGATGTCGGGCCATCCGGTCGCCTCGGACCCCTTTGAGACCCGCTCTGGGATTTCGTCTCCTGAAATCCTTCATCTGACGTTGGCCCGGCGGTGCGATCTCTTCCTGGTAGCGCCTGCCACGGCCGATTTCATCGCCAAGGCCGCCTCAGGCTCGGCCGACGATCTTGTTTCGGCCCTCTTCCTGGCCATCCGCCGACCGGTCCTTCTGGCGCCGGCGATGGACGCGGAGATGTGGGAACACCCCCTGACTCAGAGGAATCTTGCCTGCCTCAAAGAGATCGGAATCCGGATAATCCCGCCGGAGGTCGGTTCCCTGGCGTCAGGGAGCGTCGGTCCGGGACGGCTCGCCTCCGAGGAGACCCTTCTTGCTGCGGTCCGGGAGGAACTTGCCCTTCCGGTGGGGGACCTGACGGGTAAGAAGATTCTGGTGACTGCGGGTCCGACGCGGGAGCTGATTGACGCGGTCCGGTTTATCTCAAACCCATCCTCAGGAAGAATGGGGTATGCCCTGGCCCGAGCGGCAAGGGCCCGAGGGGGAGAGGTGGTCCTGGTTTCCGGGCCGACTGAGATCCCACCCCCTGAAGGGATCGCCATCGTTCCGGTGACCACCGCCGAAGAGATGAGTAGGGCGGTTCTTTCGAGGATAGACAAGGTCGATCTCCTCTTCATGGCGGCCGCCGTCTCCGACTTCCGTCCCCGCAGTGCGGCAGGGGGGAAGATCAAAAAGGGGGAGGCCTCCACCTTTCTAGAGCTGGAACCTACCACAGACATCCTGAAGGAGGCGGCTCGGCGGATCAAGGAGGCCGGACGTCCCACCCTGCTGGTCGGTTTTGCCGCAGAGAGCGAGGATCTGATACAGAATTCCTTGAAAAAATTGAAAGAAAAAGGTCTTCCGATGATTGTTGCCAATGAGATCGGAAAGCCGGGGTCGGGGTTTTCGTCCCAGACGAATCTGGCCAAGATCATCCGATCGGACGGGAGTATCCTCGATCTCCCTCCCCTATCCAAAGAAGATCTGGCCGACAGGATCATCACCGAGGCGGTTTCGCTCCTCTCCCCGTCTGGTTGACTTTTTTTCAACCGCTGACATATCATTACGGCGAGCGTCAGGCTTTGCCTGACGCGAGCGCTTGAGGTCTAGGGGATGGCTCGGAAGGGGACCTGTCCCCTTCCGCATCATGCGATCTGTTTTGAACCTTCCAGAGGAAATTCAAAGGTTTATCCAAAAAGTCAAACGTGACCCAACCTCCCGCCTTTTTGTACCCCTTGCGGAGGAGTATGCGAAGATCGGGATGCTGGATGAGGCCCTCTTGGTCCTTACCCAGGGGCTTGCCCAGAGCCCGAACTATCTGACGGCGCGTGTCTCGCTGGCGAAGGTTTACCTCCAGAAGGGGATGATCAGCAAAGCACGGGAGGAGTTCGAAAAGGTGGTATCGGTCGATCCGGAAAACATTCTTGCCCAGAAAAAACTCGCCAGGATCTATCTCGACGAGGGAAACCCAGAGGAGGCGGCCCGCTGCTGCCGGGCGGTCCTCTCGCTTCACCCCCAGGATCTGGAGGCTGTCGAGATTATGGAAGCTCCTCTCCGGTTCAGCCTCCCCCCCTCCGCGGCGCTCGAGGAGCCCGCGGCCAAAGACGCCAAACGCGAGAATACCCTGTCTCCCCGGATCGATCCGGCGCACCAGGCGAAAATCGATCGCCTTCGCAACTGGATGTTAAAAGTCGAGCAGAGGGCCGGCCCGGCTCTCTCCTGAAAATCGGTGATCGCTACTACCGAATTTAGAGGCGGTGCAAAAATTGAGATCGATGGGGAGCCCTTCCTGATCGTCGAGTGCCAGCATGTAAAACCTGGGAAGGGGGGTGCGTTTGTGCGCACTCGCTTGAAGAGTCTTCTTTCCGGAAACGTCATTGAAAAAAATATCCGCTCGGGCGAGAAGTTCGAGGAGCCCGATCTGCAGGAGCGGGAGGTTCAGTTTCTTTATTCCCAGGGTGAGGGGGGGGAATTCCATTTCATGGATACCCGGACGTATGAGCAATTCTTTCTTTCCGGGGAGCAGTTGGGCGATTCCAAGGATTTCCTGAAAGAGAACATGGTCGCAAAGATTCTCTTCTATAAAGGGGGACCGATCGCCGTGGACCTCCCGGTCTTCGTTGACCTTAAGGTTGTTTCAACCGATCCGGGGGTTCGCGGAGATACGGCCAGCGGGGGAACGAAGTCGGCGGTCCTTGAAACCGGCGCCGTCGTGAAGGTCCCTCTCTATATCGAGGAGGGGACCCGGATCCGGATCGATACCCGAAGCCGAACCTACGTCGAGCGGGCGAAGTCCTCCGGATGAATCTGAAGGAGCTCAAGGAGATTATTGAACTGCTCCGAAGCAGCGAGGTGACCGAGATCGAGGTGGAGCAGTCTGGGGTCCGTTACCGGGTGCGTAAAGACTCTCACTCCGCGCCGGCTCAGATCATCGTCTCAACGACATCGCTCCCGCCTCCCGCCCCGGCGGCGACCTCTCTCCCCGAGGCGGCCGGCGCCCAGCGCGCACCGGACCAAGCGGGGATCGACGCGCATGTCGTTCGCTCCCCGATCGTCGGGACCTTCTTCCGCGCCCCCTCGCCCGACGCGGAGCCGTACGTGCAGGTTGGGGATGTCGTGAAAAAGGGCCAGGTCCTCTGCATCGTTGAGGCGATGAAATTGATGAATGAGATCGAGTCTGAGATTGACGGAAAGATCCTCGAGATCGTTGTCAATGACGCCCAACCGGTGGAATTCGGAGAACCGCTCTTGAAGATCGCTCCTCTGAAAGGGGTCTAGATGTTCCGCCGTCTCCTGATCGCTAACCGAGGCGAGATCGCCTTAAGAATTCTCCGCGCCTGCCGCGAGCTCTCAATCGAGACCGTCGTGGCGTACTCCGAGGCGGACGGCGACTCGCTCCCGGTCCGCCTGGCCGACCGGTCGGTCTGCATCGGCCCGGCCGACTCGGCTCTTTCCTACCGGAACATCCCGAATATCCTGTCGGCCGCGGAGATCACCGGCGCCGAGGCGATCCACCCGGGGTACGGTTTTTTGGCCGAGAATCATTATTTCGCCGAGGCCTGCGAATCGGCCGGCGTCAAATTCATCGGCCCATCCGCGGAGGCGATCGCGCTGATGGGGGACAAGGCCAAGGCGCGCGAGGCGGTGGAAAAGGTGGGAATCCCCGTGATCCCCGGGAGCGATGGGAAGGTCCAGAGCGAGTCTGAGGTCCTGGAATGCGCGCGGAAGATCGGTTTTCCGATCGTCGTTAAGGCGGCGGCCGGGGGAGGAGGCCGCGGCATACGGGTCGTCCAGAAGGAAGAGGATCTGGCCGTGGCCCTGGCGGCTGCGCAGGGGGAGGCGAAGGCCTCCTTTGGCGATGCATCCGTCTATATCGAGCGCTATTTCACCGAGGCGCGCCACATCGAAGTCCAGATCCTCGCCGATGAAAAGGGGAAGATGATCCACCTCGGGGAGCGCGACTGTTCCGTGCAGCGGCGCCACCAGAAACTGATCGAGGAGGGACCCTCCCCTGCGGTGGATGATCGGCTTCGAAGGATGATCGGGCAGGCGGCGTTGGAAACCGCGGCGGCGGCGGGATACGTCAATGCCGGAACGGTCGAGTTCCTGCTCGACCGGGACAACAACTTCTATTTCATGGAGATGAACACCCGGATTCAGGTCGAGCACCCCGTCACGGAGATGCTCACCGGGATCGACCTGGTCAAAGAGCAGATCAAGATCGCGGCCGGCAAGCCGTTGGAGTACAAACAGTCGCTCATCAAAATGCGCGGCCATGTGTTCGAATGCCGGATCAACGCGGAATGTCCCGAGACGTTCGTCCCTTCGCCCGGAAGGATCTCCCTCTTCATCCCCGCCGGCGGTCCGGGCGTCCGGGTCGATTCCGCAGCCTATTCCGGCACCTCTGTTCCCCCGTATTACGATTCGCTGGTCGCCAAGCTCATCGTTCAGGCCGAGACGCGGGAGGAGGCGATCGTGCGGATGCGTCGGGCCCTCGATGAATTCGTGGTCGAGGGGATCAAGACCACGATCCCCCTTCATCGGCGGATCTTCAACGACCCCGGGTTCATCAAGGGCCGTGTCTCTACCTCCTTCCTTGAGCGATTCGAAAACGTCCGGCAGGTCTGATCCCACCTCTTTTACTCCTCCTTCGCGCGTCCGCCTCCCGCCGCTCTGCGTCATTTTGGATCCGGTCCTTGCTGAGGGAGGGACTCTGGAGGAGGCGCTGGCGAAGGCGCTCGGCGGCGGCGCCCGCTTCTTTCAGTACCGCGACAAGGGGGCAAGCCGCCGGGAGCGCTACCGCCGTGCCTGCGCGCTCCGCGCGCAAATTCCCGTTTCCGGGCCCGAGCGGGGGATCTTCCTCGTGAATGACGATCTTGACATCGCCCTTGCCGCGGGGGCCGATGGGGTCCACCTCGGGAGGGAAGATTTTCCGGTCGATGAGGCGCGGAGGCTTGCCGGCGCGGAATTTTTGATCGGCGCCTCCGCCCACACGGTGGAAGAGGCCCGGGGCGCCCAGACGAGGGGGGCCTCGTATCTCGGAATCGGTCCGATCTTCCGGACGGCGACGAAGAAGGATGCGCAGCCCCCCGTCGGTCCCGCGATGGTCCGGGCGGTGAGACAGGCCATCGGGATCCCTCTCTACGCGATCGGCGGCGTGACGATCGACTCCCTTCCGGAACTCTTCGGAGCCGGCGCGAGCGGCGTCGCCGTGATCTCCGCCATCGCGGGAGACATCGAAGAGAACTGCCGTCGATGGGTTAAAAAGATAGAGTCGATCCTTTCCCTGTCAAGCCATCTGAAAATCTAACCCAAGCCGGATTCGTTGCGTCATCAGAAAATCTAACCGCAAAGAGAGTTCGAAGGGATCGGTCCGCTTGAGCACCTGGCGCAGGGCCTTTGACTTTCTAAAGGATCTGCCTTTGGACACGCGCACACCCGCTCAAACGGCGTGTGCGGCGCATCATAGCGGCGAATCAGCCGGGAGCCCTTGCGGATCTTCGCCACCAGCTTCATCGACGGCTGGAAGAGATTCTGGAAGAGCCGCAGGTCGGCATACAGCGCGTTGAAGGCCGCCAAGGCCTCCGCACTGTCGTAGCGATCCCAGCCGATCAGCTTGCGGACATGGGTCCAGTTCTTCTGCTCCACGTGGGCGTTGTCATCCTTCTTATAGGGGCGTGAGCGGGTGAACTGGATCGCCTGCCCCGCCGGCCGTTGGCAGAAGGCCCA
>CAZSHZ010000168.1:0-15458 GCA_964606955.1 uncultured Nitrospirota bacterium
TCCTTGCCGGTCCCGCTCTCCCCCTCGATCAGGACCGTCGCCTTCGTGCGCGCGATCTCCGGCAACAGCCGGAAGATCTCCTGGAGTTTCTCGCTCTTCCCAATGATGTTCTCGAAGGAGTAGCGGGAATGGAGCTCCTCCTTGAGCACCCGACTCTTGATCCGCTCCTCGATCAACTCCCACATGATCTTCGCGGCAAGCCCGCCGATCACTTCCACTTTGCCGCTTCGTCGATCGAGGGCCTCTTTGACCCTGGGATTGCCGGTTACGTCGATGACGATGTCGGCCCTCTCCTTTAGAAGTCTTTTGCAATCGGAATAGGTGGGGATGCCGAACCGCCGCGCAAGATCGATCCCGGGCGCGTCCGGATTGACATCGGCGATCCCGACCACCCGGACGTTTGAGTCCTTATGGAGAATCTCGATCAGGCCGGTCCCGCCGCGGCCGGCACCGATAATCGCCACCCTGATCATGTCACAATGAGGCGGAAGGGGGCGAGCCCCCTTCCGAGCCAACCCCCAAACCTAGGGCGCTCGCGCAGGCAGAGCCTGACGCTCGCTGTAAGACGCCGTGAAACATCATGTTTCGAAAGTGAAAAGTCTAGCGGTTAGACCGGGAGGTGTCAATCAAAAATTCAGAGAAAACGGTTTACCGCCGTGCAGAGTTCCCGCACGGCCTCGACCGACTCTCGGAACGCGGTCTCCTCCTCGGCGGTGAGCTGGATCTCGATGATCTCCTCCACGCCCCGATTCCCAAGTTTCACCGGGACCCCGACGAAGAGATCCTTGACGCCGTACTCGCCGCGAAGGAGGACGGCGCAGGGAAGGATCTTCTTCTTGTCCCTCAAGATGCTCTCGACCATCTCGACGATCGCCGCGGAAGGGGCGAAGTAGGCGCTCCCGGTCGCAAGGAGGCGGACGATCTCGGCCCCTCCCTCCCGCGTCCGCTTGACGAGAGCCGCCAGCCGCTCTCCAGAGATCAGCTCCCGGATCGGGATCCCTGCGACCGTCGTCTGACCGATCAGCGGGACCATCGTGTCCCCATGTCCTCCCACGACCAGCGTCTCGACCGAATCGACCGACACGGAGAGTTCCCGGGCGATGAACGATCGGAAGCGCGCCGTGTCGAGGACTCCGGCCATCCCGACGACCCGCTCGCGTGGGAAGCTGCTCGCCTTCTGCGCGACATAGCACATCGCGTCCAGCGGGTTTGAGGCCACCAACAGGATGGCGTCGGGGGAGAGGGCGGCCGCTTTTTCGGTCACCTCCCTGACGATCTTCGCATTGACCCGCAACAGATCGTCCCGGCTCATCCCGGGCTTGCGCGCCACGCCCGAGGTGATGACGACGAGGTCGGAGCCCGCGGTCGGCTCATACCCGTCCGTGCCGGCAATCCGGGTGTCATAGCCGTAGATCGGCCCCGATTGAGCGAGATCGAGCGCCTTCCCCTCCGCCAGGCCGCGCTCGACATCGACGAGGACAAGGTCGGCGATCTCCTGTTCGGCGAGCCGCTGGGTCGTGGCGCCCCCGACGTTTCCGGCCCCGATGATCGTCACCTTCTTCCCTTTCATCGAGCGGGATTGTACTTTATCGATGATTCGAAAGTCGAGGGTCGGCGAGGAGGGATTCCGCCTCCCGCCGGTCGATCTTTGCCTGGACCGGATCTGAGGGTTCCTTGATCTCCATCAACGCACGCAGCGCCTCTTTAGCCTCAGAGCCCCTCTCCTCCTCAAGGAGGGTGAGGGCGAGTTCCCTCAGATGGATTGTGCTTCTCGGGTTGGAGCGGATCGCGCGCCGCAGCTCCTCCTCCGACTTCTTGAGCGATCCCCCGAAGAGACGAGGGAGTTTGCGGTACATGACGCCAAGAACGTGATGGGCGCCGTCGTTCTCCGGATCGGCCGCCAGGACCGCCTCCATCTCCCTTTGGATCGGGCCGACTAAAGAGAGCGATCTGAGCACACCGCGCGTCTCTCCGATCCGACCGTAAGCCACACCGAGCAGGAAATGTCCTCCGACGCTTTTTGGGTCGGCCTGCAGCGCCCGCTCGGCCCAACGCCGGGCCTCCTCATAGAGGGAGAGTTTCTCTTTCTCGCCGGCGGCCAGATCTCCCTTCCATTTGTATGCTCGGGCCATCCGCCAGAGAGCCGCTTCGTTGTCGGGTTCCGACTCCAGAACCTCCTTGAGAAGACGGATCGACCGCTCCTCGTTGTCGTTTTCGTCTCTGGCGAAATAGAGCCGGTCCGCCTCGACGATTTTGGATCCCTCAGCCGCGCAGAGGAGAAAAAAGAGGAGGAAGGCCGCCCGTTTCATCGCTTTCTCAGGATTTCTGAAAATTCCGACACGACCAGGCCGTAATTGATCGCGGCGTTGTAGCGCAGCAGCGCCCGAAAATTCTCGAAGATCGCCGCCATGGCCGGCGGAGCGCTCTCCCTGGGCTCATAGGTCACCAGGGAGACCTCCTCCCCCTCGGCCCCGGGAGGAACCTTCAAGAGACGAATCCCCGCCGCCTGCAGCGAGAGGATCGGAAATGAACTCTTCAGGCCGGCCGTCAGAAGCCTCTGGGCGTCGGCCCCTTCCCGAACAATTTCGGCCTCCGCGACGATCGGGGATCCGAGGCGCCACCGGAAGTTCCGCAGATAGTGGGAGACCGAGGCGAGAATATCCGGCTTGGAGTTCCAGAGATCTTTCTTTCCGTCCGAATCATAGTCGAGGGCAAACCGCCGATATGAGGAGGGCATGAATTGAGGGACTCCGAAGGCCCCGGCATAGGAGCCGGTGAGCGCGAGCGGATCGATCCTCTCCTCGCGGCAGAGAAGAAGATATTCGATCATCTCCGAACGATAGAAGGCCTCCCGCTTGGGATAGTTTGAAAAAAACGTGTTGAGAACGTCGAAGACGCGGAAGTTGAAGACGCCGCGGGCGCCGAACTTCGACTCGATCCCGAGAATCGCGCAGATCACCTCCTTTTCCACCCCGAACTCTCCTTCGACCTTCACGAAGAGGTCCAGATTGCCGGCGAGGTAATCCCGGCCGAGCGAAACCATCTCGTCCTTGAGAAATCTGCGGCGGTACTCGAAATAGGGGAGGGCCTCGGCGGGCCGTTCCATCCGGCCGATCGCCTCCTCTTTCATCTCCGCCCGCG
This sequence comes from uncultured Nitrospirota bacterium, assembly GCA_964606955.1. Lineage (GTDB taxonomy): Bacteria > Nitrospirota > Nitrospiria > SBBL01 > CAZSHZ01 > CAZSHZ01. The sequence goes on from CAZSHZ010000168.1 coordinate 3,142, forward strand.
AGAAGGCGGAGGTGAGAAACTCCTCCGAAAAGCCGTGTCTCTCCTTCAACTCGAGGAAGAGCCGCAGATACCGCGGGTCGTTCAGCGGGGGAGCGGCCGCCCAAAGCCTTCGGGGAAAGACATAGAGAAGCGCCGCCCCGACGAGAAACCGGGGGAGGAGCCGCGCAAGGAACCCCCTGCGGGTTTCAGACATTCGTCGGGATCGCCGGATCGACCGTCCCGAGGACTTTGTCGGCCGCCGCCGAGAGCGCCCGGTCATGCTCGTGCGAGAGGGCAAAGATCCTACACTGGACCATCTTTGCCGGAATCGTCCCGAAAAATTCGAGCAAGGGCTCGCTTGAGACCGTCCCGGTAGAGGGGTTGTAAACGTAGATCTGGCGGTTCCCCATCACGAGCGGATTCAGCGGCCGCGGGTCCTGCGCCGCGATATCGACCCTGAATTCGATATCCCTCAGGGAACGGGGAAGCTCCGAGCGGACCTTCTTCTCGAGAAGATCCGTGTCGATCAGGGTCGTCCCGCGCGCCGTCCCCGCATTGGGGAGAAAGGTGTCATAGGCCATCTTCCACTTCACATCCCGGTTGAGAATCTTCCGCCACTCCTGGGCGAGCGCCCGCTTCTTTTTATCGGGCGAACGGCGCCACGACTTCACCTCCAGCAGAAGGGACCAGTCGGTCAGATCCAGATATCGGTCCAGATTCTTGATCGGATTATACGGAAAGAAGAGCTTGAGCGTCTGCGCGAAGATGTCGCGGAGGTGGATGTCGATCGCGCGCGTGGTCCGGTGGTAGTAGACGTTGAAATAGAGATAGAGCCGAGCGGTCAGAAATTGGGCGAGGGCGGGAAGCCCGGCCCGGTGGAGCGTCAGCCCCCGGTCGGTGATGAAGGAATAATAGATCAGCCGGTCGAGATCGACCGGACCGACCGCGACGCCGCACATGTAGGCGTCGCGCAGGACGTAGTCGAGATTGTCGGCCGTGTAGATCCCGGAGAGGAGCGGTTTTAAGGCCGCGAGCCACTTCGGAATCCCCTTCGGGTTCGTCTCGGAATCCTTCCCTTTTCCGATCAGATAGGCAATATGCCCCGGAGAGAGCCTCTCCCCCGCCGCGAACGGCCCGGACGGCCCCCGATCCACCCTCCGGATAATGTTGTCGAGACGCCGGGTGATGATCGCCTGCGATAACTTCTCGTGCGTCAGGCCGTATTCGGCAAGCACGTTATGGTCGAAGAAGTGGCAGAAGGGACCATGCCCGACATCATGAAGCATCGCCGCGATCCGGAGGAGCGATTCCAGATAGGAGACCGAGGGAGCGTCGGGAAAGTTCTCGGCAAGCGAGGGATAGAGAGTGCGGGCGAACCGGCCGGCGACATGCATGGCGCCCATCGAATGGACGAAGCGCGAGTGCTCGGCGGAGGGATAGACCCACCGGGCCGATTGGAGTTGGTTGATCAGACGGAGCCGCTGGACCCAGGGAGAGTCGATCAGTTCCTTCTCGGACGCCCTCCCGGATGCCGCGTGCGGATCGGGAACCGTGAAGGGGATATAGCCATGGATCGGATCGGCCATCAATGCGAGCCCCTCGTGAGGCGGTCGGGGAGAGCGCTTCACGGCGGCACCAGACGCTGCATCACTCCCCGGCAGTTTTCCCGATACCATTCGCCGACCTCCGGGCGATCTTCAAACAGGGTGGAAAGGCCGAGGGCCTTCTCCACCTCCTCACGGGCTGATGTAAGATGCTCTGCAGGGGGATACTCGAAGGATCCCATCCTCTTGAGGACCGATTCGAAAAGCCCCCTCACCCTTCCCTCGACATCGGGAAGCGTCTCCTCCGCGTCTGCCACGCGTTGCATGGCGACGATCATGACGGCGATCAATGTATCCCGAACCGCATTGGCGGAGAGGACCTTCTTTGAGAGCTTCTCTTCGATGAAGCGCTCGAGCGCCGTCATGGAGACTTAACCGCCCCTCTTTTCGCCTCAATTCCGACCCTGGCGGTCCTCGCACCGGCATAGATCAGCCCGCCGACGATCGCGAGAATTGCCAACATGGCAATCAGCTTGCCGAAATTGCGCCGGGCGAAAAGGAGGAGAAAAAGGAGCGCGATCCCGATGGAGATCTGAACATAGAGGAGGGGGACCCCGAGAAACGCGGAGATCTGGACCAGAATGCGCTCTACCCGTTCCACGAAAGAACCTCTGCGAGGAGCCTGACGGGGAGCTGGCCGGGTGCCGCGGGCCGTCCCGGATGGCCGTCCAGATAGCCGTACGCAAAGAGCGAGCCGGTCAAGGGAAAGATCAACCGCCCGGCCCGGCCGATCTTTCCCATCGGTACAATCGCAAGGCCGCGCCTCCGGTTTCGAAGGGTGAAGATAAAGAGCCTCAGAAGGTCTCGTTCGTTTCGGGGGGTTGCGGCAATCTTCACGACGTCGGCCCCGAGGCGGCGGCCTGCCTTTAGAAGCGCGTCGAGCCGCGAGACAGACGGGGTTGCCGAGAAATCGTGCCATGAAACAACAACCCCCTTCCCGATTTCCCGCGCGTGGCGAACGAGAGGAGGGGCGATCGAGGAACGAATCTCCACATCAATAAGATCGACCTGCGGGAGGAGAAATCGATAGAGGTCGAGGCGGACCGATTCGTCGATCCTTTTTCTCCCCCCCTCCCGGCGGCTGCGGAGCGTCAACAGGAGCGGGAGAGAAGTCATCTTCCGAATTGAACGCACGCGATCGCTCAGGTATAGTCGGCTGGTCTTCCTGAAGGCGTCTGCGCGAAGTTCAAGGAGGTGGGCCCCCTGTATTTTCGCAGAGCGTATCGCCGCCTCCGCGCGCTCATCGGTCACCGTCGCGACAATCGCCGGGAGGCGACCGACGCCAGGGAGCAGGGCTTTGGGCATTTTCGGGGAATATATGCGAAGGAGGTGGGTAAGTCAACGCGGCCGCATCGAGGTCCTTGTCCTCGTAACGGCACTTCTTTTTTCCTCGGCGCTCCTTTGCGCGGAGAGCCGCGTCCCGCTCCCCCCACCCACGACCCCCGCGGAGAGGGACTCGGCCTACCGTGCCGACTCCTTCACGTTTATTGGAAATAATATCAACGACCTCGTGATCTGCATTTTAAACTTCAACCGGGGAAGCGACCGGGAAGCGGGCCGCGGCGAATTTTTCGGGAGCCTCTATCTCAACGGCCGCTGGCGTTTTCTCGAGGGGAACGATACCTATCCCCTCCGCGGCTCCGACCTCTTAAGCATCGAGTCGTTCTATTTCGTAAAGGTCAATGGGAGCCGCGAGCAGGGATACCTCTTCAAGTACGACGCCGGGGACTATACCTTTACCCTGAAGACCGATCCGATCCCGATCAGCTACCGACCCGGGGATTCCGAGAACCTCAAAAACGATTATGGCCACGCCTCCGCGGCGCTCCGTCTGGCGAACCGGGAGATTCCCGGCAGTGTAATTTTAGAGCGGCTCCACTGGTCCGGTTTCAACCGGATGCGCCAGAACTACCGCGGCCTCTTCAAATCCTTTCACGGCTTCATGCTGATGTCCGAGCGGGGCGAGAAGATCTATCTGCGGCAGAACTTTGCGGACCCGGAGGAGTTCAAGAACCGCCACCGGCTGGCCGACACGATCGAAAATAAGGGGGGCTTTCTCTGGGGTCGGGCCGAGGGGGGGCCGCTCGTTTTGAAATCGGTCGAGGAGATCGAAGCCTACCGGCCGTTTCTGACATTCTATCGGGTCCCCCGCCGGTGGAAGGTCTCGGCCGATGGCCTCGGTCATCTGACCCTCTGGTCGAGAAACACGATTCTGAAGAACTGGTTTTTCGGCGGATACGCCCTGATGGCGATTGAGGGGCTCTGGCAGCCCGAGCCGGATCGGACGTCCGATCCGGCGTCAGATTCGCGCGGTGGAAAGCCGTCGCCTCAGCGGGTCTGGGGCATCCTGGAGTTCATCCCGTAGCGCGGATCTTCCGGCTGATATAGAGCGCGTTCAACTTCAATAGCCCGAAGCGGACGATCCGTTCGAGGGAGTAACCACTCTCTTTCAAAAGGGCGACGACTTCGCGGCGCCAGAGCCCCGACCGTTCGCCCTTGCTCTTCCCCCGGATTTTTGATTCTTCATGGCGGCCGCCGAGGCAGTGGGCGGCGACGCCGACGATCGGATCGATCATCGTCACAAGGAGCCGCCCGTCCCTCTTCAGAACCCGATTGGCCTCCGCAAGGACGCTCCTGCGATCCACGATATGGTTCAGGGAGGCGACCATCGTGACGGTGTCGAACGTCTCATCTGAGAAAGGGAGGGATTCGGTATCGCAGAGGAGGTCGGCCCCCCGCCACGGGAAGACATCGACTCCTATTCCGCTCCCCGAATAATTTCGGATCAGTTCGTTCTGACCGCAGCCGACATCCAGAACCCTCCCGTCCAGAAAGCGGGCCGTTGCCTGATGCCGCGATCTCTTAAACGCTGCCGCCCAGATGTTCTCCTCGGACAACCTCATAGCAGAAGACCTCTGCAAATCTAAATACGAACCTTTTCCCCCTCCGACTTCGTCCTCGGCCGATACCCGATCGGGACCTCCTGGACCTTCCGGATCACCTCCTCGATCGTCGATTCCTCGTTATAGGCGGGAATAATGGCGGAGAGTTTCATCGTGCTTAGATCGTCCGGCCGGCGGCCTGGGCAAAGAGCCGCAAGCGGATCATCAGCTCGGAAAACTTGCTCGGCTTGAGCGACTGGGCGCCGTCGGAGAGCGCCTCCTCGGGTCGGTTGTGGACCTCGATCATCAACCCGTCCGCCCCGGCCGCCACCGCCGCATAAGCCATCGGCGCGACGTATCTAAAATGCCCGGTCCCATGAGAGGGATCGACGATCACCGGCAGATGCGTCATCTCATGCAGGACCGGCACGGCGGAGAGATCAAGCGTGTTGCGGGTCGCCGTCTCGAATGTCCGGATCCCCCGCTCGCAGAGGATCACGTTCGGGTTTCCATTGGTCAGGATATACTCCGCCGACATCAGATATTCTTCTATCGTCGTCGACATCCCCCGCTTCAAGAAGATCGGCTTATCGATCTGGCCGAGCCGCTTTAAAAGCGGGAAGTTCTGAACGTTGCGCGCCCCGACCTGAAGGACATCGGCATACTCGGCAACAAGTTCCACCTGGGAGGACTCCATCACCTCGGTGACGATCGGAAGCCCCGTCTCCTCCCGCGCCCAGGCCAGAAGTTTCAGCCCCTCCTCCTCCAGTCCCTGGAAGGTGTAGGGCGAAGTCCGCGGCTTGTATGCCCCCCCGCGCAGAAGATGCGCCCCCGCCTTTGCCACCGCCCGCGCGACCTCCAGGATCTGCTCGGCCGACTCCACGGAGCAGGGACCGGCGATCACCGCAAGCCTCTCCCCCCCCACCTCCACCGGCGCCCTCCCCCCGCCAACTCGGATGACAGAACGCTCCGGTCTGACCTCTCGGCTCGCCAGTTTAAACGGCTTTAGGATCGGGACGACGCTCTCAACGCCCGGAAGCGTTTCAAGGGCCTGCAGCCGCGCCTTTCCCCGCTCATCACCGACCGCTCCGATCACCGTCCGCTCAACCCCCTCGATGACGTGTGGCCGATATCCGAGTGCGGTGATCGCCTTGATCACCCGCTCCCGATCCTCCCGGCTCGCCCCCTGTTTGAGGACGATGATCATTCTTCCCTCCCCTTTCCTTGTCCCCTCCCCTTTTCCAGCGCGGAGATAAAGGCAGCCATCACCATTTTTCTGATCGCCTCCTCCTCTACGCTCCCGAGCCTCGCGGCTATCGCCGCGAGCGGAATGGTCGCCCGCGCCATGGCGCGATGTCCCCCGGCATTCCCAAGCCCTCCGAAGGCCTCCTGCACCACGCTCCCCGCGTGGCGGGCAACCCCGGCGTAGCGGACGGCGGTCACAAGGGACCCCTCGGAGATTCCCGAGACGACCGTCCACTCGACCCCTTCGACCTGGAGGCAGAAATCGGCGAGGCGCGGGATGATGTCCAGCCGCGGGACCGCGCCGACGTGCGTGAAGAGGATACGCTCCACGATCTTCAGTTCGCGGATCGCCTTTTGAACGAAGGCGACGTCGTGGGGAGGAATTTCCGGGCGGTCGATCCGTCTGAGGAGGCCGTGGTTCGCCAGGGGATAGAGGAAGGAGTAGGCTTCGATATCGGCTTGGTGGACCCCCCGCTCGAAGAAAAAGGTATCGCTGACGATCCCGTAGACGAGTGCTGTCGCCAGCCGCTGGGAGACGCTCGTGTTGGCGGCACGAAGATATTCCACGAGGATGGTGGTGGTCGCCCCGTACTGATCCTTCACGTCGACAAAGGGGGCGCGGGTCTGCGGCTCGAGCGGATGGTGATCAATCACCACGTCCAGGCGTGAGGGGGGGACGGAAAAATGCCCCGGCTGGGTGTCGATCAGACAGACCCGCTCGAAATCCTTCACGTCGGCCAAGCGGATCGTCTCAACATCGATATCCAAAAGCCGGAGCATCGCAACGTTCTGCAACCGCTCGACCTGGCCGAAGGTCGCGATCGGGGCAGTCGCTTTTGTCCGGCCCAACAGTTCTCGGAGGGCGAGCGCAGAGCCGATCGAATCCGGATCCGGGTCCTTCTGCATCAGCAACAGCACGCGGGACGCCGGCTGAAGGAGCACGAGGATCTCCGCCACCCTCCTGCGGATCTGCGCCGCCCGGACCTCGGTATACCAGAGGCGGTTGATCGCCTTCTTCAAAGATAGGACGGTGCTCCTTGGAAACTCGCCCGGGTCGACCTCGGTCCCCTCGCGAACCAGGATCAACGGGAAGACAACGGCCGCGGCCTCCATCGCAGAGAGGATCTCTCTGATCCGCTTGGGCTCCTCCTGCTGAAGGATAACCAGATCCTCGGGGGAAAGGAGGGCCTTCCGGTAAAGGTCCGGATCGGAAAAGCGCCCCTCAAGGACGCTGCGGCCGAGGCCGGAGAGCCGATCGGCGAGAGCCTGGTCCTCCACCAGAAAGAGGACCTCCCGATTGATGAAATCTCCCAAAAGATAATGCAGGAGTTCATCGGAGGCCGCCACGACGTAGCGCATGCGGCGATTCTAAAAGAATTACACCGCTTTGACAAACCACGGGGAGTCTGACTACTATTCGAGCGGGGCATGCGCAGCATCCTCTTTTTCTACCTCCTGGCCCTCCTCACCGGCAGCCCGCTGGTCGCTCTTCTGATCATCGCGGGGGTCTACCTGGCTGCGGACATCCGGTTTTTAGGCCTCTCCCGGCGCCTTGTCGACCGCTATCAGACGGAGCGTGCGATCGCCCTCCTCAGGCGCGAGGTCGAGCAGTCCCCTGAAAATGCGGCAGCCCGAAACGACCTCGGAAGGCTCCTAGTCATCCGGGGGCGTTTCTCCGCCGCCCTCCCCCACCTTCGCAAGGCGTATGAACGGATGGCGGATTCCGATGAGACCAATTATTATCTCGGCTGGGCCCTCCTTTATTCGGGCAAAGAGAAGGAGGGGGAAGAGAAGATCCGAAAGGCGCTCGCGAAGAGCCCCCGCTTTCGCTACGGCGAGCCGCATTTACTCCTTGCGCGATTCTATCTGGGCGCCGGCCACTATGAAGAGGCGCGCAAGGAGCTGGACGCCCTCTTTTTAATCCACTCCTCCTCTACGGAGGGGTATTACCGGTTGGGTCTGCTTGAGCGAAGAGCGGGAAATTCCGCCGCCGCAAAAGAGGCCTTTTCACGGTCGATCGAAGTGGTCCGGCTCTCCCCTTCCTACAAGCGGCGCGCCGAGAGGATCTGGTCGATTAAGGCGCGCTTCGCCCGGCTTCAACTCCGATGAAGACATTCGCGGAGATTCTCCAGACGCCCCTGTTCCATATTCAGCAGACCCCGGTCACGCTCGCCTCCCTCCTTTCCATGATCCTCTTTGTCCTGGTCGCTTGGACGATCTCGCGCCTGGCCCAGAGGCTCCTGCGCAGGCGGGTCTTCCCCCACTTCAAACTCGACCCGGGGCTCCAGTTCACCCTGTCGCGCCTCTTTCACTATTTCGTCATGTCCCTTGCCGTGATCCTCGCCGTTCAGTTCATCGGCCTCTCGCTGACGAGCCTCGCCGTCGTCGCCGGCCTCCTCTCGGTCGGGATCGGTTTCGGTCTCCAGAACACCGCCAACAACTTCATCTGTGGCCTGATCCTCCTCTTCGAGCGGCCGATCGTGCCCGGCGACCGGGTCACGGTAGGGGAGACGAGCGGCGATGTGCGGGAGATCCGGATCCGCTCCACAACGATCGTCTCTCCCGACAACATCACGATCATCGTCCCGAACTCGCAGTTCATCACGGAAAAGGTCACCAACTGGTCCTACGGCGATCCGCGCATCCGACTTCATCTCCCACTCTCAGTCGGTTACAGGTCGGACCTGAACCGAGCGAAAGAGACCCTCTTGGAGGTCGCCCGGGCGCATCCCCGGGTGCTCCCTCAGCCGGCGCCTGAGGTCTGGCTGACACAGTTCGGGGACTCGGGGATTCAGCTCGAACTCCTTGTCTGGGTGGCCTTCCCAAAAGGCCACCGAAGGATCACTTCAGAACTGAACTTCGAGATCCACCGCTTCTTTGCCGAGCGGGGAATCGAAATCCCGTTTCCCCAGCGGGAGATCACCATAAAGAAGGGAGATAGCCCGGATCGGTGAGGTTTATCCTTGCGCTTGACGCCGGAACCAGCCGCTGTCGGGCGACCCTGTTCGACGAGCGTGGCACCCGGGCCGGTTGGGGCGAGGCGCCACTTTCCATTACCCTCCCCCGTCCCGGGTGGGTCGAGCAGGACCCTAAAGAGATTGTCGCCGCGCAGGGGAAGGCGCTCGCAAAAGCGCTCCGCGGACTTCCCCGGCGCTCCCGAATCGTTGCCGCCGCGATCGCGAATCAGCGGTCGACAATCCTCGCCTGGGAGAGATCGAGCGGACGGCCTCTCTCCCCCGCCATCTCATGGCAGGATCGCCGAGGGGATCCCCTCTGCCGTCGCCTCCTTCCGCACGCGGACGAGATCAGGCGGCGGACCGGCCTCCGCCTCTCCCCCCACTACTCGGCCTCCAAGATCGCTTGGCTTTTAAACCGGAACCCGAATCTGCGCCGCCGCGCGCGAAAGGGGGAGATCGTCTTCGGAACGGTCAACTCCTGGCTGATCGCCCGGCTCTCCGGCGGCGGAGAGCCGGTCACAGACGAAACGAACGCCGCCCGGACCCTCCTCTACAACATTCAAAAAAGAAAATGGGATGGCTGGCTGCTCGATATTTTTGAAATCCCGCTGCAATCCCTCCCGCAGGTTCTTCCGACCGAGTGCAGCGACCCTCCATTCGGTCTCCTTTCACTCTCCCCCGGTGAGCGGACTCCGATTTGGGTCTCGATCGGCGATCAGCAGGCGGCGCTCGCCGGAATGGGGTGCCGAAAAGGGGGGAGGATCGCGATCAACTACGGGACCGGCGCCTTTGTCCTTGCCCACACCGGTCGCCGAAAGACGCGGGTCGAAGGACTCCTCTGTAGCATCGCGCGATCCGACGAAAAGGAGACCGAATGGGCATTGGAAGGAACGGTGAACTCCGCCGGCGCGGCGCTCCGATGGCTGATCGCCGCGGGGCTCCTCCGCAGTGAGAGGGAGATCGATCGGATGGGTCAGGCCGGCGCTCAGCGCGCGGGCGCCTCAGGCAGCCCTCTCTTCATACCGGCGTTCGCCGGCCTAGCCGCTCCCCATTGGATCGACACCGGCGGGGCTGCGCTGATCGGTATCGGGCGGGAGGATCGGCGCGAAGAGATCGTCCGCGCCGTGCTAGAAGGGATCGCGCATCGGGTCGCCGATATCCTCGAGAGGATGGACCGGAAGATCCCGATCGGGCCGATCGTCGCGGCGGGCGGTCTCTCGAAAAGCGGGATACTCCTACAGATTCAGGCAGACCTTCTGGGGCGCCCCCTCAAAAGTCTCTCGCTCTCGGAAGCAACGTCGGCGGGGGCCGCCTATCTCGCGGGACGGGCCGCCGGACTCTGGGGGAAGGGGGGTCTTCCCCCGACCGTGACGAAACACTACCGTCCGCGTATCAGCCGGGACCTTCGCCTCCGATTGCGGGAGCGCTGGAGAAAAGCGATCCGCGCTTTAACCGACTCTTTTCGCTAACGGGACCGAAAATCCCTTCTTGATTTTGAACGTCCCCGGTTGCTGCGAGGAGGCCGCCCAGATCCGGTCCCCCTCCTCTTTCCCGAGAGTCAGCGTCACCTCCCGTTTCTTCTCGGTTGACCGGATAACGATCTTCGTCTGCGGCGGCGAAAGCCCGATCTTCTCGGCCGGCGGGGCCTGATCGACGAACTCCTCAATCCGAAGAAACTGGGTATCCGAGAGGAATCGGCTCACCGTCGGCCCCTCCATCTTTTTCTTCTCTCCCTTGGTCTCTATCGTCCACTCCCCGCCTGCTCGCTTGAGGATGTAGCGCTCTGTCCCCGATCGCTCCACCTCGACCTCGTCCACGTCAGTGGAATCGAAGTGGACCGCGAGCCGGTCCCGGAAATCGACCGGCCTTTTGCTCAGCGCCAAGAGATCGGAGCGCTTCAACTTGAAGATCGGGTCCTCTAAACGGGAGGTTGCCACGTAGAGCACACCCGGCTCCTGTTTGGGGGAAAAGAACTCGACCCTCTGATTAACCTCTCCGATCCGAAGATTGACCACCAGCGTCGGCTTGCCGAGAGCCTTCCGCTTCTTCTCCTTCTCCCGGTCCACAAAATCCTCCGCCCGCAGATCGGAAAGGGCGGCGAGGAAACTATTCACGGTCGAAGAGTCGGCGGGAAAATCGGAAAGCGCGGCCGGCCCCCCCGCCCCCTTCACCTTCCAGTCGGATCCCTCCCGCGAAACCGCGACCCTCTCCTCCTTGGGGCCGAGAGATTCCAGATCGATCCGTTTGACGTCTCCCCGGCTGAAGGTGAGAACCTCACGCTTGCGAAGGTCGTTGACGGTCCGGCGCAAGGTCTCCTTGTTGAATGCATCGGTGAGAAGGACCCTTGCCTCCCCATCTTTTTGGATGTAGACCTCGGTCCCCTTCGGGGTGGCCCCCCCGACTAGGAGACGCTCACGGTCAACGCCGTTGAGGATCGCGATCACGGCGAACTCCGGCGGGTCGAGCCCGTAGGGCTTCAGATCCTCCACCTCCTCGACAACCCGAGAGTAGGTGAGCCTCTCCAGCACCGAGGCGATGTTGCCGGCCAAGGAGTCGTTGGCACGGACCTCCAACGGACGGATCATCTCCCAATTCCCGCCGGGGAGATTCCCCTCGGGGTGCCGCTCCAATTCGACCTCAACCTCGGGATACTGGAAGATCAGGCCGGTGACGTTCGATTCGGAGAAGGAGAAGACCCTTTTCGACTTCTCCTCCTCTTCTCCCTTTTTTGCCTCCCGGGGAAGTTCGACGTAGAGGAGGTACGCCCCCATCAGAAGCGCGATGACGGCGAGGAGGATCGTCCCTTTGAAGCGCATTTAGGCCTAGAGTCTTCTTCGGCGCAGGAAGACTGAAAAGCCGCCGATGAAGATGGCGGCGGGGAGGATGACCACCGGAAGATAGAAGAGGAGTTTGCCCTGGGCCGGCGTGAGAAACAGGGGGGTCGTTTTGGCCTCCTTGGGCCGAATCGAGACCAGTTCATCCTCCCGGGCAAGCCAGGAGACGGCATTTTGGAAGAGATCGCCGTTTCCAGCCGACTGGAAGTAGTTGTTGGTGGCGAAATCCGAATCGCCGAAGACGACCAGTCGCGGCTTGGCGGCGGGAGGGCTCGCCTGATCCGACGGCGGGGCAGACTCTGCCGAGGCCGAATCGGAGGTGAGCGCCGCGGCAATCACGACCGGGCCCTTCTGATCGGTTGCGGGATCGAAGCGGACAGCGCTTTCTCCCTCCCGAATCCCGCGCGAAGTCGCCCAAGAATTCGCGCTGCTCTGGACGATCGGAGCAAATCTAAACCCTTTCGCCTCCACCTTCTCCAACGATCGCGCCAGCGGGTAGAAAGTCGGAAGATTAAAATCCCCCGTGATCTCCTGATGCAGATAGGAGCCGGGTTGGGCGATCGGGACGTTGAATGCCCCCCCGAAGAGGCGCGAGATCGGATCGATGATCATGTTTCTCTTCAGAATGGCCCCGCGGCGGGAGAGGAGATCGGCAAGATCACCGTCCTCCTCCGGATCGAGCATCAGAAGCATCTGTCCGCCGCCGTCCAGATACTCCTCAAGCGATTTTTTCTCCTCCGGGAGGAAGGGGCGCGTCGGACCGGCGACCACAAGGACCGCCGCATCCTGCGGGACCTTCCCTTCGGAGAGGAGGAG
>CAZSHZ010000169.1:0-12570 GCA_964606955.1 uncultured Nitrospirota bacterium
TCTTGAACAACATCGAAGGAGTGCTTGAAGAGTTGAGCCATCGGTTGTTGTCGGAATCTACCTCCCCTTACCCCTCCTTACAAAGGAGGGGAATAGGATGGCCAGAAGGCTAAAATCACCCACTCACTTACGCGAAGACCCCGTTTAATTAGTGATACCAGCGGCGGGATTCCGCGCTCCGCCTTCGGGAGATTGCGACGGCGGAAATCCCGGCAGCAGCGCCGCCGATGAGAATCAAGCCAAGATTTAGGGCCACCGAGCCGGTCCCTCGAAAAGGGGCTAAGATCAGCGCAACAGAGACCACTCCCCAGGTGAACCACCAGAGAAAAAAGGCGAGGGCCCGGTTGCCCCTCCCCTCCCCCCCGGTCGCAAAAAGTGCAACAAGGGCGAACGCGGCCCCGGCCGAATCGATGGCGACATCGATCAGGCTTGCCGTCCGGGTCTCAACGAACCACTGGTGGAGTTCGTCCAGGCCTCCATAGACCACAGAGATCGACAGCGCAATCGCTGCGACCCGTGAAGACCAGGTCAACTTCCCTCCGTTGAGCGCCCAGAACCAGAGTCCTGCGAGTATCCCGTAGTCGACAAAGTGAAAGATCTTCCGGATGATCCGAACCAGCAGGAAGAGATCTCTAGGGGCCATCTGGGGGAAAAAGAAGCGGATGATCGGAATCATGATCGCGCTGGTCCGGGAAAACGAGCCCGCGTCCCCCGAGAAATAGAAAAGGAGGATCATCCAGGCGACCGGAAGGAGATAGTAGCGGCTTCGTCCGGCGGTCATTTTCCCCCTCCGTCGATCGGCTCATCGAAGAGGGCAAATCGGACCAGCCTCTTGCCGAGCTCCAGGACGATCGCAGACTGCTGGGCCATCACCAGGGGGAAACTCATGTCGATCGTCCCGGTCATCTGCGACATCTCGTGTCCGAACTTGAAGACCGGGGCGCTCTTCGGATCCTCCAGATTCGGGTTTTCATAGGTCAGAAAATCGATGAAAGAGCCATCGGCCCCGGGAGGCGCGCCGAAGATCTCGAAATGGATGGCGTCGGTGAAGAGCGACCCGGCCGCCGGATCTCCGGCGATCTGAGTCATCTCGCGAAAGACACAGACCAATAGATAGTCCACAATCCGCCGCTCCATCCTCTTGCGGCGCTCCGGGCTCATCTTCGCAAGGATGTCGCTCCCGAACCGCTCGTCATATTCGTGAAAGACCTGCTGGAATACCCGTTCGTAGATATAGGCGCTCCCCTCTTTCATGGCCTGGGAAAGTCGCCCAATGCGATCGATGGCATCTTTTATTTTACCCTGCGGTTGCCCGTTTAAATATATCTCTCGGAGCGCGGGGTTCCTGATCTTGCGGATTTCCGGATTGAAAAGCATTTTGATCCTTCGCAGAAATTTCATGTCGAGCCACTATAACTTTTATCGGATAACCCTTCAACCGGCGGCGCCTCTGTGCTAAATTGGCCCGGATGGAGATCGCGGTCGGCTGCGCGGTGATCGAAAAGGGGGCGCATTATTTGATTGCACGCCGCTATGAGGACGCCCACCTCGGCGGGCTTTGGGAATTCCCGGGAGGGAAATGTCTCCCCGGCGAGCCCCCTGCTCTCTGCGTGGTGCGGGAGGTGCGGGAGGAGCTAGCGATCGAGGTCGGAGTGCACGGTGAGATTACCTCTTTTGCCCACGCTTATCCCGATCGGGAAATACTCTTTTATTTCTTCCGCTGCGAGATCCTCGGCGGGAGCCCTCGCCCCATCGGATGCGCCGAGGTCCGCTGGGTTGCGCGCGAAGACCTGGCCCGCTATCCCTTCCCGCCGGCGACGGCTCGCTTTATTTCGGAGCGCTTATGACAGCCGCCGAGGTCGTCACTGCGCGGATCAAAGAGGCCGCAACTGCTCTCGGGTTCGATCTCGTCGGGATCACATCGGCCGAGCCTGCGCTGGAAGGGGAGGAGCGGCTCCTCAAATGGATCGAGAGAGGCTTTGCCGGCGATATGGAATATATGCGACGCGACCCGTTACGCCGCGCCCATCCGGAGGAGATCCTCCCAGGGGCGAGAAGCGTCGTCTCCCTTGCGAAAAATTACTATCAGCCCGGGCCGGAGGAGCCCCTGGAGGCTTCCGGCCCCGCCGGGAGGATTGCCCGATACGCCTGGGGCGCCGACTATCACCTCGTGATCGAAAAGATGCTCGACCGGCTGGCTGCGGTAATCCGCGAGCTAGGCGGTCGGGTCAGCCGCTCCTATGTCGATCATGGGCCGGTCCTCGAGCGGGCGTTCGCTGAGCGGGCCGGGCTCGGATTCATCGGTAAGAACACGACCCTGATCACCGAGCGGTTCGGATCGTGGGTCTTTTTGGCCGAACTGATCACCAATTTAGAGCTTGAAATGGATCAGCCGAAGATCAATCAGTGCGGCGCCTGCCGTGCCTGCATCGAGGCATGTCCCACCGGCGCTCTGATCGGGCCGTTTCAACTCGACGCTCGCCGCTGCATCTCATATCTGACGATCGAGCAGCGCGGTGAGATCCCCGCGGAGTTGCGTCCCTTGGTTAAGAAGTGGGCCTTCGGATGCGATATCTGCCAGGAGGTCTGCCCTCTGAATGCCGCTCCGGTCCCGACTGCCGAGCCTGAGTTTTCGTCTCAAGCGGGGGCGGGAGCATACATTACGGCGGCCGATCTTGAGGAGAGTTTTAAGAAAAAATTCGGCGCGACGGCCCTCTCTCGGGCGGGCCGCAACGGTCTTTTGCGGAATCTTAAGGTCGTGGCTGAAAATGCCTACTAAGGCCCTCCTCATCGATCTCTGCGATACCCTGATGCCGTTCGACAACAGCCGGATGCCCCAAGTCGAGATCGAGGGGACAAAGGTCCACACGACCAGCCGCGTCGTTTACGATATTCTCAAACAGTTCCTGCTCGAGGGGGAGGTTCCGCCCTACCCCGATTTCTACCGGCTCTTCCTCTCCTGCCTGGAGCAGATCGGCGCGATCCGGGAGGAGACTCATCGGGAGATCCCCTCGCACGGCCGCTTTTCGCTTCTGCTGTCGCGTATGCGCGAGGAGCTGCCGGAAGGAAATTCGCTTCAGAGCGTGAACGGTCTGGCCCTTGCCGCAATCGTCCAGGCGCATCTGGAAGAGATATCGCACTGTCTTCTCTTCGAGCCGGCGCACCGCTCGGTCCTCGAACATCTGAAGAAAAAATACCGGCTCGCGCTCGTCTCGAATTTCGACCACGCCCCGACGGTCTGGAATGTGCTGAGGCGTGAAGGGATCCATCCATTTTTCGAGCGGATCATCGTCTCGGCCGAGGTGGGATATCGCAAGCCGCATCCAGCGATCTTTCAGGCGGCGCTGCACCAACTTGGAGTTGCGCCCCAGGAGGCGATCTTCGTCGGCGACGGGCTGGAGGTGGATATCCGTGGCGCCGAGCGCGCCGGCATCCCGGCCATCTGGATGAACCGCCGCGGCGACCCACTCCCGCCGGACGTGAAGCCGCTCGCCGTGATCAAGTCGTTGGAAGAGCTCCCTCTCGTCGTCTGAAAAATTCCCGGCCAACGGATGCGGGAGGCATAAGCGGTTACTTTCGGCGGTTTTTCCCCCGCTTCTCCTCTTTCCATTCTTCCTTCTTCACATATCCCGGTTCCGTCATGGCGGCCGGGTTCAAGATCCGATCCGCCTCCTCCGGGGAGAGGATCTTCTTCTCGACCACCACATCGCGCAGCGATTTCCCCCTCGCCGTCGCCTCCTTGGCCACCGCCGCGGCGGCCTCGTAGCCGATCGATGGGTTTAAGATCGTCGCTAGGCCAATCGACTTTCCGGCCAACTCGCGGCAGCGCTCGACATTCGCCGTAATTCCGACCACGCATCGATCGGTGAACAGGCGCACGCCGTTCGCCAGAATTTCAAGCGACTGGAGCAGATTGAAATTGATCACCGGCATCATCACGTTTAATTCCAACTGCCCCGCCTGCGCCGCCATCGCCACGGTCAGGTCATTTCCGATGACGTGGAAGCCGATCATGTCGGTCACCTCGGCCATCACCGGATTCACCTTCCCCGGCATGATCGACGAGCCGGGCTGGACCGGCGGGAGGGTGATCTCGCCCAAACCGGTACGCGGGCCGGAGGACAAGAGCCGAAGGTCATTCGCGATCCGGATCAGCTCCACCGCCAACTCGCGCAGCGCCCCCGAGAGCGCGACGAACGGCGCCATGCTCTGCATCGCCTCGAAGTAGTCCTCGGCGGCCAGAAGCGGAAGCCCTGAGATCTCCGCGAGCCGCTCGGTCACAATCCGCCGGTAATCCGGGTGGATGTTGATCCCGGTCCCGACCGCCGTCCCCCCCATCCCGATCGCCCGCAGGCCGTCCATCGCCACACGAATCCGCGCCCGCCCCTTTTGGATTGCAGCGGCGTAGGCCCCAAACTCCTGCCCCAGCCTCACCGGCGTGGCGTCCTGTAAATGCGTCCGGCCCGACTTGATCACCCGGCCAAACTCCCGCCCCTTCCCATCCAGCGCCGCCGCCAGACGTTCGAGCGCATCAACCAGATCGGGGGCAAGCAACAGGGCCGCCACCCGCATCGCGGTCGGGAAGACGTCGTTGGTCGATTGCGACATATTCACATGGTCGTTCGGATGGACGGTTTTGTAATCGCCGCGGCTTCCCCCGAGAATCTCGATCGCCCGGTTGGCGATCACCTCGTTGGCGTTCATGTTGTGGGAGGTCCCGGCGCCGGCCTGGAAGACGTCCACGACAAAGTGGGTGTCCCACTTTCCCTGGACCACCTCGCGCGCGCCCTTGATGATCGCCTCGGCCAGCCTCGGCGCCAGCCGCCCGGTCTCGCGGTTCGCCTCGGCGGCGGCCCACTTGACCATGGCGGTGGCGGCGATGAATTTGCGGTGCGGCCGGATCCCGGAGATCGGGAAATTCCCTACCGCGCGGGCGGTCTGGACGCCATAGTAGGCGTCCTGGGGGACCTCGACTTCGCCGAGGGGGTCCCGCTCCCGGCGGGTCGCTGGTTTTTCGGAGGCCACGGTGGGTTTAGTGGACGGAAGGGGAGCCGTTATTCCCCTTCCCGTTGGTGCACTGGACGATCTTCCAGTAGTTCAACGGCTGAACCTTCTCCTTGTGCTCAACCTTCAGCGGCATTCCGTCGAGGATCGCGGCAAGTTCCAGATCAGCCCGAAAGCCCAGCCGCATCGTGATCGGGGAGATCATCTTCTCAAACCCGGAGATGATCGGATTGCCATTTTTAAAATGGTTTAAAAAGACGATGCGGCCCCCCGGCTTGCAGACCCGGACCATCTCCGAGACGACCTGCGGCGGCTCGGGAACGGTCGAGATGACATAGGCGGCGAAGACGGCGTCGAACCGGTTCTCCTTAAAATCCATCTCCATCGCGTCCATCTTCATCAGGCTGACGTGGGAGAGCCCCAGTTTCGCCACCCTCTTTCTCCCCTTTACAAGCATCGATTCGCAGAGGTCGATCCCGGTCACCAGGCAGTTTTTAGGATAGAAGGGGAGCGAGAGACCGGTCCCGACCCCCACCTCCAGGACCTCGGCCCCCGGCTCGATCCCGAGAAGATCGATCGCGGCCTCCCGGGAGGGATGAAAAAGGCTCCCAAAGACCAGATCGTAGAACCCGGAAAAGACCGAGTAGACCTTTTCGATCCGCTCAGAATCCATGCTCGATGGTATCAGACCGATTCCTCCCGAATTTGCTCTATGACCAAAAGACGCGGTATCTTAACAGAAAGGCCAAAACAGCAAGAAAAATAACATTGTTAGAACTGCAAAATCAACCGATTTATACCACGCGGATCAAAAGAAGGGGTTCCCGACGATCTCTTCCCCGACGGTGGAGGTGGGGCCGTGGCCGGGAAAGATGATCGTATCAGCCGGGAGAGTCAGAATCTTCTTCTTTATCGAGGAGAGAAGGACAGGATAACTTTCGGTCGAGTAGGCGCGGCCGACCGAGCCGGCAAAGAGGGCGTCCCCTACAAAGACGATCGGCGGGCCGCCCGGCATCCGATGGAGATAACTTGTTCCGCCAGGAGTGTGGCCGGGAGTCTCAAGCGGATAAATCGAGAGTCCAGCCGCCTCGATCGGTTCCCCCTCTCCAACCGGCCGCTCGCCGACCCCCAGTTTCTCCCCCTCTCTCGGATGGAGATAGACCTTCGCGCCGGTCTCCTTCACGATCCGGTCGATCCCGCCGACATGGTCCCGGTGCGTATGCGTGATAAAGACGGCGGCGAGCCGGAGCCGCTCGGCGGAAAGGGCCGCGAAAGCGACGCTCGGGTCATATGCGGTATCAAACAGGAGTGCTTCGTGCCGCTCTCGGTTGACCAGGAGATATCCTTTGACAGGATACGAGCCGATATGGCCCGTTAAAATCCGAACCCGCGCGAGGGCGGCCGGAGGCGGCGGCGCCGGCCTCCATCGTCCCGAGGCGATCGCATCAAGTTTCTTCTGATCAACCGCGCCCCGGCCATACTTGGCTTTCCCCAAGATGTCGGAGGGATCGTCCTCGAGAGTGGCGGAAGGGGACAAGTCCCCTCCCGAGCCCTCCCCCCCCTCCCCCAATTCCCTATTTCCCTTCCCGAACGATCTCGACATGCTTGATGACCACCGGGGTCTTGGGGCGATCCCCGGGGCCGGTCGGGACGGTCGCGATCTTATGGGCGATCTCCTCTCCCTCGACCACCTGCCCGAATATGGTGTGCCGGTTGTTCAGCCAGTCGGTCGGCCCCTCCGTGATAAAGAACTGGCTCCCGTTCGTGTTCGGCCCGGCATTCGCCATCGCAAGCCGCCCGGGACGGTCGAATTTCAGATTCGGTGAGAATTCATCCTCGAAGCGATAGCCCGGCCCGCCGGTTCCATCTCCCCGCGGATCTCCCCCCTGGATCATGAACTTTGGGATCACCCGATGGAAGGTCAGGCCGTCATAGAGCGGCCGCTTCACCTTCTGCCCGCTCTTCGGATCGACCCACTCCTTTGTCCCCTCAGCAAGGCCGACAAAGTTGGCGACCGTCTTCGGCGCCTCCTTCTCAAACAGTTCAATCTTGATCTTCCCCTCGCTTGTATCGATCAGCGCGAACATCTTCCCCCCCTTTTCCGCCGCTTGCGCCCCGCCCACTAAGATCAAGAAGATCGAAAGGGTGACGATCGTTTCCCGGATCATTGACACCTCCTGAATCTTATCGGTTCAGACAAGCACAGGCCGCGATCATACACCAGGTGCCCGCCGGCTCGAAAGGGTATAATACCGCGCTGTGATCAGGCAGATCCTCGATCTCTTTCTCCCGCCCCGCTGTTCCCTCTGCGGCTCAGACTCCGGGGATTTCGTCTCTCCCCTCCTCTGCGAGGAGTGCCATCTCTCGTTTCGCCCCTTCCGAGCCGAGATCTGCGGCGGCTGCTTTAGACCCGCCGATCCCGACCGCTCCCTCTGTATCCGCTGCCGGAAGGCCTACCCGTTCCGCCGCATGGTCGTCGGATTCATCTACGAGGGGAGGATGGTCGAGGCGATCGCCCATCTGAAATATCGCAACCTCCCGAGGCTGGCCGACCCGCTCGCCGACCTGCTGGCACCCACGTGCGCTCCGCTATCCGCGGACGGGGTAACGGCGGTTCCACTCCATCCATCGCGCTTCCGCGAGCGGGGATACAATCAGTCGCTCCTGATCGCGGCGGTCTTGGCGCGCCGCCTCGGCCTCCCGCTCCTCCCGATGGCGCTTGTAAGAATTCGGCCGACTCCTCCGCAGGTCGGCCTCACCGGCTCCGAGCGGGAGGAGAATGTCGCCGGGGCATTCGAGGCCCCCTCTTCGGACCGGATTGCAGAGCGCCGCCTCATCCTCGTGGATGACGTCTTCACGACCGGCGCGACGATCTCCAACGCCGCATCCGCCCTCCGGGCCGCCGGGACGAAGGAGGTAATCCCTTGCGCCCTCGCAAGGATGCTATAAAATCCTCCCCCAAGTCTATGAGCCGGCTGTTCGACAAAAAAGATCTCCCCGCCCTCTGGAGCGTTGGGCTTGTCTTTGCGATTATCTTCACGTTGGGCGGAATCGCCTGGAGACCGCCGCACTACCGACTGGTTCCGAGCAAGAGTCTCGACCCCCAAGAGGCGCAGGTCGACAATAACCAGAGGATGATCCTGGTCGATGCGCTCAACAGGGGGAAGATCGATTACGATCCGGTCTCTATGTCGAAGGTCGTGAAGCCGGCTCCGTTCTGGCCGACCGTCATTGCCGACGCGGCCAAGATCCTCCTCTTTCCGACCCTCCCGCTTTTGATCCTCGCCACGCTCACAAAATTGAGTCTCCAATTGCGCCGAAAATGATTTATACTCAAGCCCACTTTGAAACGGATCGACGGGAGACAGAAAAACGAACTGCGGCCGGTAAAGATCACGCCGGGCTATATGAAACTGGCGGAGGGGTCCGCCCTCATCGAGATGGGGGAGACGAAAGTCATCTGCACGGCCACGCTTGAGGAGCGGGTTCCCCCTTTTCGGCGCGGCTCGAAGAAGGGGTGGGTAACGGCGGAGTACGGGATGCTCCCCCGCTCCTCCGCCGAACGGATTCCACGCGAGCGGGGGGCCGGCGGGAGAACGCAGGAAATTCAGAGGCTGATCGGCCGCGCGCTTCGGGCGGTGACCGACATGGATTCGATGGGGGAACGGAGCGTCTGGATCGACTGCGACGTCCTCCAGGCCGACGGTGGGACCCGGACCGCCGCGATCACCGGGGCCTATGTGGCGCTCGCGCAGGCGCTGGAGAAGGGGAGATCGATGGGGTGGTTTGAGAAAGTCCCGCTCCACGAGCAGGTCGCTGCGGTGAGTGTCGGGCGGGTGAACGGCGCTCTCCTCCTCGATCTAAACTACGCCGAGGACTCCGCCGCCGAGGTCGATATGAATGTGGTGATGACCGCCGGAGGGAGGTTCGTGGAGGTCCAGGGAACGGCGGAAAAAAAACCGTTTACGAAAAAGGATCTCGACGCCCTGATGAAACTCGCCGCAGTCGGCATCAAGCGGCTGGTCGCCCTTCAGGGAGAGGCGCTCGGTCGAGCCCGCTGATGTTAAGCCCCGGCTGGTCCTTGCAACCGCCAACCGACGCAAGGGAGAAGAGATGAAGCGGATCCTCTCGCGTGGGATTTCCGCCGAGATCCTGACGCTGGACGATTTTCCCGAAGCCCCGCCGCTCCCCGAGGAGGGGGAGGATTATCGGTCAAACGCCGCCGCGAAGGCGCTTGGCGCGGCGCGGTGGACCGGCGAGATCGCCCTTGCGGACGACTCCGGGATCGAGGTGGAGGCGCTCGGCGGCAAGCCGGGCCTCTTCTCGGCGCGCTACGGGACGGACGATGTCGATCGACGCCGGCGCCTCCTGAAAGCGCTTGCCCAGGTTCCTGAAGGGAAGCGGGGGGCGCGCTTCGTCTGCGCGGTTGCGGTCGCGTCGCCGGATGGGAAGGTCGAGATGGCCGAGGCCTCCTGCGAAGGGAGGATCGCCCTCGATGAGCGCGGCTCGGGGGGCTTCGGTTATGATCCGCTCTTTCTCGTTCCGGAATATGGAAAGACCTTTGCGGAGCTCCCGCCTGCGGAGAAGGATAAGATTTCCCATCGGGGCCGCGCCTTGGCCCAGGCGATGGAGATTTTGCGAGGACGGTTTTTCCGATAACGGGGCGTAGCGCAGCCTGGTAGCGCGCCTGCCTTGGGAGCAGGAGGTCCCCGGTTCAAATCCGGGCGCCCCGACCAGATATCGAGAGTATGAAAGGGATCCTCTTCCTCTGCATTGGAAACGCCTGCCGCAGCCAGATGGCCGAGGGGTTCGCCCGCAAGATGGCGCCCCCGGGAACCGAGATCTACAGCGCCGGATCCAGGCCCTCCGGGGTAGTCGATCCGCGAACGATCTGGATCATGCAGGAGGCGGGGATCGACATTCGGGAGCAGAAATCGAAAGGGCTTAACGCGATCCCGTTTGATCGGATCGACCTGGTCATCAATCTCTGCCGCGAGGAGGAGTGCCCTGTCTTCCCCCGCCCGGTCAAAAGGCTCTCATGGAACATCGCCGATCCGGGATGGGTGAAAGGGGCGGATGAGGAGCTCCTGGCCGCCTACCGGGACACGCGCGATCGGATCCGCGCGCTGGTCGAGACCCTCTTCCGATTGTTTGTCTCTTCGGATAATCTGTGTTAGGGTATTCTCCCTTTCTGCGGAGGTAATTTGTCCAAGCGGATCCTCGATTTCTCTCTCTCTCTTCTCGGCCTGATCCTCCTCTCCCCGTTTTTCCTGGTCGTCGCGCTTTTCATTAAACTGACCTCCTCCGGGCCGCTCTTCTTTCGCCAAAAACGGCTCGGAAAGATGTTCCGGACCTTTTACATCTACAAGTTTCGGACAATGGTGAAAAACGCCCCGGATATCGGGCCGCCGATCACCGCCGAGGGGGATCCGCGGATCACCCCGATCGGCAAGATCTTACGAGATTTAAAGATCGACGAACTCCCCCAACTGATCAACGTCATCAAAGGAGAGATGAGCCTCGTCGGCCCCCGCCCGGAGGTCCCGGCCTATGTCGAGCGCTTCCGGCGCGACTATGAGATCATTCTGCAAGAAAAGCCGGGAATCACCGATCTCGCCTCCCTGACGTTTAAGGATGAGGAGATCCTCCTGGGGCATTCCGACGATCCGGAGGCCTATTACAGCAAGACCATCCTCCCCGAGAAGATCAAACTGGCGAAACTCTACGTACGCAACAGGAGTTTCTCGCTCGACCTGAAGATCCTCTTTTCAACAGTGATCACACTCCTCCTCTCACTCCCCTTCCCCTTTTCAAAAGGGAGAGGAGGACACGGGAAAATGGTCAAAGAGGTAGCCCAGAAGTTCAGAAGAAGGATCATCACGCTGATCCACATCGCCACGGTGATCCTCTCCAACTATGCCGCGTTCTGGCTCCTCTACAACGGAGATATCCCCCACGAGAAGTTCAGGCTTTTCTTAAAGACCCTCCCGATCGTCCTCTTCTTCCGGATGGTGGTGCTCCACTATTTCGGCCTCCACAAGGGGCTCTGGCGCTACACCAGCATCCGGGATCTGTTAAGCCTGATCTGGGCGGTGACCTTAAGTTCCGTCGGGATCTGGGCGGCGATCATCCTGATTCGGGGGAGCAGCTATTCTCGTTCCGTCTTCCTGATGGATGCCTGTATCCTCCTCCTGGTCCTCTCCGGGATCCGCGTCTCGCGGCGGGTCTATTCGACCTTAACCCAGACGGACATCGGGGCCCGGCGGGTGTTGATCATCGGGGCCGGAAATGCGGCCGAGATGATCGCGCGCGACATGAGGCAGAACCCCTCCTACAACCGGAAGCCGGTCGGCTTCATCGACGACGATCCGAGAAAGAAGAACTCGAAGATTCACGATATCCCCGTCCTCGGAACCATGAAGGAGCTCGACGCCGCGGTCAAGGCGATTCAGCCGGATGAGATCCTGATCGCAATCCCCTCCGCGACCCCCCAGCAGACCCGCGCCATCATCAACCGCTGCAAGGACTTCGGGCTCCCAATCAAGATCCTGCCGACCTGGAGCGGCATCTTCGGCGGGACCATGTCGATCGCCGATATCCGCAACCTTCAGATCGAGGATCTTTTGGGGCGGCCCGAAATCAAGATCAACGACCCGGAGGTCGAGGAAAAGATCCGAGGAAGACGGGTCCTTGTCACCGGTGCCGGGGGTTAGATCGGTTCGGAACTCTCCCGGCAGCTCGCCAGGTTCCAGCCCGCGCGCCTGATCCTCTTTGAACAGAGCGAGAACAACCTCCACCAGGTTCAACTCGACCTATCAAGCCGTTTCCCGGGTCTCACCCTGGAAGTCGTGCTGGGGGACATTCTGGATGCGCAGCGGCTGGAGCATACGTTCGCCGCGCATCGTCCCGAGATCATCTTCCACGCGGCCGCCTACAAGCATGTCCCGATGATGGAGCAGAGCCTGCTGGAGGCGGTGAGGAACAACATCCTCGGAACCTATGAAGTGATCCGCGCGGCCGACCGCCACGGGACGCAGGAGTTTATCCTGATCTCAACCGACAAGGCGGTCTACCCGACCAGCGTCATGGGAGCAACCAAGCGGGTGGCCGAGATGGTGGTCCAGCATTTGAACTCCGAAAGTCGGACGAAGCTCGTTTCTGTCCGTTTCGGCAACGTCCTGGAGAGCAGCGGGAGCGTTGTCCCGCTCTTCCGCGAGCAGATCAAGCGGGGCGGCCCGGTGACAGTGACGCATCCCGAGGTCAAGCGCTATTTCATCACGATCGAGGAGGCGGTCCAGCTCGTCCTGCATGCCGCCGTGTTGGGGGAGGGCGGGGAGACGTTCGTCCTCGACATGGGGGAACCGATGAAGATCATCGACCTTGCCCGGATGATGATTATCCTCTCCGGATATTCTCCGGACACGGAGATCCCAATCCATTTCATCGGCCTGCGTCCCGGGGAGAAGTTAGTGGAGGAGTTGTTCGAAGCAAGCGACCAGGTGGTAAAGACCCGCCATGAGAAGATTCGGCTGGCCCAGAACGGAAAGGGCGAGCGCGACATGGCCG
>CAZSHZ010000170.1:0-40183 GCA_964606955.1 uncultured Nitrospirota bacterium
TGGACGTCGCGGTTCTCCACGATGTTGTGTCGATCGTCGCAATGGAAAGAGGCCGAGAAGGTGTTGGAGTAGATGGCCGTGGCCAGCAGGGTAAGAAGGAGAAGAACAGAGAGCCCAGAGGCGGAGACGCGTTCCAGAAACGAACCGGCGCCTGGTTTGCTCGTCATAGCTCGGCCCGAATCTTAGTCTTCCCTGAGGAGCGACTCAAGCGTCCGCCCTATTGACCGAAGCCGATCCCGTTGGCTATTATTTTCCTATGAAGCGGATCTTTTTTGCCGGTCTGTTTCTCCTCCTCCTCTTTCCGGTCCCCGGGCATGCCTTTCATCGGGAGCCTTCCAGCCCGAGTCCCTTTGAAGCGAGATACGGACCGGTGAATTTCGGTTTTGAGATCAGACTGACCAATCGGGACCTCCTGACGGACTCTGCGGTTTTTCCCGGCGGCGGGCCGGGGTGCACCGGCACAGGATGCGATTCGAGTGAGCGGGTCTTCGACAAGGAGCGGATCGCCGCCGATTCGGTCCGGCTCCTTGCGCGGCTTGGGCTTGACCTTAAATGGTTTGAAATCTGGGCCCTGGCGGGCGGGAGCGGCCTTTCACTCGATGTCGGGGATTTCGATGCGCGGTTCTCATTCGCGTACGGGGGGGGCGGCCGATTTAACTTCTATCGCTCCGAGGGCGACGGCCCGATTCGCCGGGCATTCCTCGATTATGAGTTCCTGGCGTTTACGGCGCAGGATCAGACCGTCTTCGACCCAGTGGATCCGGACACTCCCGTGACCTGCACGACGAGCGGCGGGTTGACAGTCTGCAATCCGAACCTCCTTCGGGTTGAACGGGTCCATGAGGAGATTGATTGGCGGGAGCATACGATCCGGGCTGGAGTGGAAGGGGGCCACGATCGTTTCATCCCCTATGGGGGGATCCGGTTTTCCTTTGTTGATGGGAAGGATCGGATCGATGCGACGGGGCGCCCTTTGGAGATCGATTTCAAGGAGGAGGACACATTCGGCCTCTTTCTCGGGACGCGCTATTTACTAGACCGGAAATCCTCTCTCTTTGTCGAACTCGGGATGATCGACCAGTTCAATCTTTCGGGGGGGGTGCGTGTCGCGTTTTAAAAAAAGGATTCTGCTTCTTTTTCTGCTCGCCTTTCTAGCGGTAGGGTGCCACGCAACCTCGAGCCGGACCTCCGTCGCTCTTGGCCTATCCTACTCCAATTATGACGCTCCTCCTCCGCTCTACGTCCATTATCCGTATTATCTCAATTATCCCTATTATTACGTTCCCGATCCCTTCTTTTACCCTTATCTTTACTATCCTTATCCGCTGTTGGTTTATCGCCCTCCGCGGGTTTCCTTTTTCATGGGGACCGGGTTCGGCTTCGGTTTCGGGACCGGAACGGTTCTGATCGACGGGAGACGGCCGCTGCACGGGGGGCGGCCGCTGCGCGGGGGGCGGGGCTCCCTCCGCTAGGATTACCCTTCCGAGTAGACGCCGATTTTTCTGAGCCGCTCCCAGCGGCGGCGGAGGATCTCTTCTTTGGGGATGCCCGATAGATCCTGCAGATGCCTTAAGACCGCTTTCCCAACCGACTCGATGGCCCGGGCCGGATCGCGATGAGCCCCGCCCGCAGGTTCCGGGATGATCTCGTCGATCACGCCGAGGCCCAACAGATCCTCTGCGGTCATTTTCAGCATCTCCGCGGCTTCGGGCGCCTTCGCGCCGTTATTCCATAGGATTGCGGCGCATCCCTCCGGAGAGATGACGGAGTAGACGGCATACTTGAGCATCAGGAGACGGTCTGCGACCCCGATGGCGAGCGCGCCCCCGCTCCCCCCTTCCCCGATGACGATGCTGACGATGGGAACGGCAAGGCGGGACATGACGAAGAGATTCCTTGCGATCGCCTCGGCCTGGCCCCGCTCCTCGGCGCCGACCCCGGGAAACGCGCCGGGCGTGTCGATGAAGGTGACGAGCGGCTTTGAAAATTTTTCGGCAAGGCGCATCAGCCGGAGCGCTTTGCGGTATCCCTCGGGGTTCGGCATCCCGAAGTTGCGATGGATCCGCTCCTTGACCGTCTTTCCCTTCTGGTGGCCGATGACGACGATCCCGCGGCCCTCATGCCGCGCGATCCCCCCGACGATGGCCCGATCGTCCGCGTAGTTTCTATCTCCATGGAGCTCAAGAAACGAGTCGAAGAGGCCGGCGATGTAGTCGAGCGTTCCCGGGCGGTTGGTGTGGCGGGCAATCAAGGTCTTCTGCCATGGAGAGATCTTCGCGAAGATCTCGGCGCGCATCGCTTCGGCCTTTTTTATCAGGCGCTTTAACTCCTCCGCCGCGCGCGGATCCGAGGGGACCTGGCCGGAGAGGTGCGCGATCTTCTCCTCGATTTCGATCAGCGGTTTTTCAAAGTCGAGTTCGTCCCGGGCGGCCATCTTCAGGCCTCGATCATCTGAACAGCCTCCGCCCCGAGGAGGGCGAACAGGGCGCTCTTCAGCTCGGGGACCGGCGCCACGCAAAAGTTCTTTCCTGCCATGATCCGGGTCGGTCCCGCCGGGCCGGTGACCTCCAGGAAGACCTTTATCGGTCCCGGGAAGCGGCTTAAGACCTCGCTGAGGCTGTGCAGCAGCTCTACAGAGGCGGGGGTGGCGCCGAATACGAGCAGAAGCGCCGGGCGCCGAGGGGGCCGCGCCTCATGGACGGTCTGGATCTTAAGCGCCTTGACCTTCAAGGCCTTCTCCCCGTTCGCCTTTTCGATCAGGTCGATCGTTCCATGCACGACCAGGGGAACGTCGCCCAGAAGGAGGGTAGAGGCGTTGCGGTAGAGATCCGGGAAAACAATCACCTCAACCGCGCCGGTCAAATCCTGAAGCCTGAGGACTCCCATCCGATCACCCTTTCTGGTGACCATCTCCTTCTCTGAGAGGACGATTCCGCAGATCCGGACCTCTGTGCCTTCCGGAATTTCCTGAAGAGATTCGATCAAATTCAACTCTAGGTTTTCCAGCACCGTTGCAAGTCTCCGAAGGGGATGGGCCGTCAGGGGAAAACCAAACACCTCCTTCTCATATCGGGAGACGAGGGTCTCCTCCCATTCCGGGATTGCCGGGATGTTCCCCCCGTCTTGCGATTCTCCGAAGATGCTCATCTGATGGTCGGCCACGCGGGAACGCATGCCGGCCCCGACCGCCATCGCCTCATCCAGGGCCGATGCCAGCGCGGCGCGCGGATGGCTGAACGTGTCGAACGCCCCCGCTTTGATCAGCGCCTCCATGGCGCGACGATTCACCTTCTGGAGGCCGACCCTGGAGCAAAGATCGTATAGGGATACGAAGGGGTGAACCTCGCTGCCGCTCTCCCTTGCGGCAAGGATCGCCTCGATCGCCGCGGCGCCGATCCCTTTGATTCCGAGAAGCCCGTAGCGGATTCCCGCGGGGGCCAGCGTGAAATCGGAGTCCGACAGGTTGACGTCCGGGGGGAGGATCGGGATCGACATCTCCCGGCAGTCGGTGATGTAGCGGATCATCTTCTCGTCATTTCCGATTTCGCTGGAGAGCAGGGCGGTGAAAAATTCGCGCGGATGGTGCGCCTTCAGATAGGCCGTCTGGTAGGCAATCATGGCATATGCGGTAGAGTGGCTCCGATTGAACCCGTATCGGCCGAAGGTGACGACCTGCTCGAAGAGGCGCTCCGCCTTTCCCCGTGGAATCCTGCGTTCCACGCAGCGGTTTACGAAGGTTTCCTGTTGCTGAAGGATCTCCTCCTTCTTCTTCTTCCCCATCGCCTTGCGGAGGCTGTCCGCCTCTCCCGGCGTGTAACCCGCCGCGGCCTGCGCGATCTTCATCACCTGTTCCTGATAGACGATGATCCCCAATGTGGTCTTGAGGATCTCCTCAAGCTGGGGGAGTTCGTATTTGATCGCGATCTCGCCGCGGCGCCGCTTCACGAACTCCTCGACCATCCCGGCATCCAGCGGCCCCGGCCGATAGAGCGCCAGGATCACGATGAGATCCTCGAAGCGCTCCGGGCGGTAGCGCTGGACCAATTCCCGCATCCCCTGACTCTCCAATTGGAACAGGCCTACGGTCCTTCCGCTTGAGATCAGTTCGTAACAGGCCGGATCGTCGAGCCGGATCTTTTCGAGAGTCAGCGTCTCCTCGGGAGAGCGGTTGTGGTTAATCAGCGCTACGGCCCGATGGATCACGGTCAGATTGCGGAGCCCCAGGAAATCAAACTTCACGAGGCCGACCTTTTCCACCGACCCCATCTCGTACTGGGTGACGACCTCTCCCTTCTCCCCCAGACGGAGCGGGATCACGTCGCGCAGCGGTTCCTGGGAGATCACAATTCCTCCCGCGTGGATCGAGGCGTGCCGGATCTGCCCTTCAAGCCCCTTGGCGAGTTCGAATGCCTCCTGCATTTTCGGGTTTGCGGCGAGGGCCTCCGCGAGCCGCGGCTCCATCTGCAGGGCCTGACCCAGCGTGGTCTCCTTCCGTTCGTCCCCCTCTATAATCGCGCCGGGGATCAGTTTGGCGACCCGATCGACCTCGCTATAGGGGATCTCCAGCACACGGCAGACGTCCCGGAACGCCTGTTTCGCCTTCATCCGTCCGAACGTCGTGATCTGGGCGACATGTTCTCTCCCGTATTTCTCCGTCACATAGTTGATCACCTCCTCGCGGCGCGCCTGGCAGAAGTCCATATCGATGTCGGGGGGGGCGATCCGGTCGGGATTGAGGAAGCGCTCAAAGAGGAGATCGTAAGTAATCGGGTCAATCTCGGTGATCCTCAGGGCGTAGGCGACGAGGCTTCCCGCGGACGAGCCGCGGCCGGGCCCGACTGGAATTCCGCGCCGTTTTGCGAAGTCGATGATGTCCCACACAATCAGGAAATACCCCGCAAAACCCATCGTGTTGATGACCAACAGCTCGTAGTCGAGCCGATCCCGGTAAACGGAGGGGATCGACGAGGTTCCCATCCGATCGGCAAGCCCCTTTCCGGCGAGTTCCTCAAGATAAGATTCGCGCGTGTATCCCCCGGGAACCGGATAGTGCGGCAGCCGCAGCCTCCCGAGATCGAGCTCCACGTTGCACCGTTGGGCGATCTCGAGCGTTGCCGAGATCGCTTTCGGGAGACGGGCGAAGGCGGCTGTCATCCGCTGCGCGTCCTTGAAATAGAGCTCTTTGGTGCCGAAGCGCATCCGCCGAGGATCGTTCACCGTCTTGCCGGTCTGGATGCAGAGAAGGGTGTCGTGCGCGCGGGTGTCGCCCGGGGAGAGATAATGGCAGTCGTTCGTTGCGACCAGCGGAATCTGGGTCTTGCGCGAGATCTCTTCGAGTTCGTGATTCACCCGCTGTTGGATCTCAAGCCCGTTGTCCTGTACCTCCAGATAGAAATTATCCGGTCCGAAGATCTCGCGGTACTCCTGGGCTGCCGATAGAGCCGCCCCCGACGGTCCCCGGAGAAGAAGATAAGGAACCTCGCCGCGCAGACAGGCGGAGAGGGCGATCAAGCCGCCGCGGTGGCGGTGAAGAAGGTCCTTGTCGATTCTGGGTTTGTAGTAGTATCCCTCAAGATGCGCGGCGGAGACGAGCTGGACCAGATTGGAATAGCCTTTTTCATCCGCCGCCAGCAAGATCAGGTGATAGTAGGGGACCCCCGACCCGCCGCTCTCGTAGTCGTCGTCTCCTCCCGACCCTTCGCGATCGAACCGGCTCTTCGGCGCGAGATAGGCTTCGCATCCCAGGATCGGTTTGATCCCCGCCTTTTTCGCCTCCATGTAGAATTCAACGGCTCCGAAGAGATTTCCATGGTCGGTGATCGCCAGCGCGGGCATCCCCTGCTCCTTCGCCTCTGTGATCAGCCGTCCGATCTGATTGGCGCCGTCGAGGAGACTGTACTGGGTATGGACGTGGAGATGGACGAAATTCATGCGAGAAAAATCTAGCACAAGAAGCCTTGAAAAACCATCCTATTTTGGGTAAGGTTCGCCTAGTACGCGGGGGTCCGTTGTTGAAAGTCTCCTGGAAGGCGACTCCGGTCTATCTTCTCCTCATTCTGCTGTTGTTCTTCGCCCGTCCGACCTTCGGGACGTTCGCCCTCGGCTTTCCTCTGGTCTGTCTGGGAGAGGGGTTGAGGCTCTGGGCGGCGGGACATTTACAGAAGAACCGCGAGGTCACCACAAGCGGACCGTATGCTCATCTGAAAAACCCTCTTTACCTCGGGACGCTCCTGATCGCGGTGGGCTATGGCATCATCACGGGACAGCCGATTCTTCTTGGGGTCGCCGGGGCGGGCTTTTTTTTCTATTATGTCCCCTTCAAGAAGAGGAGGGAATCGGAGCGTCTTGAGGGGCTCTTCGGGGAGAGGTGGAAGGATTACGATCGTTTGGTCCCCGATTATCTTCCGCGGTTGTCTCCCTACGAGCGGCGCGAGATCCGCCGCTGGTCCTGGTCCTGCGTCCGGGCCAACAGCGAACATGAGACCGCCGCCGCCGTTGCGACGGGCACGCTCCTCCTCACTCTGCGCATCTTCCGGTGATTCCCCTTTCCTTCTTGCCGGAACCGCCCTCTCGCCCAACCCCGCGCCGTTTTCCGGGAGAGATCGTGGCGGTGCTCCACCCCCCGGGTCTCTACAATCCGGCGATCTATCTCATCTCGAACGGAAGGGTCGTGAAGGACTATCGACCGACCCCTTTTGTCTGCCGATTTTTTGTGGGGATCTTCTCCACATGGCGGGAGACTCGGATGGCCGGCCGTCTTCAGGGGATTCCGGGAATTCCGGTCTGCTTCGGTGCGATCGATCGCTACGCCGTGGTCTTCCAGTACATCGACGGGAAACAGGCGAGGGAGGTCAAACCTGGCGAACTCTCCGATCTCTTTTTCGCACGGCTGGAGGCCCTGGTCAAGGCCGTCCACGATCGCGGGGTGGTTCTGGCGGATCTCAGGAACCTGAAGAACATCATGATCGGAAAGGATGGGAGCCCTTATCTGGTGGATTTTGCGACCGCCTTCAGTCGCGGGTTTAAATTTAATCCGATCAAGGCATTTCTCTATTGGGTTTTCTTCCAGGATGACCTGCTCGGGATCGCGAAGCTGAAAAAGCGGCTCGCCCCGCACCTGTTGGCCGAGGGGGAGAGTCGGAAATTGGCCGAAGGGCTGGTTTTCCAACGCGAGGCGATTGTGATAAAAAAGGTTCTGGTCGCGTGCGGGAAATGGCTGGTCCGGCTCGGCCTTTTTACAAGAAAGAGGGAGGTTCCTAAGGCATGAAGGTCCGTCGCGCACTCCTCTCTGTTTTTCGGAAAGAGGGGATCGTCGAATTTGCCCGAGGGCTGGTCGCCCTTGGCATCGAGATCCTCTCCACGGGGGGAACGAGGAAAACACTAGCCGAATCGGGAGTCCCGGTGCGCGAGGTCTCCGACTATACCGGTTTCCCGGAACTGCTGGACGGAAGGGTAAAAACCCTCCACCCGAAGATCCACGGCGGGATCCTCGGCCGCCGAGACCTTGAAAAACATCGTCAGGAGATGGAACTCCATGCGATCGAACCGATCGACATGGTCGTAGTCAATCTCTATCCCTTCCTCGAAACGCTTTCCCGGCCGGGAGCCACCCATGAGGAGTTGATCGAGAACATCGATATCGGAGGACCGGCGATGCTCCGGTCGGCGGGGAAGAACTTCTCTCATGTGCTGGCGGTGGTCGATCCCTCCGACTACCTGCGCATCCTCGAAGCGCTCGCATCTGCGGGAGGAGAGGCTCCGGAGGGGATGCGGCGGGAGCTTGCGGCCAAGGCATTCGCGCACCTTTCCGTGTACGATCGCGCCATCTCCGAATTTCTGGCAGGGACAGAGGGGCCCTTCTCCGTGCGGCTCAGGTTGGATTTCTCGCGGGTCTCCCTCCTGCGGTATGGAGAAAATCCGCATCAGAATGCGGCGTTCTATCGCGAGGACGCCGCGCCCGACGGATCGGTGTCGAAGGCAGCGCTCCTCCATGGAAAGGAGATGTCTTACAACAATTTTCTCGATGCCGACGCCGCCCTGCGCCTGGCCGGTGAGTTTTCGGATCCTGCCGCCGTGATCGTCAAGCATAGCAACCCCTGCGGGGTGGCGATGGGAAGCCGGCTGGCCCGGGCCTATCTTCGCGCCCGCGAGGCCGATCCGGTTTCCGCATTCGGCGGAGTTGCGGCCCTCAACCGGCCGGTCGATGAGGAGACCGCCAGGGAGATCTCCTCAACCTTTATGGAGGTCGTCCTCGCCCCCTCCTTTGCGCCAGAGGCGCTCGAGGTGTTAAAGAAAAAAAAGGATCTGCGGCTGCTTGAGGTCGGGCCGATCTTGAGGGGTATGCCGCCGGGATACGACTTCAAACGGATCATTGGAGGTCTTCTGGTCCAAGACTGGGATGTCGATCCGATTGGGGAGATCAAAAGCCTGAAAGTCGTGACCGAGCGAAAACCGTCCGACGCCGAGTATCAGGCGCTCGCGTTCGCGTGGAAGGTGGCACAGCATGTCAAATCCAACGCGATTGTCTTCGCCGGGATCGAGGAAGAGGGGGACCTCCAGACGATCGGGATCGGCGCGGGCCAGATGAGCCGCGTCGACTCGGTCAGGCTGGCCGCGCTCAAGGCCCGCTCTTTGCTCGAGGGGGCGGTCATGGCATCCGACGCGTTCTTCCCTTTCCGCGACGGGATCGACTCCGCCGCTGAGGAGGGGATCACCGCCGTCATCCAGCCGGGCGGCTCGATCCGAGACGCAGAGGTCATCGCTGCCGCGAATGAACGGAAGATTGCAATGCTCTTCAGCGGAATCCGACATTTCCGCCACTGACGGCTGCTTGCGGGGGCCGGAATGAAACTCCTGGTGGTTGGGGGAGGGGGGCGCGAGCATGCGCTGATTTGGAAACTGCGCGCTTCCCGTCTGATAAAGAAGATCTACTGCGCCCCGGGAAACGGGGGGATCGGCCGGATCGCCCAGCGGGTCGCGCTGGACCCCTCAGACATTTCCGGGCTTGCCGCATTCGCGCGAAAAAATAGGATCGACCTGACCGTCGTCGGTCCGGAACTCCCTCTGTCGCTCGGAATCGTCGATGAGTTTGTCCGATTTGGTCTTTCGATCTTCGGCCCATCAAAACGGGCGGCGGAGATCGAGACAAGCAAGGCGTTTGCAAAGGAGTTTATGCTCCGGCATGAGATCCCCACCGCCGGGGCGAGGATCCTACCCGCCGACCAAGCGGCGGCGGAGGCCAAGCGGTGCCGGCTCCCGGTGGTCCTGAAGGCGGACGGGCTTGCCTCCGGAAAGGGGGTGATCATCGCGAGGATCCGCGAAGAGGCGGCCGCCGGTGTGCAGGCGCTCCTTTCCCTCGGAAAATCCTCCTCCAAAATCCTCTTTGAGGAGATGCTGGAGGGGGAGGAGGCCTCGTTCCTTGTGCTCACCGACGGCAATAAGGTGCTCCCCCTTGCGGAGGCTCGCGACTACAAGAGGGTCGGGGAGAGCGATTCGGGACCGAACACCGGTGGAATGGGAGCCTATTCTCCGGTTCGTAAGATCCCTAAAAGCGTGCGGGATGAGGTGTTGGAGACGATCCTCCGTCCTGCGATCCGGGGTCTCGCCAAGGAGGGGAGGCCGTTTCTGGGGATCCTCTATGCCGGAGTGATGCTGACCTTTTCTGGGCCGAAAGTGCTGGAGTTCAACGCCCGCTTCGGGGATCCGGAAACGCAAGTGATCCTCCCCCGCCTGGCAGGGGAGCTGGTCGAGCCTCTCGGCGCCTCTGCCGCCGGAAAACTCGGCGGAATAAGACTTCGATGGAAAAAGGAGACGGCCCTCTGCGTCGTGATCGCATCGGGCGGCTACCCGGGTCCGTTTGAGAAGGGCATTTCGATCCGAGGCCTTGCTGGATCCGGGCAATTGTCGCAAGGGGATAAAGAGGCGCTTGTTTTTCATGCGGGAACGGAACTGGGGGAAACCGGGTGGAACACCAGCGGCGGGAGGGTTCTGGGGATTACCGTCCTGGGAGAAGGGATTCCGGCCGCCCGGGAGCGGGTTTACGCGGCCTGCAAACGGGTGGAGTTTTCTGGGATGCATTACCGGAGCGACATTGGAAAATAAAGCGGAAGGGGACAGGCGGGTGGGTGGGGGCGTGGGCGGAACGTCCGGGGTCCCCAAAGACCGCGTCTTTGGGGCAATCAAAGCCTGACGCTCGCAGTAAGGATAGGGTAAATTGGCGGCCGCTGATCGCAGGCCTGCGGATTCCGCTGGTCATCGCCGGACTTGCCGTCTCAATGGCGCTGGATGGGAGCGCTCGGGCGCTGGCGCGGGAGACGGATCTCTCTTCTCTGCATCCCATGGTCAGTGGGATGATCCGTGGAATCACCTTTCTGGGCGATTTTCCCCTGCTGATCAGCGTGTCGATTCTCCTCGCCGCATGGGGTTATTGGGTCCGTCATAGGGAGGGGGATCGCTGGTTTGATTTCGGATGGGGACTCTCCTTTTCTCTGGTCGTTGCGAGTGTCATCGTGAAGGTGTCCAAACACCTAATCGGACGGGAACGCCCCTTTCTCCTCCGCTCTCCCTACGTGGGGCCCGCGATGGCCGGACCGACATTGATGGACGGGTACGACTCGTTTCCCTCCGGACATGCCGCCTCGGCATTCGTCGTGGCGGCTCTCCTGGCGGCGCGTTGGCCGTCTAGGAAGGGCTTTTTTTATCTGATCGCCGTTCTGGTCGCTCTCTCCCGGCTCCTCCTTGATGTTCACTATCTTTCGGATATTCTTGCAGGCGGGATGATCGGATACTACACGGCCCGCGCCTATCTTGCTGCGGCCCGCCCCTCCGGAGAGCCCAAACCTTCTTGACCCTTTCAATTTCCCTGTGATAGCGTCATGAGGCTTATGGCCAAATCAAAGAGAAACCCTAAAGTTTCCCAGCCGAAAGTGGCGGTCGTGGTCGCCAGCGACTCCGATCTCCCTTTAATGGAACCGGCCTTTAAAATGCTGGCCGAGTTTCAGATCCCGTTCCTCTCTACGCTTGCCTCCGCCCACCGCTCACCCGAACGAACCAGCCGAATCGTCCGGGAGGCCGAGGAGCGCGGCGTTTGCCTCTTCATCGCGGCGGCGGGAGGGGCGGCGCATCTTGCCGGCGTGATCGCGGCCCAGACGGATCGTCCGGTAATCGGAGTTCCGCTCGACACTTCCACGCTCTGTGGCCTCGATGCTCTCCTTGCCACGGTTCAGATGCCGGGGGGTGTGCCGGTCGCCACGATGGCGATCGGAAAGGCCGGAGCGAAGAACGCCGCGGTCCTAGCGGCGCGGATATTGGCTCTCTCCGATCCACAACTGGCTAGAAGAGTGGTTTCCTATAGAGCCGGTTTGGCGCGGGAGATTGAAGAGAAGGCCGCAAGGTATGAGAAGAATTTCCGTTGACCCGACCGCCCCGGACGAAGCTGCGGTCCTGGAAACCGCTCAGCTGATCGCAAAAGGGGGGCTCGCAGTTATCCCAACCGACACGTTCTACGCCCTGGCGGGAAATCCCTTTGATCTAAAGGTTCTTGAGCGGATCTTCTCGGTAAAAGGCCGGCCGAAAGGCCGGCCGATCCTTCTTTTGATCGGAGAGGTGGGCGATCTATCAAAGATCGTCCCGGTCATCTCCGCGTTCGGGCGCCGGCTGATCGAACGGTTTTGGCCCGGACCCCTTACCCTGGTCTTCCCTGCCCCAGAGAATCTCCCTGCCGCCCTCACAGCCGGGACCGGCTCGATCGGAATCC
The DNA here is from genome assembly GCA_964606955.1 of uncultured Nitrospirota bacterium. Classification (GTDB taxonomy): domain Bacteria; phylum Nitrospirota; class Nitrospiria; order SBBL01; family CAZSHZ01; genus CAZSHZ01. The sequence goes on from CAZSHZ010000170.1 coordinate 11,756, forward strand.
GTCTTCCGGATTCTCCCTTTATCCGGGCAGTCTGCCGCCGCCTTGGGGGAGCGATTACGGGGACTTCGGCGAATCTGAGCGGAGAGAAGGAGTCGCTTACGGCCGAAGAGGCCGCGGGATCGTTGGGAGACCGGGTCGATCTGATGGTGAACGGCGGCAGGGTGGGTGAGCCGGTCCCCTCAACCGTCGTTCGCGTGGTCGGCGAACGGATCGAGGTCTTGAGGGAGGGGAGGATTCCCCGTGCGGCTTTCAACTAAACTCGTTCTGACGATGCTCGGCCTCCTCCTCCTCTCCCTGGGGGTCTCTTACCTCATCAACCTCCGGAGCGAGACGATCTTTCTGAAGAAGGTGCAGGATAACATCGGGGAGCTGTCGACCGCCATCCAGGTCTCCGTCGAGGAGTTGACGAGCACGGAGCGGACGAACGAGGCGCGGTTGGCGGATTATGTCCGGCGGCTGAAAAGCAAGGGGGTCCAAGAGGTCTCGATCATCAATAATGAGGCGGAGATCCTTGCCTCCTCAAACCCCCGACGGGTCGGGGAGCGCCTTGATCCGAGGAAGAAGGATCTCTTCATTACGGCCCGCCTGGGCGAATTGCAGGGGGTTACGGAGCCCCAGCGGGAGTACAACCTTCTCGTTCCGATCGTGGTCGGAAACGAGCAGCGCGGATTCGTCCATATCATCATGCACCTAGATGATTATCAGAAACTTACCTCTTCGAATCTCCGAAGGAGACTGCTCACGACCCTTGCGATCTTCTCTCTCGGCATCGGTGTTTCTATTTTCCTCTCGCTTAAATACACGCGGCCGATCGAGGAGGTTGCCCGAGCGGCAAAGCGGGTCGCGGCCGGAGATCTTTCCCGATCACTCCCGCAGCCGCTGGTCGTCGGCCGTCGAGATGAGATCGGTGAGCTCACCTCTTCGTTCAATGAAATGGTGGAGCGGCTGAGGGACCACCGTGAACTTCAGGAGCGGCTGCGGAAGGCGGAGCAGCTCTCAGCCCTTGGGCAGATGGCCTCCGGGATTGCCCACGAAATCCGGAATCCTCTCAATTTCATCAATCTTTCAATCGATCACATCGTCGCGAAGCGGAACGGTGTTGATCCCGCCGAGGTCGAAGAGTTGGTCCGGCAGATCAAAGCGGAGATCCACCGTCTCAACCAGATGGTGGAGAATTTCTTAAGATACGGGAAACCGCTCAAACTGAATTTAGTCCGCGTGGACCTCCGGCAGATCATCAATGATGTCGTCGCCTTGGCGAGGCCGAAGGCGACCGAGCAGGGGGTCGGGATCGAGGTGGCCAACGGGAATCCCCTCCCGCTGGTGCGGGTCGATCCGGAACTGTTCAAGACCTGCCTGGTCAACGTGATCGGAAACGCGATTCAGGCCATGCCTTCCGGCGGACAACTCCGAATTGCCGCGGGGCAGCGGGGATCGACGGTCGAGGTCCTCTGCGCCGACAGCGGCTGCGGCATCGCTTCGGAGGATCTCGAAAAGATCTTCCAGCCCTATTTCACGACGAAAAAGTTGGGGATCGGACTGGGGCTTTCGTTCACGCGTCGGATTCTCGAGGAGCATGGGGGGTCGGTGCAGGTGGAGAGCTGCCTGCGGGAGGGGACGAAGGTGACGATGGCGGTGCCTCTATGAGCGCCGGGGCGGGCCGAACGGAAGAAAAGGTCCTGGTCGTCGACGACGAGGCGCCTCAGCGGGAGATCCTCAAGAAGATCCTCCAGTCCGAGGGGTACTTGGTCTTGGGCGCCGGAAACGTCGCCTCGGCGCTTTGCCTCCTGAAGGAAGAAAAAATCGACCTCGTCATCACGGATTTGAAGATGCCCGATTCGGACGGGTTGTCTGCGGTCGACCGGATTCTCGGCGAGACCTCCGCCCCATGTATCATTATGACCGCCCACGGCTCGATCGATTCAGCCGTCGATGCGATGAAGAAGGGGGCGTTCGATTACCTGACCAAGCCGCTTGACCGCGAAGAACTGCTGGTCGCGGTGGCCCGGGGGCTTGAGAAGGTCCGGCTCATCGCGGAAAACCGGATGCTGAAGAACCAGCTGCGCAAGCGTTTCTCGATCCACAACATCATCGGAATGCACCCTAAGATGCAGGAGATCTTCCGGACCCTCGAAAAGATCGCCCCCTCTTCCGCCACGATCCTCGTCCTCGGCGAGTCGGGCACCGGTAAGGAGCTGATCGCCCGGGCGATTCACTATAATAGCCCCCGCAAAGAGAAGCCGTTCCTTGCCATGAACTGCGCCGCAATTCCAGAGTCCCTCATCGAGTCGGAGCTGTTCGGACATGAGAGGGGCGCGTTCACGGGAGCCACGGACCGCTCCATCGGCCTGTTCGAGGCGGCGCAGGAGGGAACCCTCTTTCTCGATGAGATCGGGGACCTCTCCCTCCCCCTTCAGGCGAAAATTCTTCGGACGCTCCAGGAGCGGGAGATCCGCCGGATCGGCGGACGTGAGGAGATCAAGGTGGACGTCCGCGTCATCGCGGCAACCAATAAAGATCTTTTGGAAGAGATCAAGGAAGACCGGTTCCGCGAGGACCTCTACTACCGCCTGAACGTGGTCTCGCTTAGGATTCCATCCCTTTCTGAGCGGAGCACCGACATCCCCGATCTCGTCCGCCATTTCATCCGGAAGTACCAGCGAAAGGGCAGCAGTGAGGTAAGGGGAGTCTCGCGGGAGGCGCTTCGGTTCCTCATGGAGTACTCCTGGCCGGGGAATGTCCGGCAACTCGAATCCGCAATCGAGCGGGCGATTCTCCTCTGCGCGGGAGAGGAGATCGGCGTTGAGGATCTTCCGAACGAGATCAGAAACCCTGCGTTGGGCGGGAAGATCGATTTCGAGATTCCCCCCGGTTTCTCGCTTGAAGAGTTTGAAAAAAATCTCCTGGTCAGCGCGCTGAGGAAAAACGACTGGGTGGTCAGCCGGGCCGCCAAGATGCTGGGGATTTCGTATCGAACCCTGCAGTATCGTCTTGAGAAATTTGCGATCCAGCGGACGGATGCGCCCTCACCAAATTAGAGCGGAAGGGGACAAGTCGGGCGGGTAGGGGCGTGGGCGGCGCACGCGGGGTCCCCACCGGCTCTTCCGGTGGAGGGGGCAACTTGAGCCCCTGTAATGGTGCGGCGGATACACCAAAAGGAAGACCGGCAGTTCCTACGGGCCAATCTTCCTCTCCTTCAGAATAAAAATCGTTCGGGAAGTCGAGACCTTACACGAGAGGGCGGTTAGAGGCTCTTCGGGTATGGGCTTTGCAGTTCACGCCTGCCGCGTTTTTCGTTATTCACTCTCGCGAGGAGAATAGAATGAAAAAGTGGTTTCTCGTGTTTGGGGTTCTTCTGATGACCGCGTCCATTGCGATGGCCCAGGAGGCGAAGGCTCCGCCAAAGAGTAAAATGGCGGTCATCATGGTCAAGGGAGAAGTGACCTCGGTCGACGCCGCAGGCAACACGGTCACGGTAAAGGGGAAGGACAAGGAAATTAAATTAAACGTGACCGATAAGACGAAGATCATGGCCGGAAAGGAGAAGAAGGGGTTGGCGGACATCAAGGTCGGCGACAAAGTCGCGGCCCGGGCGATGGAGGAGGATGGAAAGACCGTGGCGAAAGCGATCCGGATTAAAGGGGAGAGTAAGGCCGAGAAAAAGTAGAGTTTTTAGTCCGTTTTTTTCGGGGGGGTTGCGGGCGCATCCTTTGAGGGGCCTTTGACCTCCCCTGACGTCCCCTTCGCCTCCCCCTCGGGCGCTTTCGACTGATCTTTTCCGCCCTCTTTCGGTTCTTTCTTCTTGCGGGCGTAGTCGGTTGCGTAGAAGCCGCTCCCTTTGAAGACAAGCCCGGCCGGGGAACTTAAGACCTTTTTGAGGGGCCCTTTCTTACAATCCGGGCATGTCGACGGCGACGGATCGCTGAACTTCTGAATGATCTCCGTTCGGGAGCCGCAGGCTTGGCATTGATATTCGTAGATCGGCAATCAATCCCTCCTTAAAAGCGCTTTTTCGATCCGATCCATCGCCTCCGTAAGTTTCTCCAACGGAAGCGCGTATGAGATCCGCAGGTATCCGGCGGCCCCGAACGCCGTTCCCGGAACTGTGGCAACGCCTGCCTCCTCAAGAAGACGCTCCGCGAGCCGGACGTCGTCTTCGGGTCCGGAGCCTTTAGAGAAGTGAGGAAAGAGATAGAAGGCGCCGGCCGGAATCTGGCAGCGCGCCCCTGGAAGCTTGTTGAGGCGCTGGACCATCGCTCTTCTCCGGCGATCAAATTCATCAACCATTTTTCGGGCGAAATCCCCTGCTTCCGTCAGCGCCGCCACTGCCGCTTTCTGGGAAATGGACGTTGGATTGGATGTGCTCTGGCTCTGCACGGTCGTCATGGCGGCGATGATCTCCCTTGGACCGGCCGCATAACCGATCCTCCATCCGGTCATTGCGGCCGATTTTGAAACTCCGTTGACCACGATGGTCCTCTTTCGGACCTCCTCGGAGAGCGAGGCGATGCTGAAATGGCGCGCCCCCTGATAAATAAATTTTTCGTAGATCTCACCCGAAATGATCAAGAGATCCTTTTGAAGACAGATCGCGGCGATCCTCTCCAGCATCTCTCGATCGTATACGGCGCCGGTGGGATTTGAAGGCGAGTTGATGATCAGCGCCCGGGTCCGCGGCGTGATCGCGGCAGAGAGGGACTCCGGGGTTAAGAGGAAACCGTCTTCCTCGCGCGTCGGAACGATCACCGGTTCGGCCTCGGCAAGGAGGATCTGATCGGGGTAGGTGACCCAGTACGGCGCCGGGATGATGACCTCGTCGCCCGGGCCGAAGAGGACCTGCGCGAGATTGTAGAGGGAGTGCTTGGCGCCGCAGGAGACGATGATCTCATCGTTTTGATACCGAAGCCCGTTTTCCTTCAAGAGTTTGGTGGCGATCGCCCGCTTAAGCTCTTCAATCCCCGCGGGGGGGGTGTATTTGGTGAACCCTTTGCGGATCGCGTCTATCGCCGCAAGTTTGATCTCTAAAGGAGTGTCGAAGTCCGGTTCCCCGAGTCCCAGATCGATGATCTCCCGGCCTGTCGCCGCGAGCGACCGGGCCCGAGCCGCCATCGCCATCGTGGCGGAAGGGCGGATTTTCTTAAGGCGGGACGCGAATTTCATTTCCCCCTCAATTTCTGGGCGAGCCGTTTCATCACAGCAGGCGGGACGAACTTCGTCACGTCGCCGGAGAGGGAGGCGACCTCTTTGACGATGGTCGATGTGAGATAAGAATATTCCTCGCTCGGCATTAAAAAAACCGTCTCGACCTCCGCGGCCAGTTTGCGGTTCATCAATGCCATCTGGAATTCGTATTCGAAATCGGAGACGGCGCGCAGGCCGCGGATGATTGCTCTTGCCCCTTTTTGTCTCACGTAATTGACCAGGAGCCCGGTGAAGGGCTCCACCTCCAGCCGTTCGAATCCGGTTGCCTCGCGGACCATCGACACGCGTTCATTGAGGCTGAAGAGCGGCTGCTTGCGGGGGTTGTGGGCAACCGCGACCGTCACCGCGGAGAAGATCTTCAGGCTCCTTCGGATGATGTCGATGTGCCCGTTGGTGATCGGGTCGAACGTCCCGGGGTAGACCGCGAGGGACGCGCGTGTCTTACGACTTTCTTTCATAGAACGTCAACGCCGTCTCTCCATACCGGTAGGTCCGGCGCAAGGCCAATCCCCCGACCTCCTGCGGAAGCGCTTTTTTTGAGAAGTACTCGATTGCCACGACGCCCGTCGGCGAGAGGATAACACCCTCCGAGAGTGATCGCAACAAAGAGTTCGGGGGCTCCGAAGAGTAGGGCGGATCGGCGAAGACGATGTCGAATGGGAGCGCCCCTTCGCGCAAGAACTGGAGGAAATGCTCCACATCGGAGCGGACGATCTCGGCATACTCAAAAAGCCGCAGACGTTCGATGTTTGCCGCCAGCGTTCTCAGCGCGGAGGGATCCTGCTCCACGAATACGGCCCGGTCGGCGCCACGTGAGAGGGCTTCGATCCCGACTCCTCCTCCTCCTGCGAAAAGATCAAGGAAGCACGATCCGGGAACGTACGGCGCGACGATCGAGAAGAACGCCTCGCGAACCTTCTCCGCGGTCGGCCGGGTCGCCCGCCCGCGAGGGGAGAGGATCGCGCGACCCTTCAGAGTCCCGGCGATGATCCGCACGAAAAGATCATGCCCAAATACCCTTTACATCGCAAGGAGCGTCTCCTATAATCCGGCTGTGTTCGCCCCCGCGCTGGTGCCGCTTTTTTTCATTCTCTCGGCCTGCACGTTCCGAACGCCTCTTCTTGATCCCGAGACAAAAAAATTCGAGAAGGGGGAGGCAATCACGGTATCGGTCAGGCAGGTAACGACGGAGATCGGCGCGGAAGATAGGAAACGCTTCGGGGTTGACCTGTCAGCTTACTATACCCCGGTTTTAGTGACTCTCCTCAATCGGTCCGATTTTTCGGCTGCCCTCAATCCCTTCGAGGCCCGTCTGACGGTTGTTTCGCAAGAGGGGAAGGAAAGCATCTATCCGCCCGGGGGAAACGAGGAGGGGGTAATTATATTTAAGAAAATACACGCTACGGCCTGCGGGGAGGCCGTCCTTTCCCTGCCGAGGATCTCTGTTTTAAATCAGGAAAAAGAGTTCACTTTCGGGTTTTCATGCCGAAAGTGAACGTCGACGAATGGTTGGCCTTCAGTGGGCTTTTTCTTGCGCGGGCTGAAGGGCTGCGCCGATGCTTCTCTGCCGGTTGGTTAAAATGGTGGCGTCGACGAGCGCTCCGCAGTTAATGCATTTGTACGCGTGAAAGATGATAAAAAAATCGGTCATCCGTTCCCGATACATCAACCCCTTACATTTAGGGCACTGCATGACACCCTCCTTTTCTCTGCTTCTCTGCTTTTCACGCCCCCTTATCCTGCAACGTGTGTGCCCTCGTTTTTTTTAAACAGTTCATTGTTTTTACAGATATTTCCGATCGGTTCGTCCTCGTTGCTCTTACCTGTGGTTAGGGGCCTCTGACGTTTTTCGGCATTTTGTATGGGCCTGCAGATTAATATGGGCCTTCAGAATATTAAAGAGTGGCCCGAGCAGGAGAGGCCGAGGGAGCGTCTCTTCTTAAGTGGACCGGAGAGTCTCTCGGACGGCGAGCTCCTGGCGATCCTACTTCGGACCGGCTCGCGCGGGAAGAACGCCGTTGATCTCGGACGATATCTCCTGTCGCGGATGGCCGATCTCCGTTCCCTTGGGAGGGCGACTCCGGTGGAACTCGCCTCCATTCCCGGAGTCGGCCGTGCGAGGGCCGCTCAGATCCTCGCGGCAGCAGAACTCGGCCGCAGGATCGGCTCGCTTCCCATCTCTCCCGGGGAGCCGGCCCGGACCAGCGGTGACGTCTTCCGCCATTTCCGACCGCTGTTTGCCGGGAAGAAGGCGGAGGAGTTTCACGTCCTGCTGCTGGACACGCGACACCGCCTGATCCGGACTGTTCCGATCTCTAAAGGAAGCCTCTCCGCCAGCGTCGTCCATCCGCGGGAGGTCTTCCTTGCGGCGATTCGCGAATCGGCGGCTGCGATGATTCTCATCCATAACCATCCGAGCGGCGAACCTACCCCCAGCCCGGAAGATCGGCGGTTGACCGAACGGCTCGCGCAGGCGGGCGAGATTCTCGGGGTCCCTGTTTTAGACCATGTCGTTGTCGGCGAGGATTCGTACTATTCGTTTGCAGATCATAAGGAGATCGATTTGACAGTGAGGAGGACTCTATGAACCCCCTGCTTTCCCTCTGGCTTCTTGTCGCGGTTGCGATGGGACTTGTGATGCTCCTCTTCTCCATCAGCGACCGTTACATCGCCGTCATCGGGAACTTCTGGTTCATCATCGCAATCCTGATCGCGGGCTGGCTCCTCTTCGGATTTATCGGCTGGCTCTCCAAACGAGCTAAAAAGATCTAGCCCGCCGGTCGTCCGCCACCCTCTTTTCTCCACAACTCTTTGATTTTTCTGTTTACTTTCGATTTTTAAAAGTGTTACTATCTCTGACTTAATGGCCAGGGTCCTCCTCGTCCTCGTCGGCCTTCCCTGGCTGCTCTTCTTTTTCTCGGAGGCTTTGGGGGAGGAGAGACCGATCATGGTCAAAATGATAGATGTCGCGGGGGCCCGCCGAATCGATCCCGGGACGGTCCGCTCCCGGATCAAAAGCCGAGAGGGGGGGAGATTTTCGGTCGAAACGGTCCGGGAAGATATCGCGGCGCTCTATTCGACCGGATATTTCCAAAGGGTAGAGGTCGAGTCGGAAGGCTTTGAGGGGGGGGTCCGGCTCACCTACCGAGTCGAAGAGAGGCCGTTTCTAATCGATATTCAATTCGAGGGGAATACGAGCATTACTAAGGAGACCCTCTCCGATAAAATTCTCTTCAAGAGCAATCGCTTTTTGGATGATCTGAAGGTGAAGGAGGAGGCGGAGAAGATTCGAAAAATGTATGAGGACGACGGGTTTTATTCCGCCGGCGTCACTCCGGTCGTCCGCCGCTTGACGGAGGGTAGGGCGACGCTGGTCTTTGTGATCCGCGAGGGGGAGCGCGCGTACGTCAAACGGATCGACTTCGAAGGAAACCGGGCTTTAAGCCGGCGGGACCTGAAGAAGTCGCTTTCCACCTCCGAATATTTCTGGTTGACCTCCTGGCTGACGGAATCAGGGAGATTTAAGAAGGAGCAGGTCGAGGGGGATGCGGAGCGGCTCCGCGAGGTCTATCTGGACAGTGGTTACCTTCAGGTCCAAGTCGGAGCCGGGCGGGTGACCCTTGCGGACGACAAGAGATGGTTTTTTCTTTCCTTTCCGATCGTCGAAGGGCCGCAGTTCGCGGTTCAGAAGATCTCATTCTCGGGAAACCGGCTGTTCACGGACGCAGAGATCCGATTGATGCTGATCCTGAAGGAGGGGGAGGAGTTTTCGCGGGCGAAGCTCAGACGAGACATTCAAGAGGTCATCGACCGGTATGGCGATCGGGGGTATGCGTTCGCCTCTGTCGACCCCCAGATCACCCCCGACGAAAGGGAGCGGGTCGCGGACGTCAAACTTTTTGTAAGCGAAGGGGAGCAGGTGACGGTCCGCCATATCAATATCAGCGGAAACGACAAGACGCGGGACAAGGTGATCCGCCGCGAGGTTCGTCTGTCCGAGCAGGAGCTCTGGAACACCAGTCTCCTCCGTCGGAGTTTTCAACGGTTGAACAACCTCAACTTCTTCGAGACGATCGATATGACGCCCCGGAGCGTCGGCCCGGGCGAGGTCGACTTGAATATCCGGGTGAAGGAGAAGCCGACCGGTTCGTTCTCCCTGGGAGGGGGATACTCCTCCATTGACCGGTTCATGATCCTGACCCAACTCTCCCAGGGGAATCTCTTCGGCCGGGGAGAGCTGCTGCGCGCCCGCACGGAGTTCGGCGCGAGGCGAAAGGATTTCACACTGACGTTTCGAGAGCCCTATCTCTTTGATTACGAGGTCTCGGCCACCACGGACCTTTTCAATAACGTGCGGAGTTTCGACAGCTACAAGGAGCACCGGGTGGGAGGCGGTCTCGCCCTGGGAAAACAGTTCACCGAGTATGTCTCAGGGTCGGTGACCTACACCCTTGAGTCCTTGAAAATCTTTGAGGTCGATTTCGCGCGGGCGCCGGAGATTGCGATCCGCCAGGAGGCGCGGGGGAAAACGATTACCAGTTCGCTGGGATTTTCCCTTGCGCGGGACACCCGCGATTTCTTTTTCGACCCGAGCCGGGGATCACGATATTCGGCGTCCATCGAGTTAGCCGGAACCGTCCTAGGCGGGGATAACGACTACTACCGGACGATCGGAGACGCGTCGAAATATTTCCCCCTCTGGTGGGATCACGTCGGAGTGCTGCATGCGCGGATCGGATACGCTGAGGCCCTCTTAAGCCAGGAGCTCCCGATCGGGGAGCGCTTCTTCGTTGGCGGGATCAACACCGTCCGAGGCTTCAATTTCGGCCGGGCGGGCCCACAGTCGACGACGGGGCAGATCCTCGGCGGGAACAAAGAGCTCTTCTTCAATGCCGAATATCTGTTCCCCATCGTCCGAGAGGCGAAGCTCAAAGGGGTGCTCTTCGCGGATGCGGGGCGCGCATTTGATGACCCGGAGCGGATCGACCTGGGCGACCTTCGGCAGAGTTTCGGCGGAGGGATCCGCTGGATCACCCCGATCGGACCGCTTCGGCTTGAGTACGGGAGAAAGATTCATCCAAAAGAGGGGGAGAGTGTAGGTGAGTTGGAGTTCTCCATTGGGACGCTCTTTTAGATTGCCTATCGGTCGCGCCGTCCGGGGTCCCCAAAAGCCCCGCTTTTGGGGTGGATGTATAGACCGGCGCGTCATCGGAGGAACGATGAAGATCACGGGTTCGCTGGCCTTGGCGCTTTTTCTTATCCCTGCCTTCGGGGCGTTGACCGGAGCCGCCGAGCTGAAAATCGGCGTGGTCGATGCGCAGCGGGTGCTGGATTCCTCGAAAGAGGGGAAACGGGTGAAGGCCTCCATGGAGGAGTTCGTCAAAAGCCGCCAGAAGATTATTGACCTGGAAGAGGACGAGTTGAAGAAGGCAGAGGAGGAGCTCTCTCGGCAGTCGTCGGTCCTTTCCGCCGAGGCGCGGAGGGTAAAACAGGACGAATTTCAGAAGAAACTCATTGAGTACCAGAGGCGGGCGGCGGAACTGAACAAGGAGGTCCAAGGGAAGCGACACGACATCCTAAGGGGCTTCAATGAACGGGTGGAGGCGGCGGTCAAGGAGATCGCGGAGAAGGAGGGATACACCCTGGTCTTCGACAGGAACAGCGACGGCGGTGCGGTGGTCTATGCGAAAGAGAGCCTCGATCTGACCCCGCGGGTAATCGAATTAGTGGACCGGTCGCCTCGACCGTGAAAAAGGGAGTGGCAACGAAGAGCCGTTCCAGCTTTACGCTTGCGGATCTGGCCCGTCTTGTCGGGGGAGAATTGATCGGGGACTCCTCGATTGAAATTTCCGGGATCGCGCCGATCACCTCGGCGCGGTCAGGCGAGGTCACCTTTTTGGCGCATCCTAGGTACGTTCCGCTCTTGAAGTCTACGGCGGCCTCCGCCGTGCTCCTCCCCCGCGCAGAGGCTTTAGCGTACGTCAACGGAAAGGGGGAGGATCCGGCGGTCATCTCGGTCGATCATCCCTACCTCGCTGTCATATGTTTAATCGAACTCTTTTACCCGGCTCGCCGTCCGGAGCCGGGAATTCATCCGAAGGCCCAGGTCGATCGGACCGCCAGGATCGCTCCGGATGTCTCAGTCGGCCCGTTCGCGGTGATCGAGGGAGGGGTGACGCTGGACGCGGGCGTCGTCGTCGGAGCGGGGACCTTTATCGGAAGAGACAGCCGGATCGGCGAGGCGACGCATCTTTACCCTAACGTTACGATCCGGGAGGGGGCTATCGTCGGGAAGCGGGTGATTATCCACAGCGGGACGGTCGTCGGGAGCGATGGATTCGGTTTCATTCCCATCGGCGGGAGTCACCGAAAGATTCCGCAGGTCGGTATCGTGGAAATCGGTGATGACGTTGAGCTGGGTGCGAATGTGACCGTGGACCGTGCGACGCTCGGCCGGACGATCATCGGGCGCGGCACCAAGGTCGACAATCTCGTCCAGATCGCGCATAACGTCACGATCGGAGAGGACTGCATTCTCGTCGCGCAGGTCGGCATCTCGGGAAGCAGCAAGATCGGACGCTCGGTGACGCTTGCCGGGCAGGTCGGGGTGGTGGGGCATGTCGAGGTGGGGAACGGGGTCACCGCCGCGGCACGCGCGGGGATTTCGAAGGATATTCCCGACGGAGCCGTGGTCGGAGGGGCCCCGGCTCGGCCGCATCGCGAATGGCTGAAGAGTGAGGCGGCGCTCCGCTCGCTTCCCGAACTGATCCGGCGGGTCAAGGAGCTCGAAGCACAAATCGGGCGCCTGTCGACCGGAGGGCAGGGGGAAGGGGAGGGATCTCGGTGATCATCGAGGGGGCCGAGATCGCCTCGATCCTCCCGCACCGCTACCCATTTCTCCTGGTCGATCGGGTCCTCGAGATGGAGAGCGGAAAGCGGATCACGGCGATCAAGAACGTGACCTATAACGAGCCTTTTTTTGCCGGCCACTTCCCCGGTAACCCGATCATGCCCGGCGTTCTGATCATCGAGGCGATGGCGCAAGCGGGAGGGATTCTCGCGATCCGTTCCAGCAAGAACCCCGAGGCGATGCGGCAGGTCTTCTTCACCGGGATCGAGAAGGCGAGGTTTCGAAGGCCGGTGATCCCCGGGGACCAGCTGCGGATCGTTCTGGAGGTGATCGGACAGCGGGAGCCGTTTTGGAAGATGCGCGCGGAGGCTTTTGTCGGGACGCAGAAGATCGCAGAGGCGGTCCTTTCCGCGATGGTGGGAAAGAGGGTTGCAGAACCCCAGGAGGAGCCGTGAATGTAGAGAAGACGGTGATCGATCCGACCGCAGTGATCCATCCGAAGGCGGAGATTGAGCCGGGCGTCGCCGTCGGGCCCTACGCGGTTGTCGGCGAGCATCTGAAGATCGGGAAAGGGACGACGATCGGGGCCCACGCCGTTCTCTCGGGATGGACCGAGATCGGCGAGGAGTGCCGGATTTTCCCCTTCGCCTCGATCGGCGAGCCGCCTCAGGATCTCCGCTATCGGGACGAAGAGACCCGTCTTATCATCGGCAGAAACAACGTGATCCGCGAGTTCGTCACGATCCACCGGGGAACCCCGAAGGGACGAGGGGAGACCGTCATCGGAGACGACGGTTACTTCATGGCCTACGTGCATATTGCCCATGACTGCGTAATCGGCGATCGGGTTGTGATGGCCAACAACGCCTCTCTTGCCGGCCATATCACGATCGGGGAGGGGGCGATTGTTGGAGGCTTGACCGGTATCCATCAGTTCGTCCGGATCGGGAGATTCGCGATGGTCGGGGGCTGTTCCGGGATCTCCCAGGACGTGCCCCCTTTTATTTTGGCGTCCGGCGCCCGCGCCGGGATCGTCGGCCTGAACCTGGTCGGTCTGAAACGTCAAGGATTTTCCGACGAGAGAATAACGATCCTAAAGCAATGCTATAAAATTCTTTTCCGCTCCAAACTGACGCTGCGGGCCGCGCTGGAGCGATTGCGGCTTTCGCCGTCGCCCGACGTGCGGGAGATGGTGGAGTTCATCGAGGGATCCCAGAGAGGGATCTTGCGGGAGCGCCGCCGGTGAACGGCGCACCGCGCCCGAGGATCGGGCTGATCGCCGGGGGTGGGCGATTCCCCCTCCTGGTCGCTCAGAGCGCGCGCAAAAAGGGGTACTACGTTGTCGTCGCCGCGCACCTCGGGGAGACCGAGCCGAAGATCGAGTCGCTTGCCGATGAGACGCATTGGTTGAGACTTGGTCAGATCAACCGCCTGATCAAAATACTGAAGAAGGCAGGGGTGGAAAATGCCGTTCTGGTCGGGGGCGTGAAAAAGGCGAAGATCTTCTCCGTCCGTCCCGATCTCCGCTCGCTCTCCATCCTGACCCGCCTTGTCGGGCGGGAGGACGACACCCTGTTGCGCGCCTTCGCCTCCGAATTGGAGCAGGAGGGGATCAGCGTGGTCTCCCCGACTCTTTACCTAGAGGACCTTTTGGCGGAGGAGGGGATTCTCGTGGGACGGGTCTTGCGATCGGAGCGAGAGGACCTCGAATACGGCTTTAGGCTGGCGAAGGAGATCGGCCGGCTTGAGGTTGGCCAGGGGGTCGCCGTCAAGAAAAAGGTCATCCTTGCTGTTGAAGCGATCGAGGGGACCGACGAGATGATCCGCCGCGCGGGCGCAGTCGGCGGAAGAGGAGCCATCGTTGTTAAGGTCTTAAAGCCGGGCCAGGATGAGCGCTTCGATCTCCCGGCGGTGGGGCCGGTCACGATAGAGACGATGGCGCGGGCGAAAGCCAGAGTCCTCGGCCTGGAGGCCGGGCGAACCCTCCTTCTGGACCGCCAGGAGATGTTTGCCCTTGCCCGCAAGCATGGAATCGCCATCGTCGGGTTGGGGGGATCAGGAGGAGAGCCGGCTAAAAAGATAACGGCGGCGAGGGAAACGAGGGAGGCGAAGAGGGTTCCCCGAAGAGAGGCCGAGAGGGAGGTGTTCTCCGCTCCCCTGATCAGAGTAGCCGTCGTCGGCGTCGGACATCTCGGTCAGCACCATGCGCGGATCTACGCAGAGATGGAAGGGGTTGAGCTGGTGGGCGTCGTCGATTCGGACTGGGCGCGCGCCGCAGAGATCGCCGCGAAGCACGGCTGCGCGGCCTTTGAACATGTTTCCTCCCTCCCCTCGATCGACGCGGCGAGCGTGGCCGTTCCGACCTCCGATCACCATGCAGTCGGCGCCTACCTCTTGGACCGCGGGGCGGACCTGCTGATCGAGAAACCGGTGACCCGCACGGTCGAGGAGGCGGACGATCTGATTGCCCGTGCGGCGCGCACTGGGAGGATTATTCAGGTCGGCCATGTCGAGCGGTTCAACCGCGCGACGAGAAAACTCCTTGAGACCGCCCAGGAGGTCCGGTTCATCGAATGTCACAGAATGGCCCCCTTCGCGGAGCGGGGGACCGACGTCCATGTCGTACTCGATCTGATGATCCATGATCTTGATCTGATCCTTGCGCTGGTCCGCTCTCCGGTGGTTGAGGTACGGGCGGTCGGAGTGCCGGTCCTCTCGCAGCGGTTTGACATCGCCTCCGCGCGGGTCGCCTTCGCCTCCGGGTGCGTGGCGAACGTCACCGCAAGTCGCGTCTCGCTTGAGCGCAAAAGGAAATTCAGGATCTTTCAGCGGGACACTTACATCTCTCTCGACTTTCTCGCCCACGAGCTTCTGATCTGCCGGCGCAAAAAAGGGGAGGACGGGAGGATGGCGATCGTTCCGGAGCGGCTGGTGGTCGAGCGCGAAGAGCCGCTCGCGGCGGAGCTCTCCTCGTTCGTCCATGCCGTCCGTTTCCGAAAGCGGCCGGAGGTCTCGGCGGAGGATGGGCGCGAGGCGCTCCGGCTTGCTCATGCCATTGTGGAAGAGGCGGAGGAGCAGGCGGCGTCCCTCCTTCGCGAGGTCCCGGTGTAGCGTCTATGGGGGGGATCTTTCTGGTGGCAGGGGAGCCCTCCGGCGACCTCCACGGGAGCGCGCTAGTCCAAGCCCTGAAAGAAGAGAATCCGCGGGCCGAGATCTTTGCCATCGGAGGGGCCCGGATGGCCGGCGCCGGTGCCGAGATCCTCTATCCTTCCGATCGCCTCAGCGTCGTCGGCCTCGTGGAGGTCGCCGGCGCGTTGCCGGCGATCTTCGGCGCGTGGCGGACCGCGACGGCCGCCCTTCGAAGACGCCGGCCGGACGTTTTCGTTCCGATCGACTACCCCGGTTTCAATCTCCGCCTCGCTGCTTTCGCCGCGCGCCGAGGCGTCCCCGTGGTCTACTACATCGCTCCCCAACTCTGGGCCTGGAGGAGGGGTCGGATTAAGCGTATGAGAAAGTCGGTCAGGCGGATTCTGGCCATCCTCCCCTTTGAAGAAGAATTTTTCCGGTCCGCCGGAATCGCCGCCGATTTCGTAGGGCACCCGCTGTTGGAACGGCCGATAAACAATCGGCCCGATCGGACCCTTTTTCTTCAATCGATCGGCCTCTCTTTAGATCTCCCGGTGGTCGCCCTTCTTCCCGGAAGCCGGCCGCAGGAGATCCGGCGGCATCTCCCTCTGATGCGGCGCGCGATGGAGTTGATCCTAAAAGAGAGAAAGGCCCAGTCCGTGATCGCGGCGCTCTCCTCCATAGCAGATGACGTGTATGCCGGCGACCCGACGACGGTCCGGGTCGTCGACCGAACGGCCGCGCTCCTTTCGGTCGCCGATGTCGCGCTGGTCGCCTCCGGGACGGCGACCCTCGAGGCGGCGCTCGCCGGCACGCCGATGGTAATCGTCTATCGGGTCGCTTGGCCGACGTACTGGGCGGCGCGCTCTGTCGTCACCGTCCCCTACATCGGGCTGATCAATCTGATCGCGGGGAAGGGGATCGTCCCGGAACTCCTTCAAAACGAGGCGACCCCTGAGGCGATCGCGAAAGAGGCGCTCCGTCTCTTTCTGACGACACAGAGAGACGAGATGAAGCGGGAGATGGGGGCGGCGGTCGCACGCCTCGCCGGGAACGCCGGGGCATCCCGACGCGCCGCCCGCCTGATCCTGTCGGAGATTGAATGATACACATCTATCGCCGATTGATCCGCTATACCCGCCCCTATCTGCTGCAGATCTTGGCCGCTATTCTCTGCGCCGCCGGTTTCGCCGCGATGACCGCCCTCCTCATGTCTCTGATCAAGCCGACGATCGATGAGATGTTCATCCGGGGAGACCGGCGGATGCTGTTTGTCATCCCCTTTTCGATCATCGGGGCGATGACGCTCCGTGGGCTCTTCGGCTACGCGCAGGCGTACCTGACGCGCTATGTGGGAAACCGGATTGTCACCGATCTGCGCGGGCGTCTGTACCGGCATACCCTTCTTCTTCCGGTCGGATTTCATCAGAGGCAGACGACGGGTGCCCTCATTTCACACATCGTGAATGATGTCTCCCTGCTGCAGGGGGCGGTCTCCTCGGCGGCCAAGGATCTCGTTCAGCAGAGTTTTACCCTCCTCGCGCTGATCGCGCTGATGTTCTATCTTTCGTGGGG
Organism: uncultured Nitrospirota bacterium; assembly: GCA_964606955.1. Classification (GTDB taxonomy): domain Bacteria; phylum Nitrospirota; class Nitrospiria; order SBBL01; family CAZSHZ01; genus CAZSHZ01. The sequence continues at coordinate 28,509 of CAZSHZ010000170.1, forward strand.
TCTTGCCCTGGTGGCCCTCTTTGTCCTTCCGCTCGGTTACCTTCCGCTCTCTAGGCTGGGCCGTCGCCTCCGACGCATCTCCCGCACCGGGCAGGAGCAGATGGGAGATCTGACGAGCATCCTGCAGCAGACGCTTTCGGGGGTTCGGACCGTAAAGGCCTTCGGCCGCGAGGAGTTTGAGAGCGGGCGATTCGACGCCGCCAACCGGATTTATTTTAAAAACCTGATGCGCGGGGTTCATGTCACCGAGATGGCCACGCCCATTCTGGAGACCCTTGCGAGCCTCGCCATCGCGGCGGTGATCGGGTTTGGCGGCTATCACGTCATTGTGCTGGGGGGGAGCACGCCGGGGACCTTCCTCTCCTTTTTTGCGACCGTCTGGATGATGTATCCCCCGCTGAAAGGCCTCTCCGGCGTTTACAGCCTTCTGCAGCAGGCGAGCGCGGCGGCCGATCGGGTCTTCGCAACGCTCGATACGCTCAACGAAGAGCAGCAGGAGGCCGGGAAGGAGCCGTTTCGTTCGGTGCGCGGCGAGATCCTCTTCGACCGGGTCTCCTTTCACTATCGTCCCGCCCAGAGGGTCTTGGAGGAGGTCCGTTTCCATGTAAAGCCGGGAGATCTCGTCGCGATCGTTGGCTCCTCCGGAAGCGGAAAGAGCACCCTCGTGAACCTGATCCCGAGATTCTTTGATCCCGACTCCGGACGGATTCTCCTGGACGGCATCGATCTGCGCGAACGCTCCCTCTCCTCGCTCCGCGAGCAGATCGGCATTGTGAGCCAGGAGGTGATCCTTTTCGACGATACGGTCCGGGCCAACATCGCCTACGGTCGGAGGGAGATCCCGCTCTCTCGCGTGGAGGAGGCGGCGCAGGCAGCCTACGCAGATATCTTCATCAACAAGATGCCGGAAGGGTTTCTCACCCGGATCGGAGAAGGGGGGAAGACCCTGTCCGGCGGGGAGCGCCAGCGGATCGCCATTGCCCGGGCGATCCTGAAAGATCCTCCGATCCTGATCCTGGACGAAGCGACAAGCGCACTCGATTCTGAGTCGGAGTATGTGGTTCGCAAGGCGCTCGGCAACTTGATGAGAAACCGCACAACGTTTGTGATCGCCCACCGCCTCTCGACAATCCTCCATGCGGACCGGATCCTCCTGTTGGACCAGGGGAGAATCGTCGAGGAGGGGAAGCATGCGGAGCTGCTCCATCGGAACGGTCTCTATCGCAGGCTCTATGAGATGCAGTTTTCGACCCCGAAGGTTCAGGAGGGGGTCCCCGGCGGCTTGGCCGCTGGGGCGGAGCCTTCTGGGGCCCAGGATTAATATGTGGATCTATAACCTCTCCCTCTTTCTGGCGTCCCCCTTTCTGCTTCTACTGCTTTTGGTGCGTCTCCTGGGCGACCCGGCCTACCGCCGAGGCCTTTCCGAGCGGCTCGGCCGTGTCCCGGAGCAGCTAACCGGCGGCGAGCCGATCTGGATCCATGCCGTATCCGTTGGAGAGGTACGCGCGGCGGCGCCGCTGATCCGAGCGCTCAAGGAGCGGATCCCCGGCGCCAAGGTTGTCCTATCGACCGTGACGGCGACGGGGAGAGGGGTGGCCGGGACGCTGATCCCGGAGGCGGACGCCCTTTTTTACCTCCCCTTTGATCTTCCCGGCATCCCCCGCCGGGTCGTCCGGAAAATCCGCCCGCGGGCGGTCATCCTGGTGGAGACCGAACTCTGGCCGAACCTCATGGCGGCGCTCGCGGCCGAGCGGATCCCGCTGATCCTCGTCAACGGCCGGATCTCCGAGCGTTCCTTCCCGCGATATCTCCGCTTCTCCTTTTTCTTCCGCAGGCTGATTGCGAAGTTCGATCTTTGCCTGATGCAGAGCGATCGGGATCTCTCGCGGATCGTGGCTCTTGGCGCCGATCCGGCGCGCTGCCGCAGAACGGGGAATATGAAACTCGATGACGCTGTGCGCCTGGCAAACGGCCGCGGGCGCGAGAGCGCCCATCTCCTCCTTAGGCTCCCATCCTCCGGCGACCCGGAGCCCCTCCGGTTGATCGTCGCGGGGAGTACGCATCCGGGGGAGGAGGAGATCGTTCTCTTGGCCTTCCGCGCGCTCGAGCCTAAGAAGAGGAGGCTTGTCCTCCTCCTTGCCCCGCGCCACCCGAATCGGTTCGACGAGGTGGCGCGAACGATCGCCTCCCTTGGGTTTCCGCTCCATAGGAGAAGCCTGCTTGCCGGGGATCGGATCGTCCCGGGGGCGGTGATCCTCCTCGACACGCTTGGAGAGCTTGCGGGTCTTTATCCCGCCGCGGATGCCGTCTTTATCGGCGGGACGTTTCGACCGATCGGCGGGCACAGCCTTGCGGAGCCGGCCGCCGCCGGAAAGGTCATCCTGTACGGTCCCCATATCGAAAATTTCGAGGAGATCGCGCGGGAGCTCGAGCATCGCGGATGCGCCGTCCGGGTCCCCTCTCCTGAACTTCTGGCCGAGGCCTTAAAGAAGGTATTGGATGATCCCCTTCTTGCCGCAAAAGGAGAGGAAGGGGTCCGATTCGTGCGGGAGCATGCGGGGGCCGTGCGCGAGAATGTCCGGGAAATTTTAAACGTTCTATGAGAAGTCTTGCCGAGCGATTCCGTCTCCTTCTCGCGCCGCTCTCTTTTGCATTCGGCTGGTGCATGCAGAGGCGGATTGATCTTTACCGGGTCGGGATCCTGCGCGCCGTTCGGTATCCCTGCCGGGTGATCAGCATCGGCAATCTGACGCTCGGTGGCACCGGGAAGACCCCGACGGTCCTGAGCCTGGCCAAAGGTTTTCTCGCTCGTGGGGAACGCGTCTGCGTGGTGACGCGCGGGTATCGGCGGAACAGCCGGGGCCTCGTCGTTGTGTCGGACCAGCGCGACCTCTTGACCGATGTGAAGAGCGCCGGCGATGAGGCCGCATTCATCGCGCGCCAGGCGAAAGGATGTCCCGTGATCGCTTCCGCCGACCGGCAAAAGGGGATTGAGGCGGCGCTCCGACTCTTCGATGCCGGCGTGGTCCTTCTCGATGACGGATTCCAGCACCTTGCGGTCGAGCGCGATCTCGACATCGTGCTGATCGATTCCACCGATCCCTTCGGCAATGGTCTCGTATTTCCCGGAGGGCGGCTGCGCGAGCCGCTCCGGAATATCGCCCGCGCCGGCGCGATCCTCTTTACCCGCGCCGACCAGTCGGATCCCTTTCCGCTGATCCGACAGATGGCAAAGATCGCCGGGTCGATCCCCATCTTCTATTCCTCCTTTACGCCTCGCGCCCTACTCCACGTCGGCAACGGGGGGGAGCGTCCTCCCTCCGAGCTCAAAGGGAAGCGGGTCTTCCTCTTTTCCGGTATCGGGAATCCCCGATCCTTTCGAAAGACGGTTGAAGGCCTCGGGGCGGAGATTCTCGGCGAGAAGATCTTCCGCGATCATTTCGATTATCCCGCAGGATGGGAGCACTCCCTCCCCTCGATCGCGACGGACGCCGACCTCCTCCTGACGACGGAGAAGGACGGGATCAAAATCGGACCGAGCCCGGATGTCTGGATGCTCGCGATCGAACTCTCTCGGATTGAAGATCGAAGACTCTGGGAGGAGAAGGTCTACGGCCTCCGGTAAGTTGAAGATCGCCGGCGAGACGGTCGGCCTCATCCTCCTTCTTGCGCTGATACGCCTTCTCCCCTTTTCGTGGGCGAGACGGATCGGCGAGGGTTTGGGCCTTCTTGTACATCGTATCGATCGAAAGCACCGGAGGATTGTGATCGAGAATCTTTCAGCCGCGTTCAGAGGGGAGGATTCACGACGAATCGCCCAACTGGCGAGGAACTCTTATAAGCATCTCGGTTATTCGTTTGTCGAATATCTCCAGGTCGCCGGGCTGAAAGATTTTCTTCCGCCGTGCGAGATCGAAGGGGTGGAGCGGATTCGACGCTCCCTCTCCGCCGGCAGAGGGGTGATCCTTGTTGGCGCCCACTGCGGAAATTGGGAACTGATCCCGAAATTCTGCGTTCTCTCCGGAATCAGTGTTGCGGCGGTCGGCCGGAAAATCGACAACCCCTTTCTTCATCGTCTTGTGAATCGCGAGCGTCGCGAAGGGGGCAATCGCGTCATCGAAAAACGAGGGGGGTTCGCGACCGCCCAGGAGATCCTCAGGAAGGGGGAGGTGGTCGGGGTTGTTCTGGATCAGAACGTCTCGGGGAAGGGGGGCGTCTTTGTCGAGTTCTTCGGCCGTCCCGCCTCGACGACCCGAGCCGCCGCCCTCCTTGCGCTGAAGAGCGGCGCGGCGGTCCATTCCGTTTTTATTCACCGGAACAGCGACGGCACGCACCGCCTCACCTTCTCGGAGGAGATCCCGTTGACCCGAACGGGGGATCTCAAGAGGGATGTCCTCGAGAATACGCAGCGTTTCACGGAATATGTCGAAGGTGCGATCCGCAGTCATCCGGAACAGTGGCTCTGGATGCACAAAAGATGGAAGACTCAACCGAATTGAATCTGAAGATGATCCGCCGGCTTTTGGTCTGGGCTCCGAACTGGGTAGGGGACGCGGTGATGGCCGCCCCTGCGATCGACGCAATCGCGCGGCGGATACCGGATGCCCGGATCTCCCTTTTGGTGCGGCGGCCGGTCAGCGATCTTTTTATGCGCCACCTTCGGATCGACCGGATTCTCCTTTACGATCCGACAGGGAGGCACGGCGGCCTCGGCTCTTTTCGGTTGGTCCTCGACGTTCGAAAAGAGCGATTTGACGCAGCGCTTCTTCTCCCAAACTCATTTCGCGCGGCGGCGATCTCTGCGGCGGCCGGCATTCCGAACCGGTGGGGGTACGGCACGGACGGACGAAGCCTCCTGTTGACCCGGCCGGTTCCGCCCCCCTTGCGGCGGCCTCACCAGGTCGTTTACTACAAAAATCTGGTGGATGTCCTGGTCCCGGAGCGCGGCCCATCGGCGGAGGTCCCTCCGGCTCCCTCTCTTCTGCTGGGGGAGGATGAAGCGGCAGAGGGACTGGCTCTCCTGACGAAAAAAGGGGTGCGGCTTCCGGTCATCGGCATGCACCTCGGGGCCGCTTATGGATCGGCCAAGCGATGGAGCCCGAAACGATTCGGCGAGGCCGCTCGACGTCTTTCAAGCGCCGGATTCTCCATCGTCTTTTTCGGCGGCCCGGAGGATCGGCCTCTTGCTGAAGAAGCCGCGGCATCGGCCGGCTCCGGCATCTCCACGATTTTCGCCGGCGAGATTGATCTGAGAGGGGCGATGGCCGTCATCCATCACTGCGCGGTATTTCTCTCGAACGATTCCGGGCCGATGCATGTCGCGGCCGCTTTGCGGCGTCCGGTCGTCGCGATCTTCGGTCCCACCAATCCCCAAATCACCTCTCCGGTCGGCGATACGACCGTCATCATCCGCCGTCCCGTCCCCTGCTCTCCCTGCATGTTTCGCGATTGCCCGATCGACCACCCCTGTATGGAGCAGATCACGGTTGAGGAGGTGGTCGGGGCGGTGCTCCGGTCGGCGGGTCTGCCGCAGCATATGATTGCGCGCCGGTCTTTAACGGCGCGACCTCGGGGTCGGCGGGCGGTCTTCGTCGATCGGGACGGGACGATCAACCGGGAGGTTGGTCATGTGGACAGCCCGGAGAAGATCGATCTCTTGCCGGGTGCTTCAGAGGCGATCGCCGCACTCAGGGGGGCTGGTTTTCTGGTGATCATGACCACGAATCAGTCCGGGGTTGCCCGGGGCCTCTTCTCGGAGGAGATCCTTTCGGCGGTCAATGCAAGGGTGGCCGGACTTCTGGCCGAGCAGGGGGCCGCGCTCGACGCAATCTACTACTGCCCCCATCTTCCCGACGCGCTTTGCGGTTGCCGCAAGCCCGCTCCCGGGATGCTCGATCGAGCCGTCGGCGATTTGGGCGTCGATCTTTCGAGATCTTTTGTGGTGGGAGACAAGGTGGTTGATCTAAAATTGGCGCTCAACGCCGGGGCGCAGGGAATCCTCGTGAAGACCGGCTACGGCCGGCGGGCCGTCGCCGAGAGAGAAAGGGAGGTGGCGGCTGCGAATCCCCGGTTTATCGCGGAGGACCTCCTGGCGGCCGCCCGCTTTATTCTTCGACAAAAAGAGGAGGGACGATGACGCTTAAAAAGGAGCTTTTGGAGATCCTGGCCTGTCCAAAGTGCAAGGGGGAGATCCGACTGACGGAGAAATCGGACGGCCTTGCCTGTGACCGCTGCCGCCTGGTCTATCCGATCCGAGACGACATCCCGGTGATGCTGATCGAGGAGGCCCGTCCCTTTTAGATGCCTTCCGAAAAGATCTCGGTCACGATCATTACCCACAACGAGGAGGCCTCGATCGGCCGGGCGCTTCAGAGCGCTTCCTGGGCCGATGAGATCGTCGTGGTCGATTCCATGAGCACGGATCGGACCGCCGAGATCTGCCGGGAGCGGGGGGCGCGGGTCATCCGGCATCCATGGGAGGGATATGCGCCACAGAAAAACCGCGCGATCTCGCTTGCCTCGCACGATTGGATCTTCAGCCTGGATGCGGACGAGCGGGTGACCCCCGCGCTCGCCGAGGAGATCCGTAAAGAGATGACGGAGGGGCCGCGGAGGGAGGGATATTACATCCCTCGGAAGAATTTCTTTCGGGGGAGATGGATCCGGCACGGCGGATGGTGGCCGGATTACACCCTCCGCCTCTTTGATCGGAGAAGGGGAAAATTCGCCGAACGACTGGTCCACGAGACCGTCATCCTCGAGGGACGGGCCGGCTACCTCGACCACCCGCTCGAGCACTTTACCTACGATTCCATCGAGGATTTTCTCGCGCGTGCCCAGAACTATTCGCGCCTGGCCGCCCAGGAGATGGCCCTGCAGGGGAAATCGGAGCGGCTGGCCGACCTTCTCTTCCGGCCGCCGGCGACGTTCATCAGGATGTATCTGCTGAAGGGGGGATTTCGCGACGGCCGAGACGGATTCATTCTCGCCATGCTCTACTCTTATTACACCTTCTTGAAGTATGCGCGGCTGGGGGAGAGGGGGAGACCCGGCGATGAGGGTGTTTGAAGGGCTGGCCGATCATGTGAGCCGGCACCGGATCACCACCAGCTTCGTCCTCGGCGTCCCTGCGGCGGTTCTGGCGGAGCCGACCGGCGCCTCGATTGCGCTGGGGCTTCTTCCGGTAGCGGCGGGCGCCGCGCTTAGGATCTGGTCCTCCGGCTGCATCGAAAAGGGGGTCTCCCTGACCCTCTGTGGCCCCTATGCCCTCTCGCGGCATCCCCTCTATTTCGGGAACTTTCTTCTCGGCCTGGGGTTCGCGATCATGACGAACAGATTGTGGATTGTCCTTGTCTATGTCGGACTCTTCGCGTTTATCTACGACGCAACCATCGAAAACGAGGAGCGAAAACTTTCCGAGAAGTTCGGCCTGGCGTTCGAGCGATACGCGCGCTCAGTCCCCAGATTCTTTCCGCGCCTGAAGGTCCCCTCGTTCTCCGGATTCGATTGGCAACTCGTCCGCCGCCATCAGGAGGAGCGGACCTGGGCGGCGATCGTCGGCCTGCTCCTCTTTTTCGTCATCCGGGCCCGATGAATCGTATCCTCCTGGTAAAGCTTCGTCACATTGGAGACGTTCTGATGATGGTCCCGGCGATCCGCGCCCTCCGGCGCGCGTTCCCCGGCGCCCACATCGCCGCTCTGGTCAACCGGGGGACCGAGGCGATGCTGACAGAAAATCCGCTCATCGACGAGATCATCACGTTCGATCGATCGATCCTGGGGCTCCCGCTCGTCGCTCGCTGGCGGGCCGAGCTCCGGTTCATCCGCGGGATTCGGCAAAGGAGATTCGACGCGGTCTTCGACTTCACCAGCGGAGACCGCGCGGCGTTGTACGCCTTTCTCTCGGGCGCTTCGGTTCGAGTCGCGTACGATCTCGGACAGGGTTTCTTCGGGAAGCGCCTTCTCTACACGCATCGTGTCCCGCTTGCGAGCCGACGGCTGCACGCGGTTGAAAAGGACTTGCAGCTTGTCCGGGCGCTCGGATGCGACGTCGAGGATCAATCGCTCGCCCTCTACTGGTCTGCGCAGGAGGATGAATTTGTCCGCCTCCTCTTTTCTGCGGAAGAGGTCGAGGAGGAGGAGATGAAGGTCCTCGTCCATCCGACCTCCCGGTGGCTCTTCAAGTGCTGGCGTGACGAGGCGATGGGGGAGATTATCTCCCGGCTTGCCGCGCAGCGGGTTCGAGTATTTCTCACCTCCGCCCCCGACTCACGGGAGATCGAGCGGGCGCGGAGGGTTCGTTCGCTTGCCCAAGGAGCCGTCATCGACCTGACCGGGCGCCTCTCGCTTAAACAGTTGGCTGCCCTGATTGCAAGATGCGATCTCTTCATCGGCGTGGACTCCGCGCCGATGCATATCGCGGCGGCCGTCGGGACCCCCGTCGTGGCGCTCTTCGGTCCCTCGGGGGAGATCCACTGGGGTCCGTGGGGGAGGGCACGGGATGGGGAGCGCCATACCGTCGTGGCCGAGAGGCGCTTTATCTGCCGCCCCTGCGGAAAGGCCGGCTGCAACGATTCAAAGAAGAGCGACTGCCTGGATGAGTTGCCGGTCGACCGCGTATGGGAGGCCATCAAGAGACGCCTCCCGCAGAGATCGGCTCGATGAGTTATACGTTCATCTACCTCCACCGCCTCCACTTCCCTTCCGAATCAGGGCAGACGATCCAGGTCCTCCGTCACTATCATGCCCTGGCGGTGCGGGGGGAGACGGTCCATATCTACTATCGGGCCCGCTCCCCCCTTTCCGAGTCTGAAGTCGATTCGACATTGAAGTTCTACGGTCTTGCGCCGCTTCCCACTTTTCATCTGCACTGCATTGAAGATGGGATTTTAGGAGGAGTGCGGCTGCGGAACGCGGCGAGGGGCCTGGTCCGATCCGCCGACAGCCGTGGGCCTGTCATACTGGTCGCGCGGACGCTTTCGGGCGCCGAGGATGCGCTCGCGGTTCGCGACGGCGCGCGGGACCGGCCGATCTCCGTTTTCCTTGAACTCCACGAGACGGCGATCCCCCACCTGGTCTATCGAGAAGAGGGGAGGGGCCTTAAGGCCTGGTGGGCCTTTCGAAAGGAGGTGAAGCTCTTCCGAAACGTCGACGGGATTATCTGCACGACGCGGCCCCAGTCGACGCTTCTGGATGAATTATTTCCGCGACACGCCCCAGTTGTGCTTTTACCCAATGGAGTCCCGCTTGAGATGTTTAAGGACGCTCGTGGCGCGCAACGAACGGATGATCTCTTTCGTCTGCGATACGCCGGGCAACTCTCCGGATGGAAAAATATCGAGATCCTGGTTGAGGTCTTGTGCCATCTCCCCTCTCGTACGCTCCTGGAGATTGCAGGGGGAAAAAAGGAAGACGGCCGCAGGAGGGATCTGGCGGCTCTAGCGGGGAGGCTCGGTGTTTCGGCGCGTGTCCATGACCTCGGCTTTCTCTCCCCCGGCGAGGTGCCCGATTTTCTTGCAGGCGCCGACTGCCTCCTCCTCCCCTTGGGAGACAATGTGAGATCGCGGTATTTTACCTCGCCGATGAAGCTCTTCGAATATGCGGCGAGCGGCGTCCCGATGGTGGTGACACGTCAGCCGAGCACCTTGAGCCTTCTGGAGGAAGGGGTCCATGCCCTCATGGCAGAGCCGAATTCGTCCGACGATATGGCCAAGGCGATTCGACGGCTGATGTCCGAGCCTCTTCTGGGGAGGAGGCTTGCCGATAACGCGCTGGGATGGGTGGTTCAGCATTCTTTGGAGGCCCGCGCGCAGAGGTACCTGGAGTTCATCGAGGAGCGGATCGGATGAGAATCCTCCATACCGAGGCCTCGACCGGATGGGGGGGACAGGAGATCCGGATCCTTCTGGAAGGGGAGGAGATGATCCGCAGAGGGCATTCGGTCACCCTTGCCGCCGATCCCGCCTGCCGGCTTTTTTCAGAGGCGCGATCCAGGGGCTTTCGTCTGATCCCCTGCTGTTTCGAGCGGCGGCGGCCATTCCGGGCGATCGGAGAAGTGATGCAAGCGATCCACGCGGAGGAGATCGGGCTGGTCGTGACCCACTCCTCCCTCGATGCCTGGCTGGGCGGTCTGGCGGCCCGCCTCTCTCGACGACGGCCTTCCCTCGTCCGCCTGCGACATCTTTCGACGCCGATCTCAAGGGGATGGTTCGCTTCCCTCTCGCGTTTCCTTTATCTTCAACTGGCGGATCATATTGTAACCACCGGCGAGGAGACGCGGCGCGCCATGATCGAGCGGAATCGCTTTCCTCAGGAGCGTATCACTTCGATCCCGACCGGTGTCGATCTTTCGCGGTTTGACCCGGTAAGGGTCAACGGAAGCGCGCGCGCCCATTTTGGGATCGCCCCCTCGGATCCGGTGATAGTGATTGTGGCGACCCTCCGGTCATGGAAGGGGCATCAGACCCTCCTTGAGGCCTTGCCGGTGGTCCTTCGGAAAATGCCGCGATGCCGGCTGTTGATTGCCGGGGACGGACCGGCGTGGGGGAGGGTCTCTGACCTCGTGGACCGGCTCGATCTCCGGGAACGGGTGATCATGCTCGGGGACCGGAGCGATATCCCGGAGATCCTCGCCTCCGCAGATCTACTGGCTCTCCCCTCCTACGGACATGAAGGGGTTCCGCAAGCCGTCCTGCAGGCGATGGCGATGGAGAAACCTGTGGTCACCTCTCCTGTCGGTTCTCTTACGGAGGTCGTGGCCGACGGCCGAAACGGGAGACTGATCCCTCCTGGCGACTCGGCGGCTCTGGCTGCGGCGATCCTCTCGATCCTGCACGATCCGGAGGGGGCCCGGAGAATGGGTCAGGCGGGTCGACGGCTCGTTTTGGAGAGATATTCTCTCTCGACGATGATCGACCGGGTCGAGACCCTCTATCAGAGGCTTTGCGATCGCGCATGAAGATCGCCCTCGTTCGCCGGCGCTATGTGGAGCATGGAGGGGCGGAGAGGTATCTCGCCGAGGTCGCTTACATCCTCTCCAAGGAGGGGCACGCGGTTCATCTTCTGGCGCATTCCTGGAGGCCGAGCGATGGAATCGTGCTGCATCGTGTGGCGATGACCCCGTGGCCGGCTGTTCTGCGCCTCTGGTCGTTTGATCGGAACGTTGAGCGGATCGTTGAGCGGGAACGGTTCGACCGGGTCTTCTCGTTCGAGCGGGTCAGGATGTTCGATCTCTTCCGGGCAGGGGACGGATGCCACGCGGCGTGGCTTGAGCGCCGCCCTGATCAGGGGCTGTCCAGACTCCTCCGGAGAGTCAGCCCGCATCATCGCGCCCTTTTGGCCCTTGAGCGCGAGATCTTCGAGCGGGCGAAGGGCGTGGTTTCTTCAGCGAGCGAGGCGAGCGAGAGGGGGAGGCTCCAGCCGGCTTTGCCGGTGGAGGGGGCGACGCCGGGGGTCCCCGAGCGCTGTGCGCTCGGGGCAGGAGCCCCTATAATCGTGGCGAATTCGAAGATGGTTAAAGAGGAGATCATCCGGATCTACGGGGTTGGGCCCGAGCGGATTGCGGTGGTTTACAACGGCGTCGACACAGATCGCTTCTCTCCCGCGGTGCGCTCGGCGTTGCGCGAGCGGACGCGTGAGCGGCTGGGGCTTGCGGCGGGCGATCGCCTCTTGCTGTT
>CAZSHZ010000171.1:0-1594 GCA_964606955.1 uncultured Nitrospirota bacterium
GAGCCCCTTTCCCTGCCGGGAGGTGGTCCTGATGGGGCGGTATGCGCGCCTCGGGCGGTTCGAGCGGGAGTCGGAGAGCGATCATGAGATCGTCCGAGAGGCGATGCGGCGGACGGCGACGAGCGCCTTTGCCGATCGGCCGGTGACGGAGCTGTCGGGAGGGGAATTGCAGCGGGTGCTCCTTGCCCGAACGCTGGCCCAGGAGGCGGCCTATCTCCTGCTCGATGAGCCGACGGCGAATCTCGACCCGCAGCACCAACTCGGCGTGATCGATCTGGTCGCCTCTCTCGTCGAAAAGGGACTCTCCGTGGTGATGGCGCTGCACGATCTGAATCTGGCCGCGCGCTACTGTCACCGCCTGATCTTGATTCATCAAGGCGAGGTGATCGCCGAGGGGGCGCCGCAAACGGTTCTGACGGAGCAGAACCTAAGGCGGGTCTACGGAATCGAGGCCGAGATCACGCCGCATCCAATTCTTCAATATCCGGTGGTGACCCCCCTCTCGGTGACTCCGGAAAGGTAATCCTATGAGGCCGCGGGCCTGGATCTCAATGATCTTCTCTCTTTCGTTTCACTTGATCCTTCTCCTCGTGTTGTTTTCGATGGCCGATCGCAATCAAAGAGAAAGGGAAGGTTTTGCGGTCGAGCAGGATGGAACACTGGATGTCGTGGTCACGCTCCATCCCGCCGAATCGACTTCGTCCGCAGTGATCGACGATTCGGTCCACCCACTCGATGTAATTCCGCCGCGGCCTGCCTTCCCGATCGGCCCTGAGGCGGCGTCGTCCTCTTTCCAGAATGATTCTCAGCAACCCGATCCCTCTCCCATCCACGAAGAAGAGGAGGGGGAGAGCGCCGCTCTGGTGGCCGCCCCTGGTGGCCGCTCTATTCCCTGGGCTACATTTTCTAGGCTATCCCCCTTCTCTCAGGAAGAAGAAAAATCGGCCTCGCCGGAGGAGCCGACCGGTTCATCCGGGCCGGCTCTTCCAGCCGGCGGCATGGGGGAGTTCTTGGAGGAGGGGGAGGGCGTCGGAGACGGCTTTCCAGGGGGAGGCGCCTCACCGATGTCCGACGGCGCCGCGCTCCCCGGCGCGATCGGAGGGGGTCGGATTGCTCCCCGCTTTGTGATACCGAGGCCCGGCGGGCGATCCAATCCGAAACCGCGCTATCCGGAGTCGGCGCGCTTCGAGGGAAGGGAAGGGACGGTGCTTCTCAAGGTGACGGTTCTCCCCACCGGCGAAGTCGGCGAGGCGGTGACCGAGCGTTCTTCCGGGCACGCCGATCTCGACCGGTCGGCCGTCGAAGCGGTGAAGAAGTGGACTTTTTCCCCGGCCCGGCGGGGGGAGCGTCCGGTGATTGCCTCCGTCCGCATCCCAGTCACCTTCGCGCTCGATCCTCCCTAGCGCCCGCCTCAACGCAGGTCTGAAACGTTGAATGTTCCGGGTCCGAGCAGGCCTTTCTTCTATTGCACTTTCTTTTCCTGAAGACGTTGGATCGTCTCGGCGATGTTTTTCGCCGTCAGGGTTCCGCCGAAGACCCGCTCCCGAATCATCCCCTCCGGATCGATAAAGAAACTGACCGGCAGATTGATGAC
>CAZSHZ010000172.1:0-36918 GCA_964606955.1 uncultured Nitrospirota bacterium
ACCCTCTCGACGATCTTCAGGGCGCCGACGAAAGACATGCCGTTTGCCAGCGCCCGCGCCGACGCCTTTTGGATCACCGGGCCGTCCGCGACGGGGTCGGAGAAGGGGACCCCGATTTCGACCAGGTCCGCCCCCGCCTCCGCAAGTGCAAGGATCGCGTCGGCCGTGAATCGGACCGAAGGGTCTCCGGCCATGAGATAGGGGATCAGCGCCCGGGCGCCGCGGCCCGAGGCGGCCGCGAACGCCCGGTCAATCCGCCGGCCCACGACCGAGAATCTTGTCACACTCCCCGGCCGCCAGCGCCTCAAGGAAGGCCGCCACGACCTTGGGGTCAAACTGCGTTCCGGCACATCTCTTTAACTCCGCGATCGCAACCTCGACCGGGAGGCGCTTCCGGTAGGGACGGTCGGAGGTCATCGCATCGAAGGTATCGACGACGGTGATGATCCGCGCGACCATCGGGATCTCCTCCCCCCAGATGCCGGAAGGATAGCCGCTCCCGTCGAAACGTTCGTGGTGGTGCCGGATCCCCGGGATGACGAGACGCATGGAGTGGATATGGCCGACGATCTTCGCCCCGATGGCAGCGTGCTTATTCATCATCTCGACCTCTTCAGGATCGAGCTTCCCACTCTTCTTCAAGACGCGGTCCTCAACGCCAACCTTCCCGATGTCGTGAAGGACCGACGCCATCCGGAGATTCTCCATCTCGATGTCGGGGAGGCTGAGCCGCTTTCCGACAATCACTGCATACTCCTGCACCCGGTGCGTGTGCCCCGCCGTATAGGCATCCTTCGCCTCGATAGCGTCGGAGAGAGACTTCGCGGTCTCAAGGAAGGTCTCCTTCATCTCCTTGTAGAGGTTTGCGCTCTCGATGGCGACCGCCACCTGATTCGACAGCGTTGAGAACTCATCAAGATCCCAGAGGGTAAAGTCGGCCGGGCCCTTTTTGTTGATGGCCTGGAGGACGCCTACGATCCTTCCTTTGACCTTGACCGGCACGCAGATCATGTTGCGCGTTTTAAAGTCGCTCATCCGGTCGGCGTCTTTGAAAAATCGCGGATCGCTCTGGACGTCGTTGACGATCAGGGGCTGTCCGGTCTGCGCGACCCACCCCGCGATCCCCTCTCCCACCTTCAGCCTGATCTCCCGGATCCGTTCTCCCCGCTCTCCCAGGGCGACCTCGAAGAAGAGCTCGTTCTTCGCCTCGTCGAGCAGAAGGAGCGAGCCGGCCTCCGACTCCATCAGCCTGGTGATCGCCTCAATGGCCCGCAGGCGGACCTCACGTTCGTCGAGCGTGGAGTTCAGCAGCCGGGAGATCGCCTCCATGACGAAGAGCTTTTTGATCCGAACCTCATAACTTGCGATCAGCCGCTCCATCCGCAGCGAGACGCCGATCCGGTCGGCCATGACCTGAAGGAGCCCCTCCTCTTCGGCGCTCAGATCTCTTTTGCAGTCGGCGAGCTCGACCACTCCGACCACCTGCTCCTCCACGCGCATGGGAATGCAGACGAGGTTGTCTACGCGAACCGGCGCCTTCGCGGCGACGGCGGCACCCGCAAGACCCTCCGTGACCGCGCTCTCCCGGCCGAGGGCACGATTTCCCCCCTCCCCTTTCGCCTCATGCACCTTCAACAGATCCCCGATCCCCTCAATCGTCAGCAACAGCGCGATGCGGCAGCCGCTCAAGAGCACGAGCGGCAGCAGATGGTCCGGCCGGGAGAGCCGCTCCCGCTCGCGCGAAAGGTTCTGTAAAAGGGAGGGGAGATTCTCGTTCATCTCTGCCGCGCCCGCGCCACCTCGGCAACGTCCTTGTCGCCGCGGCCGGAAAGATTGACGAGGACCGCGGGACGCTTGAATTCCTGCCGGATCTCTTCGGCCGCTCGAACAAGATAGGCAATCGCATGGGCCGACTCCAGGGCCGGCAGAATCCCCTCCTCCCGCGATAGGAGGGCGAACGCGGCCAGCGCCTCGTCGTCCGTGGCGGTCGTATACTCCACCCGTTTCTTGTCGCGCAGCCACGCATGCTCGGGGCCGACCGCGGCATAGTCCAGCCCGGCGGAGATGGAGTGGGTCAGATCGATCTGGCCGTCAGGCCGCTGCAGAAGATAGGTGAACGTCCCGTGAAGAATCCCCGGCGAGCCCGCCGCGAAACGGGCCGCGTGCTTCCCGCTTTTGATCCCCTTCCCACCGGCCTCGACCCCGACCAGCCTGACGTTGCGATCCAAAAGGAAAGCGGAAAAGAGCCCGATGGCGTTGCTCCCGCCGCCGACGCAGGCGACCGCCAGATCCGGGAGCCGTTTCTCTTTCGCAAGGAACTGGCGGCGCGCCTCCTTCCCGATCACCGACTGGAAGTCGCGGATCATCATTGGATAAGGGTGGGGACCCAGCACCGACCCGAGGATGTAGTGCGTCGTCTTCACATTGGCGGTCCAGTCGCGCAGCGCCTCGGAGATCGCGTCTTTCAGGGTCCGGCTCCCGCTTTCAACCGGCAGGACCCGAGCCCCCAGTTCGCGCATCCGAAAAACGTTCAGCGCCTGACGCTCCATGTCAACGGTCCCCATATAGACGTCGCACTGAAGGCCAAGAAGGGCTGCCACCGTGGCCACCGCCACGCCATGCTGGCCCGCTCCGGTCTCTGCGATCAGCCGCTTTTTTTTTATTCGTCGGGCGAGGAGGGCCTGCCCGAGCGTATTGTTGATCTTATGGGCGCCCGTGTGACAGAGATCCTCCCGTTTCAGATAGACCGAAAGCCGAAGACGCCGGGAGAGATTCTCGGCGAGCGTCAAGGGGGTCGGACGGCCGACATACTCGGAAAGCCGATCTCTCAACTCACGGGTGAAGGCGGGATCCTTCCGGGCCTTCTCATACGCGGCGGTCAACTCATCGAGCGCAGGGATCAAGGTCTCAGGAACAAATCGCCCGCCGTACGGCCCGAAGCGGCCCCGCTTATCCGGGACGCGCTCCAACGGCGCACGATCACCTCGCATCGTCTCGCCTTGCCTCTTCGATAAAACGCCGGACCTTTTTCGGATCCTTCCGGCCCGGAGCCGACTCGACCCCTGTCGCGACATCGACGGCAAAAGGCCGGACCTCCCGGATCGCCGAGGCGACATTTTCAGGGGTCAACCCCCCCGCTAGAATCACCGGGACTCCGACTGCCGTCCCCTTTTTCACCCCTTCGGCAGCAAGCCTCCGGTCGACCGGCCGGCCTGTCCCCCCTAACTGGCCCGGCGCGGAGGCGTCGAGCAGGTATGCGCGGACCCGGTATCGGCCGATGGAGGCGAGGCTTTCAGCCCCTCGCACCCGAATCGCCTTCACCGCGCGGGAGGAGTAGGAGTCCACGACCTCGGGCCCCTCTTCCCCCTGGAACTGCAGCAGATCAAACCCGGCGACCAGCAGGTCGTCCAGATACTCCTCTTTTGCATCCGCGACTACCGCCACGCTCGTGATATACGGCGGAAGCGCCTCCAGGATCGCCTCTGCTTTCTTCAGAGGGATATAACGCGGGCTCTCGCGATAGAGGACGAATCCAAGGGCGTCCGCGCCCGCCTCCACCGAGGCCAGCGCGTCCTCGGCATTTGTAATCCCGCAGATCTTGATCCGTACAGTCATTGAACCCGGCCCACCAACTCAAGGACGGCGCGCCGTACGTCATCGGCCCCCATGAAGTGCTCTCCGACGAGCACGGCGTCGGCCCCGGCGGCGGCCACCCGCTCAACGTCCGCACGGGACCCCATGCCGCTCTCGGAGATCACGATTCGATCCTCCGGGACCTCCCGAATGACCCGAAAGGTGACGGCAAGATCGACGGTGAACGTGGCAAGATCTCGGTTATTGATTCCGATGACGCGGGCAAAATCGAGGACGCGCTCAAGTTCCTTCTCGGAATGGACCTCCACCACGGATTCCATTCCGAGTTCCGCCGCCAGCGCCGCCAGATCGCGCGCCTGCGAGGGCTCGAGGAGAGTTGCGATTAGAAGGACCGCGTCCGCGCCGAATGCGCGCGACTCATAGATCTGCGCCTCGTGGAGAATGAAATCTTTTCTGAGGATCGGCAGGCCGCTCGCGCTCCCGGCAAGGCGAAGGTGGTCCAGAGACCCCATAAAAAACTGCTCCTCCGTCAGGACCGAAAGGGCCGAAGCCCCAGCCTCGGTATAGATCCGGGCGAGATCCGCCGGGTCAAATTTCTCGCGAAGGACGCCGCGCGAGGGGGAGGCCTTTTTCATCTCGGCCACAAGCGCGGGAGGACTCGCCTTCTCGATCGCTCCCCGGAAATCCCGCACCGGCCGGGCGTCGGCGATCCGGCTTTTCACCTCCACAAGATACCCTCTGCCGCCGCGCGATCTCAGATCCGCCCGCTTGGCCTCGACGATCCGGGCCAAAAAATCATTCATTGGTCGCCTTTCGAAGCGCCTCGAGTTTGGCCATGGCCGCCCCCGAATCGATCGACTCGGCCGCCATCGCTGCGCCCTGCACGAGCGTCCGCGCCTTCCCGGCGGCGACGAGCGCCGGGGCGGCGTTCATCAGAACGATCTCACGCCGCCTCCCGGGAACCCCCTTTAAGACGTCGCTGAGGAGAGAGGCGTTGAGCTCCGGATCTCCCCCCGAGATCTCCGACGCTCGTCCGGTCTCGAACTTGAAATCGGAAGGCTCCAGATAGTAGCCGACGACCCGCCCCCCCGGCCCCTCGGAGACACGGCTCTTCCCGGTAATGGTAAACTCGTCGAGGCCGTCGGTTCCATGGACGATGAAACAGTGCCTGGAGCCGAGATTCATCAGCACGCGCGCGAGAAGGTCAGTGAGCGGCTCCGCGAAGACACCGAGCAGTTGAATGGAGGCCCCCGCCGGATTGGTGAGGGGGCCCAGAATGTTGAAAAAGGTCCGGATCCCCATCTCCTGGCGCGGGGCCAGCGCGTGCCGCATCGCGCCGTGAAAGAGAGGGGCGAACAAAAATCCGATGCCGATCTGGTTGATGCACGCCTCGACGCGGGCGGGTTCGAGGTCGATCTTCACCCCGAGCGCCTTGAGCACATCGGCGCTGCCACATCGGGAGGAGACCGAACGGTTGCCGTGCTTGGCGACGGTGATCCCGCATCCGGCGACGACAAAGGCCGCGCCTGTGGAGATGTTGAAGGTGTTCGCGCGGTCCCCCCCCGTGCCGCAGGTATCGACCACCAGCGGATCGTCCACCCGGATCCTCGTCGCCCGCTCCCGCATCACGCGCGCCGACCCGGTGATCTCCTCGACCGTCTCTCCCTTCATCCGCAAGGCGGTCGCATAGGAGGCGATCTGGGCGCCTGTCGCCGCTCCCTCCATGATCTGCTGCATCACGGCCTCGGCCTCCGCGGCAAGCAGATCGTTTTTCTCCACGACCTTGGCGATTGCCTCCTTGATCGTAAAATCGCTCATGCGCGCCCCTCGGAGAGGAAGTTCTTCAAAAGATCCTTCCCGGGCCGGGTCATGATCGACTCGGGATGGAATTGGACGCCGTCGATGCGGTAGCGCCTATGCCGGATCGCCATCACCTCCCCTTCGGGGGTCCGTGCCGATACCATCAATTCGTTCGGGAGGCTCTCTTCCGGGACGATGAGCGAATGATAACGGGTCGCCTCGAACGGCTGCGGAAGCCCGGCAAAGATCCCCTTCCCATCATGTTGGATCAGCGACGTCTTCCCGTGCATCAGGCGCCCGGCCCGGACCACCTCTCCGCCGAACGCCGTGGAAATCGCCTGATGCCCCAAACAGACTCCAAGAATCGGCACCCGCCCGGCGAAGCGGCGGATCAGCTCGACGGAGATTCCCGCCTCTTTCGGCGTGCAGGGCCCGGGAGAGATGACGATCCGGTCGAGCCGCCCCCGCCTCCTCTTCTCCTCGATTCCAGCGATCTCGATCTGATCGTTCCGATGCACCTCGACGCGCGCCCCCAGCTCGCCGAGATACTGCACGAGATTGTACGTGAAAGAATCGTAATTATCGATCATCAAGACCCCGGGCGGCCTCCGCCCCCGCGCGCTCCTCACTTCAGCCCCCGCTCGGCCATCTCGATCGCCCGCAGCATTCCCCTGGCCTTATTGACGGTCTCGGCGTATTCGCGGGCAGGAAGCGAATCCGCCACGATCCCGGCTCCCGCCTGCACGTACGCCCGTCCCTGCGTCATCAGGATGCTTCTAATATTGATGCATGTATCCATGTTTCCGGAGAAGGAAAAGTATCCGACGGCGCCGGCATACGGCCCCCGGCGCACCGGTTCCAGGGTGTCGATGATCTCCATCGCCCGGACCTTGGGGGCGCCGGTAACGGTCCCTGCCGGGAACGCGGCTCGCAGGACGTCGTAGGCGTCGCGCCCCGGGGAGAGGCGGCCCCGGACGTGGGAGACGAGGTGCATGACGTGCGAATAGCGCTCCACGGCCATCAGTTCGGTCACCTCGACCGACCCGGGCACGCAGACCCGTCCCAGATCGTTGCGGCCCAGATCGACTAACATCAGATGCTCGGCCCGTTCCTTCGGATCCGCGCGCAGCTCCTCCTCCAGACGGCGGTCCTCGCGCGAATCCCTCCCCCGGGGATGGGTGCCGGCGATCGGCCGGACCTCCGCCTGCCTCCCCTCAAGGCGGACAAGGACTTCAGGGGAGGACCCCACCAGATGGAGGTCCTCGTCCATCCGCAGGAAATACATGTAGGGAGAAGGATTTATCACCCGCAGAGCGCGATAGACGTTCAGAGGAGGAGCCGCGACCTCTGCAGAGAATCTCTGGGAAAAGACCACCTGAAAGACATCGCCCGCGCGGATATATTCCTTTGCGACTTCGACGCCTGCAAGAAATTTCCGACGCGGGAGGCTTGAAACCGGGCGCCGGCGCGCGGCCCAGTGACCCGTGGGGGAAAGGGTTGAGGGGAGAGGCCTCTCAAGGTCCTTCGCAAGCTGCTCGATCTTCTCCACCGCCTCGTTATAGGCACGGCGGAGCGGGCGGCGGCCCACATCGGCATTGGAGAGGATCCGGATCTTTTGCGTGAGGTGATCGAAGATAAGAAGCGTCTCGCTGATCATGAAGAATAGTTCGGGCAGTGGAATTCCCTCCTTCGGCGGCGCCGTCCGAATCCGCTCGAAGGCGCGGACCGCGTCATAAGAGAGATAACCGACAGCGCCTCCGGAAAATCTCGGCAGCCCCGGAAGCGGAACCGGGCGAAAGGCAGACATCTCCCCCTGAAGGACGCCGAGCAGATCTCCCTTCTCTTTCAGATCGACACGCCGGTTCGGCCGTCGCGCAGCAGGGGAAATGACGTCTACCGATTTTAAGTTTCCCCGAATGATGACCGACGGCCTCCTTGCCAGAAACGAGAAGCGTCCCCAGACCTCTCCCCCTTGCACGCTTTCCAAGAGATAGGCGGGGCTCCCGTCGTCGATCTTGATAAAGGCGGAGAGGGGGGTCTCCAGATCGGCCAGGATCTCCCGATAGACCGGAACCACGGAGCCCCGGCGGGCAAGCCGGGAAAACTCCTCAAAGGATGGGAGGTACATTGAAATTTAAGAAGTTACCACGCAGACGAAAGAAAATCAAAATAGATGCCCCTACCCAGCGAGCAAGGCGAGCGTGAGGGGGAGGCTCCATCCGGCTTCGCCGGTGGAGGGGGCGACGCAAGCCCGGCTACGGCGGAGCGAAAAAATCGAGAAGGCGGGCGAGGGTCTCGCGAAGTTTTTTCCGCTCCACGATCAGATCGAGCATGCCGTGGTCAAGAAGAAACTCCGCGCGCTGAAACCCTTCCGGCAACTGCTGCTTGATCGTCTGCTCGATCACGCGGGGGCCGGCGAAGCCGACCAGCGCCTTCGGTTCGGCCAGAATGACATCCCCGAGCATGGCAAACGAGGCGGTTACTCCACCAAACGTAGGATCGGTGAGAATGGAGATGAAGGGGACCCCGGCCTCGTGCAGTTGGGCGATCGCCGCCGAGGTTTTCGCCATCTGCATGAGGGAGAGAATCCCCTCCTGCATCCGAGCGCCCCCGGAGGCGGTGATCAGAACCAACGGATGCCGGGTCTCGAGAACGCGGTCAACCGCGCGCGCAATCTTCTCCCCAACCACGGAGCCCATGCTCCCGCCCATGAATGAGAAATTGAAAATCCCGAGGACGACGGGTCTCCCTTCGATCGTCCCGGCGCCGATCGTCAAGACATCTCTCTGACCGGTCTCTTCCTGCGCTTTCTTGACGCGCTCCTTGTAGCGGACGGAATCCCTGAAATTCAGGGGATCGAGTGGAGCGATCTGCGCGTCCCACTCGACGAAACTCCCGTCGTCGAGGAGGAGGGAGATCTTTTCGCGGACCGAGATGGGGAAATGATAGTCGCACTTAGGGCAGACCTTGGCATTCTTCTCCAACTCCTTCCGATAGATGATCTCGCGGCAGCTGTTGCACTTGACCCAGAGCCCTTCCGGGACTCGGACCCGCCGGGACTCCTTCGGCTCGGGGTCGGTCCCTTTCTTAAACCAGGCCATGGGTGGGTGCCTCGTTTGCGGGGGTTAGTTCGGAAGGGGGTTGACCCCCTTCCGCTAAATCAGGTCCCCATCTCCCAAGAGACAAGATACTTCTGCTGCTCCCGGGTCAGCCGGTCGATCTGAATCCCCATCGCGTCGAGTTTCAGTCGCGCGATCTCCCGATCGATGATCTGGGGGACCGGATGGACATTCCGCGAAAGCTTCGCCCCCTCCTTCGCGAGATACTCCACAGAGAGCGCCTGATTCGCAAACGACATATCCATGACCGAGGAGGGATGGCCCTCGGCGGCCGCCAGGTTGATCAGCCTTCCCTCGCCCAGAAGATTGATCCGTCTCCCGTCGCCACGCGTGTATTCCTGGACAAAATCCCTGATGATCCGTTTGCGGGGGGCCAGTTTCTCCAACGCCGCGATGTCGATCTCGACGTTGAAATGACCCGAGTTGGCGACGATCGCCCCGTCCTTCATGGCGAGGAAATGCTCCTTGCGAATCACCTTAATGTCCCCGGTGACCGTGACGAAGAAATCTCCGATCTTCGCCGCCTCCGACATCGGAAGAACGCGGTATCCATCCATCACCGCCTCCAGGGCGCACAAAGGATCGACCTCCGTAATGATCACATTGGCGCCGCTTCCGGACGCGCGCAGGGCCAGCCCGCGCCCGCACCAGCCGTATCCGGCGATCACGAAGACCGAACCGGCGAGGAGCCGGTTCGTTGCGCGCAGCAGACCGTCGATCGTGCTCTGGCCCGTGCCGTAGCGATTATCGAAGAAGTGCTTTGTGGCGGCGTCGTTGACGGAGATGATCGGATATTTCAAGACCCCCTTTTTTGCCATGCTCCGCAGACGAATCACGCCCGTCGTCGTCTCTTCCGTCCCCCCAATCACCCTACCGGGGGAACGCTTTGTGTGGAGCGTGGAAACAAGGTCGGCGCCGTCGTCCATCGTCATGACCGGCTGATGATCGAGGGCCGCGCTGATGTGCTGATAGTACGTGTCGTTGTCCTCCCCCTTGATCGCAAAGACCGCGATCTTTGACCGGTCGACAAGCGCCGCCGCCACGTCGTCCTGGGTGGAGAGCGGATTCGAGGCGCAGAGAACCACCTCGGCTCCGCCGATCTTGAGCGTCTCCATCAGGTTTGCCGTCTCGGTCGTGACATGAAGGCACGCGGAGATGCGGAGCCCGGCCAGCGGCTTCTCCTTTTTGAAACGCTTGCGGATGAGCCTCAAGACCGGCATGCTCTGCTCGGCCCACTCGATTCGGAGGGCGCCCTTGTCGGCCAGCTTGATATCTTTGATGTCGTAATCCATCTCTGGGCCCGCGCTAAAGGCCGGCGTCCCGTCGGAGGGTCTCGGCGAGATCGGTCTTCTCCCAGGTGAACTCCGGCTCCGTCCGCCCGAAGTGGCCGTAGGCGGCCGTCTTCTTATAGATCGGCCGCCGCAGATCAAGATAATCGATCATCCCCTTGGGGGTCATCGGGAAATGGTCCCTCACCAGCTTGAGGATCTTGTCGGCAGGAATCTTCCCGGTCCCGAGCGAATCGACCAGGATCGAGACCGGATCGGGAACCCCGATCGCGTAGGCCAGCTGCAGCTCGCACCGATCGGCAATCCCGGCGGCAACCAGATTCTTGGCGATATATCTGGCCATGTAGGAGGCGGAACGGTCGACCTTGGACGGATCCTTTCCGGAGAAGGACCCTCCCCCGTGGCTCCCGACTCCGCCGTAGGTGTCCACGATGATCTTCCGGCCGGTCATCCCGGTATCTCCCTGCGGTCCCCCGATCACGAACCGGCCCGTCGGATTGATATGGTAGGTAACATTCTCCTCATCGAGAAGTTCCGGAGGGATGACCGGTTTGATGACCTTCTCGACGATGTCCTCGCGCAGTTCTTTTAAGGTAATGTCGGGGGAATGTTGCGCGGAGATGATGACCGTAGTCACTCGCGCGGGCGTTCCGTCCCGGTACTCAACCGTGACCTGGGATTTTCCGTCCGGACGGAGATACGGGAGGATGTCCGCTTTTCGCATTTCGGTCAGGCGCCGGGTCAGCCGATGCGCGAACAGGATCGGGGTCGGCATCAATTCCGCGGTCTCATTGGTCGCATAGCCGAACATGATCCCCTGATCTCCGGCGCCCCCAATATCGACCCCGCGCGCGATATCCGGAGATTGGGAATGGATCGAGGTGATGATGGAACAGGTCTCATAATCGAATCCGTATTTCGCCCGGGTATAGCCGATCTTCTTGATCGTTTCGCGGACGATATCCGGAATATCGACATAACAGGAAGTGGTGATTTCACCCGCCACAAACGCGAGGCCGGTGGTGACCAATGTCTCGCACGCAACGCGACAGGCGGGATCCTGCCCGATGATCGCATCGAGGACAGCGTCCGAAATCTGGTCGGCGATTTTGTCCGGGTGTCCCTCCGTGACCGATTCGGATGAGAAAAGGTAGTGACCGGGACGACTCATTGTTCCTCCTTCGAAAAAACTGCTTTTTTTATAACACAGCGCGGGGACAAAAACAGCATGGGCAAAAAAAGAGGGTGGGGCAAAGCCCACCCTCTCCGGAGGTCAAAAACCTCCTACTTTTTCTTATTCCGGACCCGCCAGAAGAAGAACCCTTCGACCATCAGGACCGCGGCCACGGCGATTGGAGGCGCGATTGCGCGGGCCTTCGGCGGCGGCGGCTGCAGCAGCA
Organism: uncultured Nitrospirota bacterium; assembly: GCA_964606955.1. Lineage (GTDB taxonomy): Bacteria > Nitrospirota > Nitrospiria > SBBL01 > CAZSHZ01 > CAZSHZ01. The sequence goes on from CAZSHZ010000172.1 coordinate 11,203, forward strand.
CGTAGTAGAAGGTCGAGAGGGCCATCTTTCCACCCGTCTCCCCGGCATCCCCATCCCAGAGGAAGAAGGTGATCGGGATATATTTCCCTTTCTGGAATTGGGCCTCCTTCTCCTTGTCCTCAGTCGTCAGGGCCCGCTTCATGACCAGAGACCACTTCCCGTCTTTGAACGCCGCGTGCGTGATCTTCACGTTCTTGTCGGTCGCGCGGACCTCGAGGTTATCGATCCCGTGACCGGTGATCTCCTCAACCGAGCCTTTGCAGGGGATCACCTCCCCCGCCGTGAACGGCTTGTCGCACGAGGCCACGCTCCACTTCCAGAGATCGACCCCCTTCTTCGAGTCGCCGTGGATGAAGTAGGGTTTCTCCGGCGCCGGGAGCGCCTCCCACTGCTGCGGGATCTGGATCGCAACTGCATCCGGATAGACCCCCTTCAGTTCGGGAATGGTCTTCAGCGGGCCGACGACGTCGGCCTTATCCTCGTGTGTGAGATCACTCGACTTCAGGCGGGTTGGATCGTAGACCGGCTCCCCGTTTTCATTTCGAAGCGAGAGCGTCCGGTCGTTCCACTCAATCACGAAGGCGATCTCTTTGGAGTTATAGAGCGATCGAACCCTGAGATCATCGTTCATCCGCGTAAAGTGGCGCGGCTGGCGGATGATCTGACTGGCCATGCCGATGTAGGTCGGAACCGGCACGAGCTCCTTCCAGCGCTTGTCCTGATCGTCCGCCGGGACCTCCCCCTCCGCCAAAAAGCGCGAGGGGATCAGAACATTAAATGCCGGCTTGATCGTCTCCGTATCGATCTTGTACTTCTCGGAGAGGGAGACGACGAAGTTTGCCACATGCCACCGCTCCTCCTCGTTGAGCGTATCGATGAAGGAGGGCATCGGCGTTCCGTTCAGGCCGGTGGAAATTTCGCGGAAGATATTCTTCGGGTTGTACGGGTCGCGGCGGTTCCCCCGGATATTCCAGGGCTTGGTAAGATCGGCGGGGAAGATCGGGAACTGCCAGTCATCCTTCATGGTCAGATTCCCGTTCCCCCGACCCTCCATTCCGTGACACTCAAAGCACTTTCCTTTGCCCCCGAAGATCTCCTCCCCCTTTTTGATGCTCTCCGCGGAAGAGGCGATCTGCTTGCCGAAACTGATCACCGTGAAGGTCTCCTCCGGATCCTGGAAGGTCCGGTCCTTCACTAGGCGATTCTTGACGAACGAGATCACGTTACGGCGCTCGGTCTCGGAGAGGATTTCTCCCCAGGGAGGCATGGCCGAACCGGGGAGCCCGTTGGTCACCGTTTCGAAGAGATCCTGGTCGAGCGGGAGTTCGCCGCTCGCCGTATGGCGGATCTTGAAGGTCCCCTGATTGAAATTTCTCGGCCGGGTGGCCAGCCGGATCTCCGAGGGGCCGTCTCCCGCCCCCTCCACCCCATGACACCAGACGCACTTTCGGAAGTAAACCGCCTTTCCGGCGTCGATGTCGGCGTCCGGCTCCTTCACCGGCCTTCCGCCCTTAACCTCCTGCGCGAAGCCGACCGTGCTGAAATTCGCAACGTCCGTCAGAAACAGCCCGACAGCCACGCCAACGACCAGCAGCCCCACTCCGCCGATAACGCCAACCATCTTCATCCACTTATGATTTCGCATCATCATCCCCCCTCTAATCCCAGGTTCTGGGGAAGAAGTTCGTATGCCAGTACTCAAAGATGATCGCCTTCCAGATCTCGTCGACCGTCAGGTGCTCCTCCCAGGGGGGCATCGCCGAGGCCCAGGGGAACCCTTCCCTTGGAAGCCCGGGGCCCCCTTTGGCCACCCGCCAGAAGGCGAAGGTCTCCTGAACCTGCGCGATCGTCCCCGGATCCGCGAAGTTGGCCGGGATCGGGTTGAACGCGAAGGCGAAGGGCCCCTTTCCGTCCAGGTTGTCTCCGTGGCAGAAGAAGCAGCCAGCGGTGCCGAAGAAGACTACGCCGCCGTCCCGGACCGCCTGAAGAAACTTGGGCGCATCAGGGGCGAACGAATTCTGGCCGTGGAACTTCCCTTCGGCTCCGACCGGGAGGTACTTGCCGTCCTCCCCCACCCGATACGGATTCTCCGCCGTCTGCAGAGTAAAGGTCGTCCCATGCACCTGCGCGGTGGCCGGCGGGGCCGGATGGACCGTCCTCAACTCGATCGGCTCCGCAAATTTCGGGGTGTAGTAGTCGAAGAAGGAGAATCCGATAATCGCCGGGATGGCGGTGAAGGTCACCCGGCGGCTCCACTTCCACTGCGCGGTATCCTCCTCGAAGAGTTTCTGAATGGGTCGGTTGAAATCTTCCCACGACTCCTGGTCAAGCGAGACATAGAGGAAGATGGAGACTGTGATGACCCCCATATAGAGAGCGAGGAGGTGGAACGGAATCGGCGGTTGCAGAATAACCCGCATGATGACATAGGCCAGGATCCAGATGATCACGGCCTGCAGCATCTTCGGAATCCGGATCCCGAGTTTTTCCTTGACCACCCACCCCGCAAAGATCGCGGCGAGACCTATCCCAAGCTGCACAACGAGTGCAAAGGTCCCCGCATCGATCCATCCGGTGGCGCCCCCCCCGGCCCAGACAAACTGCGGCAACAGAAGCATGCTTATCCAGATCACCAGGGCCGCGATGGTCCTCTTTCCTTTAAACATGCCTTTAAACATGGAAATATCCCCTCCCTTGATGACTTCGGAAATCACGTTATCCCCCCACCTCGACAGCCGCCGCTGCCAGCCGTTTCGGCTCGGCCGCGGGGAGATCCGCCACCTTGGCCTTGGCCGGGGGAGCCTTGGGTGCCGGCGGCGGCGGACAGGCCTTGGACCTAAACTTCCCCTCCGTGCACTCCTTCTCGTTCAGAATACGTAGCAAAGGGGGGCTTTCTTTCAGCGCAACCTCCTCATCGAGCGTAAGCAGAAAATCCACCATCTTCTCCAGCGCGGCGAACGTGAATTTCTGGCCGAAATCCTTCAGCATGTCGTCCGCAAAACCGGGGACAATGAAGGCGTCCGGCTTCATGATCGACTCCATCACGTATTCCTTGGGAGTCGTCGCGTGGGCCTTCCCCGCCTTGACCGCCTTTTGATACTCCGGCGATTTGATCCGATTTTTCGCATTCGTCCCTTCGATCAGCATCGGCCCGATCACCCCGCTCTTGGCAATCGCAACCGTGGGAATCTTATGGCAGGCGAAACAGGCCATCTTCGTGACGATCTGGGAGGGGTCGTCCGCCGGAAGCGCAATCTTGGAGGCCTCCAGCAGTCCCGGGGGCGGACCGGCCTTCACGGCTTCCGCCTTCAGTGGCCTTCCCTGCCAGGACTCCCAGTCCCCCTTGACCCTCTCCGCTGCGGTGAAATCCCCAGGGGTGTCTTGTTGAACGAGGAATACCTCCACCGCCACGATCTCAACGTCGGACAGCGAGATCGGGGGCTTATGGATCATAGGCATCGGGGATATCATGTCCTCCGATCCCTTCAGGCCAAAGCCCTCAACCACGTAGCAGTTCGGGCAGTAGTGAGATTCGGTGAGGTACTGGAACGTCCCGGGCTTGGCGTGAGGCTTAAAACCGGAGTCCGCCTCGGGCTTGTCCGCATACTTCGTCACGAACATCTTGTACCGCTCTTCATCCGGCCGCTTCGTCGACCGCGCGGCCTCTCCGATCAGATTGGGGCAGCGGTCCGCCTTCTGCTCGAGAAAAAGCATATGGCAGAGAGGACATTGCCCCTTGCCGATCGGGGTGGTGCCGGATCCAAAGGAGGGGGTTTTCGTCCCGAAGATGATCTCCATCCCGACATCAGACAGTTGGGAGATAGGGAGGGCCAGAAGACCCTCGGCCGCAGGGGCCTCCGTGGGAGGCTCCCCCCGCTGCTGCGGAAGCCAGTTTGCATAAGCGGCAAAGATGGTCAGAATGACCATGTACCAGATGCCGACTTTGAGAACAGTCCCTTTGCTCGTCGTCTCTTTTTCCATCAGGATCCTCGCGGCTTAATGAAGGAGGGGGTCGGCCTTTTTCACCGACCCCCTCGCGCCACCTCGTTAGTGACTACCCGCCGGGACAGCCACCTTCCCCAGCACCCCTTCCTCCACCGCGGCCGGGACCGGGGCCGTATGGGCCCCCAGAGAACCGAGCCAGAAGACGAAGAGGAGCATGGACCAGAAGATGAGCACGTTCAACGAATTGATATTGCCCGCGTACCCTACCACGTTGGTAAAGGCCCAGGGCGAGGCATCTTTCATAATCTCGTTCACATGCCAGTGGAGCCGCACTGAGGAACGGAGATAGCCCATGACCGCCATCGTCCAGGTAAAGGCGGTGGCGAGCAGGAAGATAGCATAGGCCCCCCGCGTCGAGAGGGTCCCCCACCGGATCGGCCCTATCTGCTTGGCTCCCCGCAGCATCATCGTGTTGATCGTGACGCCGACGAAGAGCGTGGTCAGAGTCGTGGTAACCTGCGGAACCGACAGGCCAATCCGAACATTCGCCGGGATGTAGTAGCCGTAGATCCCGAGGAAGACGATATTCACCTCCGCCATCGCAAAAAGCGCGAAGAGCGCCATATTACCCTTACGCGCCCACGAGACCACCGGGATCTTATTGGACCGCTGGTAGAGGCAGAAACAGAGAACGGTCGTGGTGATCATTGTGTTAATGGCGGTATTCTTGGCCGACATCACCCCGTAGTTCCCGATGACCGGGTGCTGCGCGCCCCCCATCGCCTTCAGCTCGGCCGGTGACATCACCAGGGTGTGCGGCGTCAGCCACGCGATGGCGGAGACGATCAGGACCAGAAGCATATATTTGAAGACCCGATAGTACCGCTCGCCCCCCGCCATTCTCCCCATCGCCTGCCAGAGATAGTAGTTGGTGGTCACGAAGAGGACGGCGATCATCGTCGCCTGCAGGATGAAGGTCCAGGCGAGCAGCCCGCCCATCAGGGTGATCCCCATCTGCTGCCGAAAGGCAAAGATCTCCCGCATCAGCCAGTAGCCGGCAAACGGGAGCGGCACCAAGTTAAGGATCGCCATGAACATCGCGGTGTAACCCATCCAGTCATAGTGCGCCTTTTCCTCGGGGGTCTTGGCGGCCAGGAACCGGTAGGCCGCATAGGCCGCCACGATCCCCCCTCCGAGCACCGCATTCCCCAAGATCCGGTGAATGTTCAACGGGACCCAGAGGGGCGTATGGACCGCCTTCCAGATGTTCCCCAAGAAGCGCCCCTGCTCGTCAACCCCCGCCGGCGCCATCATGAACCCGACCCAGGAGTTGGCGAAGAACATCAGGACCAGCCCGACTGTATTCAGCACCATGGAGATCGAGAGGTGGATCCACTTCCAGAGCCGCCCCGAATTGCTCATCCGGTCCCAGCCGTAATAGTAGATGTAGAGGATCCCCGACTCGAGGACGAACAGCAGCGCGTAGACATGCATGATCGGCTTGAAGATCGAGGCGAGATAGCCGAAGAACCCGGGATAGAGCGCCAGGAAGGAGAAGATCAGGATCCCTCCCAGGATCGCAGTCACCGAGTAGGCGGTCAGCGAGATCTTCATGAACTCATGCGCCATGTCGTCGTACTTCTTGGCGAGGGCCTTGTCCTTGTTCAGGACCCCCACCAACTCGATGACAAAAACGAACATCGGGACCGCGAGCACGAACGATCCGAAGTAGAGGTGCTGCTGGTTGGCGATCCAGATGAGGGTCCGGCTCTGCCAACTCCCGTAGGTCCCGTAATTGTCCGGGTATTTTAGTTTCGGCGCGGGTGGCCCGGAGACAATCCCCTCTGTCTTGTAAAAGATGTCTTTCGCCTTCTCGACCTTTGGGGCCGCTCCGGCAGCCGCCTGGTCCTTTGCCGCCTCTTGCGCGGAAACGGTCATCGGCAGAAGCGGAAGCAAGAGAAACAAGGCAAACGTTGCGAGGAGCAGCCACGCTCCACTCTTTTTGGTCTTCGGATGGCGTGCCCAATTCATTGTATACCCTCCTTTATAGGTCATAGCGACCTTGTGTCTAACCCTTGCATCTAACCCGTACCCTCACCCTTCCAAAACCACGGATTGTGAAAGGGGAACGGAAGATTCTGTATCGGGGTCATCAGCGCCCAGTTGATAAACGTGTAGTAAACAGAAGCAATCACTAAAAACAGAAAGAGGATTAGGATATTCTTTCCTACTCCCTCTTTCTTTTCCTGCTCAGACATCTGATCTCCTTAAGCACCGCATCTCTAGTAGGCCCCCCACTGGACCCACATTACGATCCACATACAGACGGTAACGGTAACTAGTAAGATGGCCACGCCCAACCTATTTTCCTGCCGCTCCGTCATAAAGTCAACCCCCCCTGAAAATATGATAAAAAAAAGAACTTTTCCTAAAAAGTGAGGGAAATATAGACCTAATGAAAACGCATTGTCAAGAAAAAAATTTCCCCTGTCAAGCCCCTCTTGACACCCCGGTCGAAGGGATGCTATCGTGCCCTCCGTTCCATCGATATTTATGGCCTCACACGATGTCGAAAAGAGCCAGCCGATCTCAAAGCACGAAAACGCCGAGTTGTTTGATATGTTCGTGCTCATCGGGATGCTCTTCAACCTTTTGATCGTCCTTTTTCTGGTCCTCTTCTGGCTGGACCTGCTGTAACCCCATCCCCCTCCGCCGATTTCGCGCAGCGAAATCCGATCGTCGTATCCCGGTAGTCGGGCAGCATTTTCATCCTGGCGGTTGTCCTCCCCGCAACGGGGGAGTCGTTCCAGGATCCCCCCCGTAGTACCTTTTCCTCGCCGGTTGCAGGACCCTCTGGATTCCTGATCTCTTCCCGGCGGTAATAATCCTCTTGATACCAGTCGGCAATCCATTCCTGGCCATTTCCCGCCATGTCGAAGAGGCCGTAAGGACTTTGATCTTGCGGGAAGAAGCCGACCGGGGACGTATAATGATACCGATCCTCGGCCCCCTTAAAATTCCCCACCCGCTCGGCCATCTCCGATCCCCACGGCCATTTCCGGCCGTCACTCCCGCGGGCCGCCTTCTCCCACTGGGCCTCCGTCGGAAGGCGCATCCCTTTCCAGCGGCAGAAGGAGTCCGCGTCATCCCACGTAACGTGAACGACCGGTTTCGCCGGGCTGGCGAAATCGGAAAAATTTTTGATGTAGCGGGACGCGGGCGACCGCCTGCCGGTCGCCGCGACGAATGCCGAGTACTCGGCAAACATCACCTCGTACCGATTGATGTAAAAACCGTCGAGGAAGATCTTCCGCTCCGGCTGTTCGTCGGCCAAGCCGTCGTTGTTCCCGCGCAAGAACTCTCCCGTGGGGATGAATACCAGATCATTCTCAGGGGCCGGGGCGCTGCGGGCCTCGACCGGATCCGAGATCATCATCATCTCTCTTTCCCGCCGGCGCCCGGAGAAATAGATCAAACCGTAGGCAATGCCGACAAGAAGAAGGATAAACCCGACCCATGCGAGTTTGAAGGTGCTGTCCACCGGGGCATCTGTCCTAACAAACGCAGCGCTCAAGATAGCATTCCGAGCATCCAAATTCAACGTCGCCCGTCCGGGGGATCTCCCCAAATGGGTCGGCGCATTGACGCCATGTCCCGCCAAAGCGTAAAATCCCCCGCGCATGAGTGCCGACAAACGGATCATCCTCGTCCTGGTACTCTCTGCTTGCCTCCTCTTGCCCATCCAAGCGCTCGCCTCTTCCGAAGCGGGAATCGACGTTTACCACGGGACCGCAGGGATCGTTTCCGGCCCCTCCGCCCCGGTCCTTTCTTCGGCCGATTACGGTTCGGCCGGTCCGGTCGAAGGCCGCATCCTCCTCTGGATCGTCATCCAGCAACATTTTTTCCTCGGGAGTCTTCTGTTGGGTCTGCCGATGCTGGCCGTTCTCTTTGAGGCCTATGGAATGGTCTCCCGCCGGAGGGGCCGTCCCATTGCCGACGAGGCGGATGCCATGGGGAAGGAGGTGATGGAGGTCGGACTCCCTTTCATCCCTTTGACCGCCGCCCTCGGCGTGATCCTCGTGGGAGCCTTTCTATTGCTCTATCGCGGGTTCTTCTTGTATATGTCCGCCCTTTTCCGGCCGGTGGTCTACGCCTATATCCTCTCCTTTCTTGCCGAGATCGGGCTTCTCTACCTGTATACGCTGAGTTGGCGGGGGACTGCAGAGGGCCCCTTCCCCAAATGGCTCCATCTCTCGGTCGGCGTTGTCGCAAACGCCAACGGGGTCCTGATCGTCTATCTCGCAAACACATGGATGGCGTTCATGATGTCGCCGGCCGGGGTCGATGCGAAAGGGCGCTACCTGGGAGACCTCTGGAAGGCGATCCACACCCCGCTCTGGCATCCACTTAATGTCCACCGGATCCTGGCAAGCCTGATGTTCGCCGGCGGGATCATCGCGGCCTATTCGGCCTATCGTTTCCTGCGCGCCCGCACGGCGGAGGAACGGGCGCATTACGACCGGCTCGGCTATGTCACTCTCTCGCTGGCCGCCTTCGGACTTTTTCTCCTGCCGTTCGCGGGATACTGGTTCGCCAAAGTGATCTTTATCTACCGGCAGAGAATGGGGATGACGCTGATGGGGGGACTTCTCACCTGGCCCTTTGTCGTCCAGGCATTCCTGATCACCCTGATCTTCATGGGGATCGCCTACTATCTCTGGCAGGGGATGTCCCGGATGGAGGGTTCCCAGCGGTACGCCCCCGCGGTTAAGTACCTGCTGATCGTCCTGGGGATCGCCTCTCTGATCTGGTCGACCCCCCATACGCTCCCCGGAACCCCGCAGGAGTTCAAGGCGATGGGAGGGACACAGCACCCGGTGGTTGGAAACTACGGCACGATGGCCGCCAAAAACACGGCGATCAACACGATCATCGTCGTTATCGGCCTCTGTTTCATGATCTATCAGCGCGCAAACAAGACCTTCGACCCACGGCGGGCGCGGCGGGGAAACCTCTTCCTGATCGCCCTCTTTCTCGGCGGTGAGGCGAACATCCTTGCCTTGGGGATCTACAGCTATTTCGTTCCCGCGGCGGTGCGGGTCGGCCTTGCCCTTCCTCAGTTCTGCACGGCCCTGACCACGCTGGTCGGGGGGGGGGCGATCAACTATCTGATGATGCGGGGGGCGGAGGCGCGTCCAATCCGATGGGGGGAGATCTCGAAGCGAGGGATCTGCACGCTCTTTTTTCTGGCCCTTTTCATCACGATCACGATGGTGCACATGGGGTATATCCGCTCGACGGTCCGGCTGAACTGGCATATCACCGAGATCATGCAGGACAACTCCCCCTGGGCCGCGACCCCCTCGCTGGGGTACGCCTTGAGCATCGTGGGACTGAACGTAGCGATCTTCTGGTCTATCCTGGGCTTGACGTTCTGGCTGAAGATGGCGGTTCGCGAAAGGGAGCGGGCGCGCTCCTCTACCCCCCTCGCGTCCCGAGAAACCTCTGTTTCGCCTCGTCCATGATCTCTTCGGTCACCTTCGAATAGCCCTTCTGCGCCGCCATCCGCTCGATCTCCAGGCGCGCCATGGCGCGGATCGGCGCGGGGACATTCTCCATCCGCATCTCGGCTTCGGGCGTCCACTCCATCTTGCTCCGGTTGCGCGACGCCTCCAGGATCTCCGGGGTCACCACGCGATAGCCGTTCTCGCGCGCGTACGCCTCGACCTCTTCTTTAAGCATCGGGCGGATGAACGGAGGGATCCGCTCCATCCGCTCCTGGGCCTCGGCCGACCATTCGATCCGGGGGGCGGAATCGGTCAGGACCCTGACCGAGTTGCCGCAGCGCGGACAGGTCGCCGACACCTCCCTTGGGCCGACCGCTTCCTCCATCGGCGCGTCGCATTTTCCGCAGACGAACTGCATCCAGCCTCTCCCTATGCGGGCGGAGGGGGATAGACGAAGTAGAGCATGATGTAGGTGGCGGTGCTCGTAAAAAGGGCGATCACGAAGAGGATCATCGTAAACTTTCCGATCCGGCGGTGGCGGATGCCGGCGTCGGGGATCCAGCGCTCGATCCCCTTCTCCAGAAAGAGGACTGCCGCCACAAGGGTAAACCCGCTCAGATAGACGAGAAATCTCGCCAGCGAGCCCCAACGAATGATCGCTCCGCCGCCGAAGATGATCGCCGCCGAAAGGAGTGTGTAGTTGAACCCCTTCTTCCCCATGATCAGCGCCCCGCTCCTCAGATATCGCTCCACCCCCTTCTTAAAAGAGGCGCGGAACCCGAGGATAATCATGTAGACCGCCAGGACGAGTCCCACAGCCACCACCGAGATATGGATCGTCAACAGCGGCGTGAAGATGTAGGAGTAGATCCACTTGGGGCCGCCGAAACCCTCCTTCCCCTCAAGCGCAAGGGCCCCGAGGGAACGGGCGAGGTAGTAGGCGGTAAAGTAACTGAGCATCGCCACCATCCCCCAGAGGGTGACAAAATGATGGCGCTGACCGCGATGCTTAACCCCGTTGTACCAGCCGTAGATAAAGAGAATCGTGAAGATCCACGCGAGGACCGACGAGAGATCCGCCCCAAAGGTACCGTAGGGCGAGAGAAACCCCGGGACCAAGAGATAGGCTTTCATGTTTTCTCCTTTTTCATCGCATGCAGAAGAGCGCCGGCCTCGCGCTCTGCAATCGAATCGAACCCGGCCGCGGCGAGCCACTCCCGCGCGTCGGAGAGCGTATAGACCCGTCCCTTCTCCGTATAGACGAGAAGATGAACGGCAAAGGCGGAGGTCCAGGCGGGCGTCACTCCGTCGGGATTGATGAAGCGATCTTTGACGATGATCTGCCCCCCCCGATCGAGCGCCTCGAAGATCCTCGCAAAGAGTTTCGCATTCTCCTGGGAATCTTGATAGTGGAGAATGTCCGAGACGAAGGCCGCGTCATACGGGCCTCCGAGGCTGTCACGATGAAAGTTCCCCGCTCGCAGTTCAATCCGCTCCTCCATCCCCGCCTCCCTCACGAACCGCTCCGCCACCTTCAGGGTCTCGGGGAGATCAAAGACCGTCGCCTTGAGTTGTGGATTCATCCGGCAGAAATGGATCGAATAGACCCCGGTCCCCCCTCCGACATCGAGGAGCGTGCGACAGGATCGCAGGTCAATTACGCGGGCAAGGCCCGGGGCGCTCTGAAGGCCCATCCTGTGGAGCACCATCAGAACGTTCTCGGCCATCTCCGGCCGGGAGGAAAAGAGGCTCCCGCGCACCGGCGAACTCCCCTTTCTAATCACCTCTTCCAGGTTCCCCCAGTGCTCCCACTCGTCCTCCTGCAGGAGGAGGAGATGCCCCGCGTAGCCCGGCCTCCCCCGAACCAGAACCTCATTCGCCACGGCGCTGTTTTCGAAGCGGTCGCCTTTGGATGGCGCGCCGGTCTCTAACGGCGCGACTTTGCGCAGGATCCCGATGGCGGTCAAGGCGTTGAGCAGAAGGAGGATTGCGCGTCGGTCTGTTCCAAGAGTTGTAGCCACCTCGTCGGCCGTCCGGGACCCCCCCCAGAGATAGGTATAGATGTCGAGTTTGACCGAGGTCAGGAGGATCTTGGTTTCCCAGTAATATCCCAGTTGGAAAAGGGCTGGAAGCGAGATTTCGGAAGGCACGCGGGGATGATATTAAAACGCGCTTCGCCCGTCAATCGCGGGGAGCCGCTTCAAGTGGCCAAGAAACGCGCAGTGGACCGCCATCCAGAGCGAGACGACCCCTGCGAAGAAGGCCTGGTCCAGGGCGGGCGGGGGCTTCAGATTCATCATGACCCGCAGCAGAAATGCAAAGATCAAAAAATAGGTGCAGGCCATTGTAAACGCGGGCCAGAGAAAAAACCGAAGGAGCGAGAGCGGAGGGGGAATCTCTTTCAACGATCTGACATAGGCGAGAGTACCTAAAAGGCCCGCCGTCACCCCGATCAGCGCAGTCTGCAGCCTCGAGCTCTGCACGAACGGTCCCCAGCTCCATCCGAGGAGCGCGCCGATCACTCCGGAAAATCCTCCAGCCAGGCAGGCCTCCCCCTTCCGTATGAACTGCGCGAGGGAACGCCCGTCCGGAAAGATCGTCAGTCGCGGAAGGGGGCTTCTGGCGCGATAATATCCGATCTCGAAACCATCCCTGGCGACCGCGACCGCTACGAAGCCGATCAGCGCCGCGCGAAAAGCGTGATAGCCGAGGAGAAACTCGACGACCCCGAGCACCATCAGGAAGAGCTCGAGCGCATAGAAAAAACCGATCTTCGCCGCAAGCCAGTTCAGCTCTCTGGGGCGCTCCCGTTTCAATTGCAAAAGCGGGCGGCCGAACCCTTGCGCGTACGCGTAAAGAACGACCGGAATGCAGACAAGGCCCGTCAGCACCCCCATGAGCAGAAGATAGTGGGCGCGGGTCTCGAAAAAGATCAGATAGGTGATGACCAGAAAGGGGAGATACACCCCAAGACCGGAAAGAAGGAGAACCCTCCCCTTCTTTTTTCGAGCCTCACGGTCGGAGGCAAGACCCTCGCCGTACAGGACACGCAACTTCATCCGGTGGAGCATCTATCTCCCCGGCGGCGGGACGCCCTCCAGCGGTCCGGCCGGCTCAAATGGTTGGCACGGCTTCCCCTCGAAGAGGCATCCGCGGGCCGACAGAGTAAAATCGACGGTGAAGGAGCCCCCGGGGAGCAGCTCGACCTCCTGTATAAGAATATGCGGATCATCATACAGGGGTCTCCCATCCGAGAAATCCCGAATCGTGTACCCCTCATGCCAGGCGACCAATCGGTACCGCCCCGGCGGAACGTCGGTCAGGGAGAATCGCCCCTCTGAATCGGTGATTGCGACATAACCATGCTCCAGGGTGAACAGCCAGGCGAACATGTGCGGATGGGCGTCGCACTGCACGCGCAGCGGCTTGGCCTCCACCCTGATTCTTCGGACCGCCTCCCTCCCCGGCATAAGAACGACGTTGAAGACCGTCGCCCCTCGCGGGAGAGTACCGTGCGGATTGTGCAGGACCGGGTCGGCGTTCGTCAGCCTGACTCTCCCGTTTCTGCCGGCCGTTAAAACATGCTCCTCAAAATCGCACAAGACGCTCTCCGGCCTCTTCGCGTCTCGTCCGGAGTGGAGAACCGCCTCGTCACCCCCTTTTCGGCCCCGCTCCACCCCCTCGAGATAGACGACGGCATAGCGGACCCCTTGAGTTGCCGGATTAACTATGAGGGCCCGCTGGGGAACGCTCTCCCCGCAGAGGGCGACGTCGCGAGTGACCTTGAGCGGCCCAAGAGTGGGAATCTCTCCGCTCCAGATCACGCGCCCTTCAATTTTCCCCCCGTCTGAAACGTCCGCGGGCTCAAACGCGAAAACCGCGGTCGAGATCGCAAGAAGCGAGGAGAGTAGAAAGAGGCGCGCGGCCGCAGAAACGGGCAAGAAATAAAAAGGGGCGGCGCAACCGCCGCCCCTCTGAAGCCGGACCGATTTACTGGGACTTGAACTCGAAATTTGCGGAGGCCTTCCCCTTTGCATCCACCTTGATCTTCTGCTCCTGTATGCCGAGGATCGGATGCCAGGCCACCATCTGATACTCCCCGGGAGGGACCTGATCGATCGAGAATGAGCCATCCTCCCCGACGACCGCGTAGTAGGGGCTGTCCGCCTGGTAGAACCAGGTCTGCATGAAGCCGTGCTGGTCGCACTCGATCTTGAACGCGCTCCCCTTCTTTCGCAGCTTCACCTTCTCCGTAATCTTCGACCCTTTTGTAGGGAGCGGCTTGTTGAAGACCGTGGTGGTCTGCTGCGCGCCGAGCGCGCCGGAGACCTCGTAACTGTGGGGATTGTGAAGCACCCCCTCCTTGGCCTTCGGATCGTCCGGATCCGCGTCGGTGTTCTCGACCCGGACCTCTCCGTTTTTCACCACCACCCCGACAAACCCCGAGGAGGGGGAGGATTGAGACAGAAAGCGGCAGAGGACCGACTTTACATCGGTCCCCGACTTGGCGAGTTCGAACGGCTTTCCTTTCTCGATCCCCTGGATTGCCACGACGACATCTTTCAATGCGCCTTTGTCGTCGACCTTCACCTCTGTCAGGTATCTCTTCCCCTCTTTGCTCTCGGGCGCGTTCTTGCAGAAGTTCGGGTTCGGGAATTTGGCAAGCTCGAACTCCTTCGGTTTTTGGGGCGTCCCTTTAAACATGACCTTTCCGGTAACTGTCCCGCCGTCCGCGACGGGGGCCTCGTCATAGGCCGAGGCGAGCGGGGCGGCAAGCAGGACCATCCCCGCAATGGTGAAAATGATTGACTTTTTCATCTTCTCTTCTCCTCTTGACAGTTTTGGATCAAACATGGCTGATGATCGACATCTCCCGCCCTACAAACGCAGAAGCGCTCCAAAGAGGGAGAAAACCGCACTCCGTGGAAAGGGGAGTCATGGGAAGTGCATTCTAAAGAAAAAAAAAGAGGGATGTCAAGATCCGACTGACAGAACGCCGTCAGCGGACAAGGGGAGAAAAGAAGGGTGGAGGTCATTCTCGGAAGATTTCGCGATCTCGAGGCCGCCCTCTTAAGCGCCCTGCAGGGGGTAAAAGGGGCGGGGGAATGGACGGCAGCGGCGATCGTCACCCCCTCCGAAGCGCTCCGCCGCCATCTCAAACGGCTCCTGGCCGAAAAGAGGATCAACCTCCTAAATGTCCATTTTCAAACCCTTCGCGGGCTTGCGCTTAAGATCGGAAGGGAGTACTCCCCCGAGGATCTGAATGAGGATCTCTTCCTTGAGCGGGAGATTCTCCGGGCCATCGTCGAGAAGGATCCCGATTTCGCCCCCCTCGCCAGAACTCCGCGCGGCATCCCTGCTCTCTTTGAAACGCTCCTGGACCTGCGGGAGGCCAGCGCCGATCCCCGGCTCCTGCGCGAAGCGATCGATGAGGAGATCTTCCCCCGAAGCGGGCGCCTGGAGAGCCTCTTTGGCCTTTACGAACGGTTTTGCGAGGCTCGGAGCGAGCTCGGCATCATGGACCGGGTCGATCTCTTTCGACGCATCTCTGAATCTCCTCCGTCCAGGTTCCTGACCTCCCTGTCGGCCCTCTACTACTATGGAAGCTACGATTTCAATGTAAGTCAGTTGGATCTCCTCTGCACGATCGATCGGCAGGTTCCGATCACCCTCTTTTTCCCGTTCGTGCGGGATCACCCGGCGTTTCTCTTCGCGAGAAATTTTCTTGAGCGGCATCTCGGCCGCTTTCCGATCCGCTACGCCCCGGAGGCCGGGGAGGATCCGCCCCTCTCCGAATCGTTAACCCTCCTCTTTTCGGACGCCCCCCCGCCCCCCCCGCCAAAGCGCTCGAAGCG
Organism: uncultured Nitrospirota bacterium; assembly: GCA_964606955.1. GTDB lineage: Bacteria > Nitrospirota > Nitrospiria > SBBL01 > CAZSHZ01 > CAZSHZ01. The sequence continues at coordinate 26,510 of CAZSHZ010000172.1, forward strand.
GGCATCGAAAGGGCGCCTTGCGCTCTGGAGCGCCTCTGGAACCGAGGACGAGGTCGCAGCGGTCGCCAAGGAGATTCTCCGTCTTCGGCATGAGGAGGGGTTCGACTACTCGGAGATCGGGGTAGTCGCGCGGAACCTCGCTCCCTACCGGGCCGCTGTCCGGCGGATTTTCCGCGACCACGCGATCCCCCTTGTCTGCTCCCGCGAGCCGCTGCTCCGATATCCCTATGCAAAGAATCGTTATCTCCTCTCTGCTCTCCCCGGCGTTTTCGGCCGCGACGACCTGCTCGACCTGGCCCTCCTCCCCGACCTCCGGTGGGAACAGATCGCGCCTCCGTCTTTAGGCGGCCCCCCTCCGATCGCGCGCTGGCGGCAGGCCGTGCTTCGACGCGTCAGGGGAGGAGGGATCGCCGAGTGGGAGAATTTTTTTGCCTGGGGAGATGAAACCTTTCTCGGATTGCGGCTCCTCTTTGAGAAGATTCGCGGAGGATTCGCGAAGCCCCACTCCCTTTGTCGTCCGGAGGCCTTCGCAGCCGCGCTGCGCGATCTCGCCTCAGAACTTTTCCCCCCGCCATCCAAGGAAGGAATCGCCGAAGCGGTGGATGAAGCCTACCACTCCATGGAATACCTCGAAATCCTCAATCGGGAGTGGGACCCGTCCACCCTGTCAGACGCTTTCCGCCGCCGCCTTTCAGAGGGAGAAGTCAACGCGCGCGATCAGAACCTCGGGGGCGTCCGGCTCCTCGACGCCATGTCGGCTCGGGGTCTTTCGTTTCGCACCCTTTTTCTTCTCGGTCTCAACGACCGGCTCTTTCCACGGGTCATCCGGCAGGACGGCTTTCTCCGGGATTCGGAGCGGTCGGCCATCTCGACGGCGATCGAGACCGGCGTCGGCCTCGAACAAAAAACCCGACGGACACTGGAGACGACGGTCGGCCTGAAACTCCCGCAGAAGGAGGAGGCATACGCGGAAGAGCGGCTTCTCTTCTACCTCCTCCTCAATTCCGCGCGCGAGAGGATCTATCTTCTCCACCAGCGCTCGGATGATGAGGGGGGCGCGCTGGCCCCCTCCCCATACCTCTGGGAGATCCGCCGCCTGCTCAGCGAGGAACAGCGGCGGAATGAACGGCGGATTCTTCTGCGGCGTGAGGAGAAGATCAGAGATCCGCTCTTCTCCTGCTACGCCACCCCCCGGGAGGCGATGCTCATCCACCTTCTGCAACGGCGCCCCGCCAAGGACCTTCGCCGATACCTCGGTTCCGTTGCGGCGGCGGAGCATCCCCTCTGGCTCACGGCGTGCTCGGCTGCGCGAAAACTCTCCCGCTGGAATCGGCCCGGGGAGGAGGATGGGTTGATCGGGCTGAGCGATCCTCCCGCGCAGCAGTCGCCGACCAGCCTCTCAGAGTACCTCACCTGTCCCTTCGCCTACTTTGCCCGGCGGATCCTGCGACTTGGAAGAGAAGAGGAGTCTACCCTCTCTTCCGGGATCGACCCGCGGAAGATCGGTCTGATCTGCGATCGCCTGATCTCGGCGGCGACGCCGCTCGTCTCCTCCGGGGCGGGGCCCGACGCGATCCGCAGCGCGCTTGAGCCGCTTCTGGCCCAACTGCGGGCGGAGCATCCCGCATTTGCTCTCCTCTGGGAGACCATCCAGGAGGGGCTCGTTGCCGAAATCCTCGCGCTACTGGAGGAGGAGAGCCGCAGGGGGGGGGGCTTCTCCCCTTTTCTTGTCCAGCCCCAGATGGCCGGGGAGATCGGAGGCCTATCAATCGTCGGCCGGCCGGATCGCGTCGATGTCAACGCAGATTCGCGGCTCTTCCGCATCCTTGATTTCAAGTTCACGCGCGGGGCGCGCCTCGGATCGAAAAAAAATCTCCTCCCTGCGACCCTCTCCGGCAAATTGCTGGCGCCCGCGCTCTATCTGCTCCTTGCCTCGAAACATCCTGGGTTGAATGGGATGCGGCCCGAATCGGCCAATCTCCTGTTCGTCGCGCCGCATCTCGATGAGAAGGAGCGCTGCAGCGCCCTTGACGCCGAGGAGTTCTCAAAATCATCGGAAGAGTTCCTCGCGATAATCGAGAAGATCGGCCGGGGCATTCGGCATGGGGAATTTCCGATTCGGCCGAGCGCAGAGAGATTCGGCCACTGCGCCCGCTGTGAGTTCTTCTCCGCCTGCCGCAAGGAACATCCCCCCTCACGCCGGCGGGGCGAGATCGCAATGGGCAGGGGGGAAGATCCTTGAACTTTGACCGCAACCTCGTTGTGACGGCCGGGGCCGGGACCGGAAAGACGACCCTTCTCTCGCGGCGGATCGTGAACCTTCTGATCAAGGACCCCCCCATCCCTCCCTGGCGGATCGCCGCCCTGACGTTCACTAAAAAGGCGGCGGCGGAGATGGCGGAAAAGGTCCGGCAGGAGCTTCGCTCCCTTCTGGAGCAGAAGGGGGTTCCCGACGCGGAGAGAAGGCTTGCGCAGGAGGCCCTTTCCAATATCGAGCGGATGGAGATCAGCACCATCCATGCCTTCGCCGGAATGCTGCTGCGACTCTTCCCCCTCGAGGCGGAGGTCGATCCGAATTTCAACGAGGATGAGAGCGGGGAACGGTTCGAACGATTTTTCGAAAAGGAATGGGAGGCCTGGCTCGAGGAGGAGTTGGGGAGAGAGAGCGAAAATCCCAGGAGGGATCTCTGGAGGATGGTCCTCTCCGAAACGACCCTGCCGGCCCTCTCGGCGGCCGCGCGCTCCCTCTGCGACGAGTTGATCCCGCTGGATGCCCTGACAACAGAGGAGAACGAGATGCTCGCCGCAACGGCGGCGCTGCTGGTTCCCTTTACCGCTCGTGTCCGCCGAGGCTTTGCAGAGTCCGGGGCCCTCTCCTTCGAGGGGCTGATCGCCCGCGCGCGCGACCTCCTCGCCCAGAATCCGGAAATCCGCGAGCGAATGAAGGAGCGCTACGACGCGATTCTGGTAGACGAGTTTCAAGATACCGATCCGATCCAGTATGAGATCATCCTCTATCTGGCCGAGGAGCCGGGGCAATGCGCGGATCGGATTCCCGACATCCGGCTGGCTCCCGGCAAACTTTTCATCGTCGGCGACCCGAAGCAGTCGATCTACTCTTTTAGGCACGCCGACCTCGCCGCGTACGAAAGAGTGAAGGGGATGATCCTGGAGCAGGGGGGGATGCTCCTGGATCTCTCTGTGAACTTTCGCTCCTCTCGGGAGATTCTGGATTGCGTCAACGGCCTCTTCTCGTCGGAGAGGATGGGGCTCGTCCCCCCTTATCAGCCGCTGACGTTCGGACGTGGAGACGAGGGGGGCGGGGGCGCGCCGGTTCTTCTCCGTCTGTTGGAGAGCGATCTTCCGGCGGCGGAGTCGGCCCAGGCCGAGGCCCGATCCCTCGCGCGCTTTTTGTCCGAGGAGGTGATCGGCCGGGAGCGGATCGTATCAGAGGGGGAGGAACACGAAGTCCGACCGGGCGACGTCGCGATTCTTTTTCCGGCGATGACGCATGTCGGTTCCTTCGTCCGAGCGCTGCGGGAAGAGGGGCTGCCGTTTGTCGTCGAGGGCTCCCGAACTTTCTATGGGGCGACCGAGGTGATCACCATGGTCAACCTCCTGCGGGTGGTGGTCGATTCGGCGGACCAGATCGCTCTTTTGGGCCTCCTCCGTTCCCCCCTCATCGCGCTCTCCGACCGAGAGATCGCGCGGATCGCGGCCGCCGGATTCTTCCGAGGGGAAAAGTGCCCCCTCCCCCCTGAAGTCGACCTTTTGCTCGAGACGATCCGGGACCTTCGCGAGGAGCTTGCGCGCCTCCCCCTTTCCGAATGGGTGCAATCGGTGCTTGAGAAAACTCCGCTTCTGGCGGCCTGTGCGATTGAGGGGGAGCACGCGATCGCCAACATTTCGAAACTCCTCCGACTGGCGGAGGAATCGGACGGGGATCCCCAGATGACCCCTCTTTCTTTCATCCGCCTCCTCTCCCGGAGGGTGAAAAGCGGTGAGCCCGCTGGGGAGAGTCCCCTAGGGGAAGAGAACGTTGATGCGATCCGGCTTTTGACGATTCATAAGGCGAAGGGCCTTGAATTTTCCTATCTGATCCTCGCCTCTCTCGGAAGCACAATGCCGAATCGCCCACCCGCTCTCGCCGGTTTCAACTGGGAAGAGGGCCCATGGTTTTCGCTCATGACCCATAGAGGGAGGCTCGAATCGGCCGCCGCCAAAAGGGCCGCCTCCTCCCGCAAGAGAGTCCGGGAAGAGGAGCGAAAAAGGCTCCTCTATGTCGGCATGACCCGCGCCCGGGAGCGGCTGATCCTCTCGGGAGCGGCGGGAAAGAGGGGAAACTCGCTCCTATCGGTATTGCGCGAGGTTCTGGAGGATCGCGGTATTCCGATCAGGGTCGATCATCTTCCTCCGACCCTTCCGACCAAGAAGAGATCGTCCCGCAAAATCCGATTCTCTTGGAATCGGGAGATCTGGGAGCGGGTTCGCCGTGACCCGGCCCCGATCCCTCTCTTTTTCAGCCCGACCTCGATCCCAACGGAAGCGCCCCTTTCGGAGAGGGTCGCGCCGCGGGCGCCGGGCGGCAAGACAGCGGCAGAAATCGGCGAAATCGTCCATCGTCTCCTCGAGAGGATCGACTTTGCCTCGCCGGAAGAGACGATCCGGCAGGCGGCCATACTCTCATCGGAGGCCCACCGGATCCTTATCGATTTTGTCGCCTCGCCGGCCTTCAGACGTTTGAGAGCGGCGAAGATCCTCGGCCGCGAGGTCCCCTTTGCGCTCCCCTGGGATGAAGGCTTCGCAGCCCTTGGTGTTCCGGCTGCGGAGGTCGTCGAAGGGATCATCGACCTGGTGATCGAGGATGAGAAAAGGCTGACCGTGATCGACTACAAAACAGACCGGATCGCTCCAGAGGAGGCGGCCTTGCGGACAGCCCACTACCGCCTCCAGGGGCTTGTCTATGCCGAAGCGATCCGAAGGCTCTCCGGGAAAGATGTCGCCGGGGCCGAGATCCTCTTCCTCCGCCTCGGGATCTGTAGCCCAGTCGAGATCGAGTTGGGCTAGAGAGGGCGGCAGCGGGTCAACTGATCAAGCGCCGCATCGATCACTTCCGGCTCGGGACCGAGATAGCCGGTCAGAGTGATCCCCCCGCTCTTTAGGGCGGCCACCTTCTTCTTCATACGTTCTAAAACCACCCCTGTGAAAAGAAGGGAGGGAAAAGCAAGCACGTTGGAGCAGCCCCGCTTCGCCAGACGCGTAAACCCCTCTTCGATGCTTGGACCTGTTACCTCGACGAAGCAATGCTCGGTCGGCAGGCTGAAACGTTCTCCCAGCGCGGAGGCGAAAAGTTCGGTCCCGCGGATCGCTCTCGGTTCAAGGGTCCCGCGTCCGATCACCAGAAGAGCGTCCGGCTCCGAGATCAGGCCCTCTCTGATCCGTCTCTCAGCCAGATCAAGAATCTTGGGATGCTCCGCAAGAGGTTCTCCATACAAGATCTCGACCCCGCTCTCTTTCCCCGCTTCGGCCAGGATCCGCGGAATGTCGTATAAAACGTGACGACCGTAGAAGAGGAAGAGCGGGAGGGAACGGACCCGGCGAACGCCCGCTCCAGCCAGTTGGGTCACCGCCTCTTCGATCGACGGGGGAGCCAATTCCAGGAAGGCCGCGTTGGCCCCGGGAAGCCCCCCTTTTGCGGCGGCCTCATGGACCACCTGAAGAAATTCCGAGATCCCGGCCGCATCACGGCTCCCATGCCCGATGAAGAGGGTCGCGTCACTCATGAAAACGATTCTATCACCTTTGCCGCGGTCGCTTCCCCCTCCCGGATACAGTCAGGAATTCCGACACCCCGCAACGCGCTTCCGGTAAGAAAGAGCCCCGGGGGGAGCGCCTTCTCGATCCGCTCCACACGCTCCAGGTGTCCGACCGCGTACTGCGGCATCGCCTCCCGGAAGCGACAGACCCGATAGAAAATCCGCTCGGCGGCGGCATCTTCGATCTTCAAAATCTCGAACAGCTCCTTTTCAACGAGGCGAACCAGCTCGCGGTCATCCAGGGAGAGGAGGCTCCCCTCGCCGATGTAGCCGCGGATCAATACTCCATCCGCAGGGGCCCTCCCGGGAAACTTCGAGGAGGACCAGGTCGCCGCAAGAAGGGCGCGCCGCTCGGCTCGTGGAACGACGAATCCGAAGCCGTTGAGGGGGTGTCCGAATCGGTCTCTTCGGTAGGCAAGGGAGACGGTGGCGCTGGAGAGGTAGCGAATCTTTCCGAGTTCCTCGGCCGACACGGGGGCGAGCGGCCTGAGGATCTTTTCAGACGGAGCGGCCGGGAGGGCGAGGACCACCCGATCGAATGGACGGTCCGCCGCCCCTTTCGCAAAACGAACCTGCCAGCCTGAATCGGCCCGATCGATTCCCACGACCGGCTCTCCCATGCGCAGATCGGCCGGGCTCTCCCCTGCTTTCAGGGCGGCAAGCAGCGCGTCCACCATCTCCCCCATCCCTCCCGGCAGGGTCATAAATCCGCTCTTTCCCTTGCCGCGCGAGCGGAGAAGGGCGCGGATCAGGCTCCCCTCCTTACGCTCCATCTCGGCAAAGCGGGGGAAGGTCGCCGCCAGGGAGATCTCCCGCGCATCTCCGCCATAGATCCCCGAGACCAGCGGCTCCACGATCTTCTCAAAGACCTCCCGGCCGAGCCGCCTTGTGAAAAAGGCCGCAAGCGATTCATCCGATTCCTCTCTCCGCGGCGAGATGAGAGGCTCAAGCGCCATCCTGACTTTCCCGGCAACAGAGATTAGCGGGGTCGTGATAAAGGGAAACGGCTTGGTCGGGACCATGAGGACAACCCCTTCCGGAAGGGGGAGGAGGCGTCCGCGCGAAAGGATGAAGGTCTTTCTGTTTGCCTCGATGGTCCCGACTAGGCGGCTTGAGAGGCCGAGACGTTCGCAGAGGGAAACGGCATGGGGCTTTGAGGCTAAAAACGAATCCGCCCCCCCCTCGACGAGGAATTGATCGATCCGTTCGGTGACGATCTTCCCCCCGAAGCGGTCCCCCGCTTCGATCAGCGTGAGATCAAGGGAGACCCCCCTTTCCTTCGCCCGCTCGCGGAGAAAATAGGCGGAGGCGAGGCCGGAGATTCCCCCGCCGACGACGGCAACCCGGTACATTTTCAATTTAGAGGTATTCCCGAACGACGGCAGCAAGCGCCTGAATGAAGCCGGGCGAATCGTTCATTGACTCCGTCCGCTGAAGACAAATCCCCCGCTCTGCCGCATACCCTTTGAGGGCGATATCGATATCGTAGAGAATCTCGATGTGATCTGAAACAAACCCGACCGGAGCGATCAGGACGTTTTGCGTCTCCTGCCGGACAAGTTCGGCAAGGACCGACTCGACCTCAGGTCCGAGCCATTTACCCGGGATGTTCCCCTGGCTCTGATAGGCGAACCGCCAGCGAGAGAGCTCCGGAAGCCGGGCGAGGACCCCCTGAACCGTCTCATCCATCTCCTTCGCGTATGGATCTCCCTCTGCAATCACGCTCTCGGGGAGCGAGTGCGCTGTAAAAACGACGGCGACCCCGCGGGGATCTTCGAACAGGGAAAGCCCCGCACGCACCTTCTCAGCAATCGCCTCCAGAAATACGGGATGGTCGTTCCAGGAGTCGATCGTCCTCACCTCGAGCCGTTGCCCCCCGGGAATCTCGGCCGCCGCTTTCCGCAGCGCGTCGTTATACTTCCCAACGCTCATCTTCGAATATTGCGGGGCAAGGCTCATCCCCACGATCCGGCCTATCCCCTCTTCGGCCATCCCGGCCACGACATCCTTTATATAGGGGCTCCAATTGCGCATTCCGACTCTAACCGGGAGCCCGAGTTCCTCTTCCAACATCTTCGCCTGACGCCGGGTGATTTCAAGGAGGGGGGAGCGCCCCCCGATCCGGCGGTATCGATCTTTGATCTCATGGATCAGTTCGGGAGATGGGGTCCGCCCGCCGCGGATGTTGACCAGGAAGGGCTCGATGTCGTCGAGGGAGTTCGGGCCGCCGTGGGCCATCAGAAGGATGCCGGTTTTCATCCCGGCCTTCTTTTGGGGGATGGCTCGGAAGGGGGCGGGCCCCCTTCCGCCTTAAACTGATGGACGATCTCCACCACCGCGGCGACATTCTCCACGGGGGTCTCGGGGAGGATCCCATGGCCCAGGTTGAAGATATGCCCCGGCCTCCCCGCAGCGCGCCGGAGGATATCGGTCACCTGATACTCCATCTCCTTGCGCGGGGCGAAAAGAGCGGCCGGGTCGAGATTCCCCTGAATCGCCACATCGCCGAGACGCCGCCAGGCCTCATCCAGCGGAATCCGCCAGTCGATCCCGATCACCTCCCCTCCCGCCTCGGCCATCAATTCGAGAAAGCCGGCGGTCCCGGTCCCGAAATGGATCGCGGGGACCGGCGAGGGGTCCCCAAAGGCCTCGCCTTTGGGGCGGAGGCCGCCGATCGCCTCGAAGATAAAGCGGGTATGCGGGAGGACATAGCGGCGGTAGTCCTCGGGCGAGAGGGCGCCGACCCAGGAGTCAAAGAGCTGCACCGCCTGCGCCCCCGCCGCGATCTGCATCGAAAGATACTCCGCGACGGCGCGGGAAAATTTGGAGAGGAGGAGATGCCAGACCTCCGGGGCCTCGTACATCATCCCCTTCGTTAAGAGGTAATTTTTGGAATGCCCCCCCTCGATCGCGTAACTAGCCAGCGTGAACGGCGCGCCGGCAAACCCGATCAGCGGGGTGTCGCCGAGCTCCTTGCGAACCAGGCGGATCGCGTCACCGACGAAACCGAGCGTCTCCCTCGCGTCGGTTTCCTTAAGCCGCCGGACATCCTCGCCGGTCCGGACCGGATTATGGATCACCGGCCCCTCTCCCTTTGCGAACTCCAGGTCGATCCCCATCGGCTCCAGCGGAAGAAGGATGTCCGCGAAGATAATGGCGGCATCGACCCCTAATCGCATCGGCTGAAGGGTGACCTCGGTCGCCAGATCAGGGTTTTTGCAGATCTCCAGGAGCGAGCGTTTCGCCCGGATCTCCCGGAACTCTTTCATGTAACGCCCTGCCTGGCGCATGAACCAGACAGGGGTCACATCGGTCGGCCGGCGCCGACATGCGGAAAGAAATCGGTTCAAGGGGAGCGATTCTAACATCGGCACCCGGCAGACTCAAGGCTCGTGCCGGATGACGCAGGTGGAGCAGCGGTGCATCCCCCCCATCGCCGCCCCCATCAGGTCGTAGAGATATTCGCGCTCTCCCTGGTCGAGGACACGAAGATACGATCCCTCCCACCCATTTAAGTAGACGCTTTTAAGGAAAAGATAGACCGGCATCTTCTCGTCGTACCCCTCTTTGCGCATCGCCCGCTTCAGCCAACCGAAGACGGCGGCCCGCGTGAGAGTCTCGTGGGACTGGAGCGTATCGTCCGCGGCGATCAGGATCCGGTTGAACTTCCAGAAATCGTCGGGGTGCGCGTCGAGATATCTGGTCGCGATCATCTCAAGACCGGAAAGGTTCATCTTGCGGTCAGGAATCGGGATCTCTTCGTACGCCGGATACGATCGGCAGGAAGCCAGCAGCAGGATCGCTGAAAAAAGTTGAATCAAGCGGGACATTTCAGCAAGAATAACTCTTCATGGATCCGAGGGAAAGCCCTTCGCGGCTCGCGGGGATCTTCATCCCGCTCTTCTCAATTAGGACCCGCGAAGATTCCGGCATCGGGGAGTTTCTCGATTTGCCGCTCTTCTCCTCCTGGGCAGCCTCTCGGGGCCACAGGGTGGTGCAGATCCTCCCGATCCATGAGATCGCCCCTCAGGAGACGAGCCCGTACGCTCCGATCTCAATGTTTGCTCTCGATCCGATCTATCTCTCATACAAGCGCCTCGCGCGCCGCGCCCCGCCCAAGAGGCCTTCCGGCGAGACGGTCCGATATCGCGAGCTTCGCGCCGAAAAGGAGCCGCTCTTCTGGGCCGCCTACGACGCGTTCGGAGGAGATCCGCGCCTCAAGCGGTTCGAAGAGGAAAACGGGGCCTGGCTCTCGGACTACGCGCTCTTTCGGGCGCTTAAAGAAAAGAGCGGCTGGAGCTCGTGGGAAGAGTGGGAGCCCCCGTTTAGAGACCGAGAACCCCGGGCGCTGCAGAAATTCGAGGAGGAGAATCTTCGAGAGATCCGATACTACAAGTTTCTCCAGTGGCGCGCCTGGGAAGAGTGGCAGGAGGCCCGGAACGCCCTCCGCGGCCACGGAGTCTTACTGATCGGCGATCTCCCCTTCGCACCCTGTCGCGACAGCGCCGAGGTCTGGAGCCGGAAGGGAGAGTTCGATCTGTCGCGCAGCATCGGGGCCTCCCCTGACGCCTTTAATCCGAAGGGACAGCGCTG
>CAZSHZ010000173.1:0-6163 GCA_964606955.1 uncultured Nitrospirota bacterium
AGAACGACCGACGGTCCTCACATACCCCCCGCGCCCCCGCGCTCGCGCGGGCAAAGCCCGACGGGCGATCCAATCGGGGGGCCGCTGCGGCAGAGAACGACCGACGGTCCTCACATACCCCCCGCGCCCCCGCGCTCGCGCGGGCAAAGCCCGACGCTCGCTCTCCAGCTCCAGCGAGCAACGCGAGCGAGAGGGGGAGGCGAAATGAGGCTTCGCCGGTGGAGGGGGCGACGTTTGGGGGTCCCCGAGCGCTGCGCGCTTGGGGTAAAAGCCCCTATAATAGAAAGATCCGCTACTGGAAGATGAGCGGGAGCGGGAACGACTTCATCGTCATCGACAGCCGGAGGGGACTCCTGCGCGGAAGGGCCATTGGGGAGTGGGTCCGCCGGATCTGCAACCGGGGGATGTCGCTGGGGGCCGACGGCGTCATCCTGATTGAGAAGGCCCGTCACAAAGAGGTCGATTTCTCCTGGCGCTATTTCAACGCCGACGGGTCGGAGGCCGACATGTGCGGCAACGGAGCCCGCTGCGCCGCCCGTTTCGCCTTCGAGCGGGGGATCGCGCTCAAGAACAGGATCCATTTTTCGACGCGCGCCGGGGTGATCGAGGCAACGCTCCTCGACAAGGGGAGGGTCAAGGTCCGGCTCACCGAGCCTTCAGCTATCCGAACCGATCTTGCGCTCTCCCTCCCGAAGGGGATTCGCCCCATCGGTTTCATTAATACCGGCGTTCCACATCTGGTGCTCGAGGTGGCGGACGTCGAGAAGGTGGATGTGGCCGGCCTCGGACGGGCGCTGCGCCATCACTCCCGGTTCCGGCCTGCCGGAACGAACGTCAATTTCGTCCAGCGGCTTTCCTCCCGGCGCGGCAAGATCCGCACCTATGAGCGGGGGGTCGAGGGGGAGACGCTCGCCTGCGGCACCGGCGCCGCTGCCGCCGCACTTTTAGGATCGCTCGCCGGACGCTTTGTCCCTCCGGTCGAACTTCAGACCAAAAGCGGCATCCCCCTTAAGGTACACTTCAGCCGGGTTGACGGCGAAGGCGCATTTACGGATATCTATCTGGAGGGGGATGCGCGGTGGATCTCCTGGGGCGAGATGACAGAAGAGGCTTGGGACTGGTAGAAAGTAGCGCGCAGTCCGGGGCCCCCGAAGGCCGAGCCTTCGGGGTGGAGTTAGAGACCTGCGCGCGAATATCGCAAATATTAAGGAGGAACCGATGTTTTCCGGATCGATCGTTGCGCTGGTCACCCCTTTTAAAAATGGAAAGATCGACGAGAAATCGCTCGCGGACCTGATCGAATGGCACATCCGCTCCGGGACGGACGGGATCGTCCCGTGCGGAACCACGGGCGAGTCGGCCACCCTGTCCCATGAGGAGCACCAGCAGGTCGTAGAATTCACGATCAGGGCGGTCAAGAGACGGGTGCCGGTGATCGCGGGGAGCGGCTCCAACTCGACCGAGGAGGCGATCGCGCTCACCCGTCATGCGAAAAAGGCGGGCGCGGACGGGGCGCTCTTGATCGCGCCGTATTACAACAAGCCGACCCAGGAGGGGCTCTACCAGCACTACCGAGCGATCGCGAAAGCGGTCGACATCCCGATCGTCCTCTACAATATCCCGGGCCGGACCTCGGTGAATATACTTCCAAAGACGATCGCGCGGTTGGCGGAGATCAAAAACATCGTGGCGATTAAAGAGGGAACCGGCTCGCTCCAGCAGATCAGCGAGATCGTCCGCCTCTGCGGGGAGCGGTTAACCGTTCTCTCGGGGGACGACTTCACAGCGGTGCCGACCATGGCAATCGGAGGAAAAGGGGTGATCTCAGTAACCGCCAATATCGTCCCGAAAGAGATGACGGCAATGATCGCCTCCGCAGCCAAAGGGGACTATGTTGCCGCCGCGAAGATGCACTATCAGCTTTGGGATCTCCATGAGGCGCTCTTTTTGGAGACAAATCCGATCCCGGTAAAGAGTGCCCTTGCGCTGATGAAGCGCTGCCGACCGGAGGTCAGGCTTCCGCTCACCCCGCTTTCGGCGGAGAATCTTGAAAAACTAAAAAAGACGATCAGAGCATACGGTCTGATTCGATGATTCGGGTGGCGGTCCATGGAGCTGCAGGAAGGATGGGAAAGACGCTTATCCGGCTCCTGTCGGAGGAGGGGTTCCTCCTAGCCGCCGCAATCGAGTCCCCCTCGCATCCGGCGCTCGGCTCGGACGCCGGAGAGAGCGCGGGGATCGGGCGGCTGTCGATCCCCCTCTCGGCCGACCCTGCCGCAATCGAGAAGGCCGATGTCGTAATCGATTTTTCCGTCCCGGAAGCGACCGCCGCCTTAAGCCGGATCATTGCGCGAGCGGCAAAGCCGGCTGTTGTCGGGACCACCGGGCTTTCGCAGAGCGAGATAAAATCCCTTGAGGATGCCGCCCGCCGTGCCCCGATCCTCTACTCCCCAAACATGAGCATCGGCGTCAACCTCCTGACACGGCTGGTGATTGAAGCGGCCAAACGCCTCCCGGACTTTGATATCGAGATCTTCGAGGCCCACCATCGGTTCAAAGCGGACGCCCCCAGCGGCACCGCTATAAAACTGGCGCGCTCAGCAGCGGAAGCGAGGGGGGCGAAGTTTGATGAAGTGGTACGGTATTCCATGATTTTGCCTGATTCAAAGAGAAAAGTGGGAGAAATTAATATTCAAAGCGCGAGATCTGGGGATATAGTGGGAGAACATACCGTATTTCTAGTGGGGCTTGGGGAACGTCTGGAGCTGACCCATCGCGCCACATCGCGGGATAACTTCGCCAGGGGGGCGCTGAAGGCCGCAAAGTGGGTTGTCGGAAAAGATCCGGGACTGTACGACATGGGAAATGTCCTTGGATTCTAAACTAGCGGAAGGGGGCACGCCCCCTTCCGAACCATCCCCCAAGTCAGGGCGGGAGGGGGTGCGCCTCGCGAATCGGATCGCCGGGCTCCCCCCCTACCTCTTCGCGGCGATCGATCGGGCGAAACAGGAGGCGATCGCTTCCGGAAAAGACATCATCAATCTCGGAGTAGGAGACCCAGATCTCCCGACCCCTGAGCCGATCATCCGCCGATTATCGGAGGCCGCGCGGGATCCGCGGAACCATCAGTATCCGTCGTACGAGGGACTCCCCGCTTTTCGCCGGGCTGTTGCCGACTGGTATAAAAAGCGGTTCGGCGTCAAGATCGACCCCCAGCGCGAAGTCTTAACGCTGATCGGATCAAAAGAGGGGATCGGCCATTTCCCGTTCGCATTCATTAATCCTGGGGACGTGGCGCTCGTGCCGAGCCCCGGATATCCGGTCTACCATGCCGCCACCCTCTTTGCAGGAGGGAAATCGCATCTCCTTCCGCTGTTGGAGGAGAACCGCTACCTCCCCGATCTGAAGAAGATTCCGGCCGCGGTCGCGCGTCGCGCCAGAATCCTTTTTATCAACTATCCGAACAATCCCACCTCTGCGGTTGCCCCTCTCTCCTTCTTCGAGCAGGCGGTCGATTTTGCCCGGACAAGGAACATCATTGTCGCCCATGACGCCGCCTACTCCGAGATATACTATGACGGACAGCGTCCCCCCTCCTTTCTCTCGATTCCGGGAGCGAGGGAGATCGGAGTGGAGTTTCATTCCCTTTCGAAGACCTTCAACATGACTGGGTGGAGGATCGGGTTTGCAGTGGGAAATGCCGAAATTCTCGCCGGATTGGGGAAGATCAAGAGCAATCTCGACTCCGGGGTATTTCAGGCGATCCAGGAGGCGGGGATCGCCGCCTTGAACCTCGGGGACGAAGTCACAGATCGGATCCGTCGCATCTATCAGGAGCGGCGTGATCTCCTCGTCGGAGGCCTAAAACGGCTCGGGCTTCCGGTCGACCCTCCGCGCGCCACCTTCTATCTATGGCTCCCAACCCCCAGGAAGGGGAAAAGGCGGATGTCGTCGGTGGAGACGGCGAGCGCCCTCCTCTCGAAAGCCGGGATCGTGACGACCCCAGGGAGCGGCTTCGGAAAAGAGGGAGAAGGGTACATCCGGATGGCGCTCACCGTCGGAGTCGAGCGGCTTGCGGAGGCGCTCGATCGCATCGAACGCTCAGGGATCTTCTCCTGATGGACTGTACCGTCTTTATCAGTCTCGGATCGAATGTGGGAGATCGGCGCAGCCAGATCCGGCGGGCGCTCGACCTCCTCGAAGCGCTCAACCTGACTCGGGTCACGGCGGTTTCCTCCCTTTACCGAACCGAACCGGTCGGCTTCCGGGATCAGGAGTGGTTCTTCAACGCGGCCGCATCTCTGAAGAGCGGTCTCTCCCCCGACGAACTCCTCCGCTCCTGCCGCCGGATCGAGGAGACTCTGGGAAAGCGGGTCGTTCTACCGAAAGGGCCGCGGACGATCGATCTCGATCTCCTTTTCATCGATGATCAGATCATCGATGAACCCGATCTGGTGATCCCGCATCCGGAGATTCCCTCCCGGGGATTTGTCCTCATTCCCCTCTCTGAAATCGCGCCGGGATTCCGCCATCCCATCCTGAAAAAAACGGTGCGGGAGCTTTTGGCCGAGCATCTTGCGCTCAAAGAGTCGGGGCAGATCGTCGAGAGGCTGGAGCGATTTTGGGAAATCCCCGTTACATCATCGTAGAGGGAGCGATCGGGGTCGGGAAGAGCACGGTCGCCTCCCTGGTCGCCAAAGAGATCGGAGCGCGCCTGATCTTAGAGAAGGTGGAGGAGAATCCGTTCCTCGCCGATTTCTACCGGGACTCCCCGAAATTCGCTTTTCAGACACAGATCTTCTTTCTCCTCTCCCGGTTCCGCCAGCTCGAGCAGCTCGCGCAGGAGGACCTCTACGCCCAGCGGACCGTCTCGGACTACTTCTTTGCGAAGGACCGGCTCTTTGCCCAGATCAACCTCTCCGAGGACGAGTTTGCTCTCTACAACCAGGTCTATGCGCTGTTAAACCCGCAGATTCCGCGTCCCGACCTGGTCGTCTTTCTCCAGGCGGATGCCGCGGTTCTTCTCGAGCGGATCCGCGAGCGCGGCCGCGAATATGAAAAACGCGTCTCCCTCGACTATCTGAGCCGCCTCTCCGACGCCTATAACCGGTTCTTCTTTCATTACGACGAGGCGCCTCTGCTGATCGTCGAGACCGGCGAAGTCGATTTCGTCGCCTCGCACCCCCCTCTGCACGATCTTGTCCGCCAGATCGACAGCCTCAAGGCGGGAAAGGAATACTACCATCCGAGTCGATAATTCCGCCAAAGTCAGGGGAAAACCGATCTCTACCCCGAGCGCTCGGCGCTCGGGGACCCCGGTCTGGCCCAAAGCCGAGATAAAAACGGTCCGGACAATCCGGCTCATGCAGCGGATCTTCAGGCTTCTCCGCCTCGAGGGGAAGACGATCGGCTTTGTCCCCACGATGGGGGCCCTGCACGAAGGGCATCTCGCCCTGGTTTCCGAGTCAAAGCGCCGCTGCGACGCGACCGTGGTGTCGATCTTCGTCAACCCGCTCCAGTTCGGTCCCGGGGAGGAGTACGAGACCTACCCGAGGGACCTGCGCGGCGACTTAAGACTTCTGTGCGATACAGGGGCGGACTTCCTGTTCGCCCCTTCTGCGGGGGAGATGTTTGCGCCCGGATATAAGACCTATGCCGAGGTCGAAGGGCTTTCCGGCATCCTGGAGGGAAAATCACGACCGGGGCACTTTCGCGGCGTGATCACGGTGATGGTCAAACTCTTAAACATCGTCCGCCCCGATATCCTGTTCGTCGGCCGTAAGGATTTCCAGCAGGCCGGCATCCTCGACCGGGCCATCCGCGATCTTAACTTTGATCTTAGGATGGCGATCATCCCCACGGTGCGGGAGCGGGACGGGCTGGCCGCAAGTTCGCGCAACCGTCTCTTAAGCCCGGAGGCGAGGAAGGAAGCGATCATCCTTCATCGCGCGCTGAAAAAGGCGCAGGAGATGGTTGACACCGGAGAACGCTCCGTCGCCCGGATCAAGTTTGAGATGGAACGGATGCTCGGCAACGGGCGCCAGGTCCGCCTCGACTATGTCTCGCTCGCGAACGCCAAGACGCTTGAGGAGGTCGACCGGGTCACGGCGGGAACCGTCGCCTCTGTCGCGGCGTGGATTGGAGGGGTCCGCCTGATCGATAA
>CAZSHZ010000174.1:0-3893 GCA_964606955.1 uncultured Nitrospirota bacterium
TGATGAATGACATCCTGGATCGGAATCTAGACCGCTATATCGAGCGGACACGCAACCGGCCGCTGGCATCCAGGGAACTGACCGTGCGGGAGGCGTTGGTAGTCCTGGCAGTCCTAATCGGGCTCTCCGCTTTGCTTCTCATCTTTCTCCCTCCCCTTGTCTTCCGCCTCTCGTTCGTTGCGCTCGGCCTGGCGGCGATCTATCCGGCCACCAAACGTTTTTTCGACATGCCGCAGACGATCCTCGGGATCGCGTTCGGCTGGGGCGCGGTGATGGCCTGGGCCGCGGTCCGCGAAGAGGTCGGCTCAATCCCCCTTCTCATTCTGGCCGCCAACATTTTCTGGGCAACCGGCTACGACACGATCTACGGCCTGATGGATCGTGAGGATGACCGGCGGATCGGCATCCGCTCTACCGCAATCCTCTTCGGAAGATGGGCATGGGCCGCCACCGGCATCCTCTATCTCGCTGTCATCATTACCCTTGCGCTCGTCGGGCGGGAGGCGGGGTTGGGGAGGTTTTTTGATTTCTCCCTCGTCTTCATCGGCTTCTCATTTCTCTATCAGGTGCTGGTCCTCTCCCGTGATCCAGGCCCGGCCGTCCTCTTCAACCTCTTTAAATCAAACGTGGGGATCGGCGTATTAATCCTTCTTGCGATCGTCCTGGATCTCCGCTTCGCGCGATGAGCCTTCCGGGGCTTCTGTTTCTCGTCTTCTTGCCGGCCGTCGCATCCGCCGAGGAATTTCCCATCGATCACCCGCAGAGCAGCGTATCCTGCCTCCGCTGCCACGCCGCCGGGATTCCGGCTGCCGATTACTTGAAGCCCGAGTGCGCGGAATGCCACCTCGGCACAATCTCCGCCGAGGCCGCAGTCAATAAACCAGCCGCTCCGGCCAACCCGGACGAGAAGATCATCGAGCAGGAGATGGTCCGAATCCCCGCCGGCGCATTTACGATGGGCCATGACGACGGGAGACCGCTCCCCGAAGGGGAAGGGGATCCCGACGAGAACCCGGCGCACCGCGTCATGGTCGAGGAATTCTTCATCGACCGTTACGAGACGACAAACGCGATGTACAAACGTTTTCTCGATGCGACCCGCCGCACCCCGCCGATCCACTGGCGGAACGGAGCCTATCCTCCCGGGAAGGGGAACCACCCGGTCGTCTATGTCTCCTGGCATGACGCCGACGCCTACTGCCGATGGGCAGGCAAAAGGCTCCCGACCGAGGAGGAGTGGGAAAAAGCGGCCCGAGGGACCGACGGCCGCCACTTCCCCTGGGGAACTCTGTTCGAAGTAAAGAGGGCGAACACGCCGCAGTATTGGCTTTCCAAGGGGATCAAGGTCTCGAAGGGGGATACGCTGCCGGTCGGATCGTTTGAGAACGGGAAGAGCCCGTATGGGCTGTACGACATGGCCGGAAACGTCTACGAGTGGACCTCTTCCTGGTACAAACCCTATCCGGGAAATCGGACCTTTAACGTCCACTACGGCGAGAAGAACAGGGTCCTTCGCGGCGGATCGTGGTATGACTGCCTTTCGTACGGCTGCGGCCTCTCCTCCCCCTCGTATAATCGGAGCCGCTTCACACCGGAGATCAAAAATAAAGGTTTCGGCTTCCGCTGCGCCCGCTCGGTCAGGTAAGATAGAGGTATGGATCTGCGGTTCCCTCTAGCGCATCTGATCCTTTAAAGTCTGGATCTGCTGCTCGATCGTGTGGAGATGGACCTGAGGGCCAACCTGCCGAAATATTTCGGCACTCTCTTCGAAATATTCGATAGCGGCCGGGAAGTTGCCGGCATCCCGGTAGATGGTCCCGATCGTTCCTAAGGCGGTCGCCTCCCCCCGACGGTCGCCGATCTCCTGATAGATCGAGAGCGCCTTTCCAAGCGAGTCGAGCGCCCCCTCGCGGTTCTTCGCCCCCTGCTGCGCAAGTCCGATGTTCGCGAGGATTATCGCCTCCCCCGGTCGGTATCCGATCCCGCGGGCCAGACGCAGCGCCTCTCTCTCTTGGGAGATGGCGCGGTCAAACTCCTCCTTGTCCTTCAGAACCATTCCCAACGTGATGCGGGCGTGGATCTCCCCGAAAGGATTCCCCCGGACCTGCGCCACCTCGATCGCGCGCTGAAGATGCTCCTCGGCTCGCGGGAGATCGCCGCGGGCGTAGTAGAGGTTCCCGAGACTTGCATATTCCTTTCCCATAGCCGCCGTGTCATCGGAGGAAGCGGCGATCTCAAGCGCCTGAAGATGATTCGAAAGGGCTGCCTCCCGGTCCCCCTTCAGGTAGTAGAGGTTCCCGAGATTTCCAAGTGCGCGCGCCTCCGCCCGCCTATCTCTAAGATCTCGGGCCAGTTGAAGCGCCTCGGAATGCCGGGCAATCCCGCGGTCGATCTCTTTTCGCATCCCATGAGCGACCCCAAGGTTCGATAAGAGGGCCAACCGCAGTGCCCTGGGGGGGGAAGGACCGAGCGCCTTTTCGTAGAGCAAAATCGCCTCCTCGGTCCGGTCCAGCAGAAGAAGGATATTGGCCCATAGGATCAGCCCCTCGCTCCCCGTCTCCCCCGAAAGGAGGCTCAAAGCCCTCTCGACCTCCCCCGCGCGGTAGAGGCGCAGCGCCTCCTGATACCCTTGCGACCCGGCTGTCAGGGTCTCGGCGGGGAGAGAAAGCTCCTCGGCAAAGGCCTCGCGCTTCAAGCGCGCGTAGGTCGGGAGGGAGCCGCTCGGCGGCGGGACTCCCTTTGGGCGGAGGAAGAAGAGGAGGAGTGTGGCGGCGAGAATGACAAACGTAGAGAGGAGGAGGGCTCTGCGGCTAGCCGTTACTGTCGGTACTGCAAAAACTCCTCATGAAATTTCGGTGCCGGCAGGTAGCTTCTCGGGATCCGTTCAACCTTCGGGTCCCGCAGCGAGAGGACAAATACCGTGAGCGCGGTCGCCTCTTCGTCGGAGAGTCCCCAGTCCGGCATAATCGTCGGGGAGGTCCGATCCCTGGGGTCCGGGGCGCTCAGATTTCCGGGGACGATCTTCTGCGGGTCCTTGAAATGCTGCCACTCCCAGTTTCGGGTGATCTTCGGACCGCTCACAGAGGTGTAGTCGTGAACCAGAAAGAAGGCCAATTCGGTCTTGCTCCCCAGCGCGGAGAGGTCCGGGGCCAGATTTCCTGTCGCGCCGATCTGCTTGATCGCATGGCAGGCGGCGCAGCCAAGCTCGGCGGCGAGCCTCTTCCCGGCCATCAACTGCGGGGTCTCCTTCCAGTAGACATCGGGCGAGTAGAGTTCATAGTGACATTTGGTGCACGACGCCTGGACATACGGTCCGCTTAACATCTGCCGGTCGAGATGCTCAACGACCCCGTGCGTCTGTTCCACCCGGATCGCCTGCGGATCTCCCTCGTGGCAGATCGTGCAGCCGAACTTCTCGAACGGATGCTTTCCAATGTAGCCGGAGAGCTTCGGATGGACGCGATACGGCTGGCGCTCCCGCTCAAAGACCGGGTTGTCAATCGCGGCATGGCAGGTGATGCAGCGGTCTGCGCGATCCAACTTATCGTTCCAGATCTGCTTGAGCCTCAAGGGGGTTCCGGCCGCTTTCGGATCGCCCACCTTCTGGGCCAACTTCTCGTAATAGCCCCGCTGATACCCCTTCCATTCGGGGGTCTCCTGCCGGTAGGCGGCGAAGCCGAATAGGGCAAGCATCAGAAACGAAGAGAGGCCGAAGAGGAGATGCCGGCTCACCGAGAGGCCCCCCTCTTTCTCCCCTTAAAGTGCCGCTCGAGGTAGATCGTCAGGACGAAGAAGAAGAGGAAGATCAGCCCGGTCGCGCCGATCAGAAAGAGGGAGATCCCGAGGCGGTACGGATATCCCCAGATCGAAGTCGACGTCGCGGCGGCGGAGAG
>CAZSHZ010000175.1:0-13472 GCA_964606955.1 uncultured Nitrospirota bacterium
GGCCAGACATTCCTCGGCAAGATCCCGGGCTGAAGCGGCGTGCTCTTCCAGGCGCGTAAAGATGTCGAATCGCTGGGCGGTATGAATAACGCGCGCGCCCCAATAGGCGGAGGCGAGACGCATGACCGCCATCGGATCGGGCGAAGAACTCTTTTTAGTCATAGGGGCTTTTACCCCGAGCGCGCAGCGCTCGGGGACCCCCAAGCATCGCCCCCTCCACCGGCCATTGGGGGCCCCCGAAGACCATGTCTTCGGGGTAGAAAGCCGGATGGAGCCTCCCCCTCACGCTCGCCTTGCTCGCTGGGTCGATACCCCTTATTATATTTTTTGGCACGACTTCGGCGGATTATTGCCGATTCCCCCCCCCCTGTCAATCCGCTCCGGAACAAAGGATGTCTCAATTTCCAGAGGGAGAAACGATTGTTGGTACCGCCGACAGGAGAGTCAGGTTCGGGAAGGAAGAGGTGAATTCGAGGATCGTCAGGCTCCCCGGCGGGATGACGAGCCGCTGGAGGTTTGTGAGCGGAATTTCCAGAACTCGGGCGACCGCGACCCGGATCACCCCCGTGTGCGTGACGGCGACCGCGGGCGTTCCCCCCTTCACAATCGTTTCGACGATCTGCCGGACGCGCGCGGAGAATGCCGAAAGGCTCTCTCCACCCGGCGGCGAAAAGTCGGGATCGGATCGGAAGCGCTCCCAATCGGCCGACGTCTCGCGCTTAAGTTCCGCGGCGCTCTTCCCGTCCCACTCCCCCAGCCGCCGCTCGGAAAGATCGTCAAGAATCGTCGGCTCAATCCCCGCCGGTTCCGCAAGGAGCGAGGCGGTCTGGCGGGTCCTTACGCTCGGGCTTGCAAAAAGGCGGAACGAGGCGAGCCTCCCCCTGATCTCGGCTGAAGCGGCCCGCGCCTGCTCAATCCCACGGGGGGATAAGGGAGGATGGATGAGCCGGTCGTTGTAAAAGCGCTCCTCCGGATAGTCCGTCTCTCCGTGACGGAGGAGAAGGAGGGGAATCACCCCCTCTTTTTCACGCAGTTTTAAGTTACTTGCCGCGGAGGTAGGTCCCAGACTTCCCGCCCGACTTCATGGCGAGGCCGATGTCGGAAAAGCGGATCCCTCGATCGATCGCCTTGCACATATCGTAGATCGTCAGGGCGGAAATGCAGACGGCGGTCACCGCTTCCATTTCAACCCCGGTCTGGCCGGTCGTCTTGACGGTCGCGGTGATATCGACGGCCGATTCCCCCTTCCCAGGATGCTCGGAAAAGGCGATATCGACCGAGCTGATCAGAAGAGGGTGGCACATCGGAATCAGATCGGGCGTCCTTTTTGCGCCCATGACGCCCGCGACCTGCGCGACGGCGAGGACATCTCCCTTCGCAATCTTCCTCTCCTGGATCCGCCGGAGGGTCTCGGGCTTCATGTAGACGCGGCCGGTCGCCACGGCGACCCGCTCGGTCACCGCCTTGGGGGAGACGTCGACCATCCGGGCGCGCCCCTGGGGATTAAAGTGGGTAAGCGGGTCGTTCGGCCGGTTCATGGGGGCGGAGTCTAACACGCGCTACTGCGAGCTTCAACAGAACGGCAAAGAGGAGCAGAAGAATGCCCGGATGGTCGAGAATCCAGAGGAGAATCTGAGAGGTCAGATAATATGCGACGACCAGATGCGCGCCCCCGGGCCATGTTCGGATCTCATCCCGGAGCGCGCGGAGGGGGGGAAGGAGAGAAGAGCCGCTTCCCAAAAAACGGACGAAGAGGCAGCCCCCGGAGGGGCGGAGTGCGTCCGGAGTCGTGGAGGCCTCGGACGAATCGGGACCCTCGGCCCCGGCGGTGTTCCGGGCCCGGACAACGTAGAAATAAACGATCCCATTCTCCACCGCGGAATCGGTGTATCGGGTGCCGTCGACCAGAGAACCGGGCCCATTCAGGTTGGTATACGGTCCGCGGCTGTTCGTCGCGCGCCGGATGATGTATCCGTCCACCGAGATCTGGGGCGCGGGGCTCCAGGTCAGGGTCACCGCACCGTCCGAGGGGACCGCGTCGAGTGAAGAGGGGGCATTGGGGGGAGCGGGAGGGGTAGTTGCAGCAAGGGCGGCCTTCACGGAGAGTTTCCCCCCCCCCCAGAGATTCGGATCGGGAGAGGGGGTGGTAAACCCGTCGCGCGCGGCACTGTTGATCAAGATCGTCCTGACCTCCTCCGGCGTAAGATCCGGCTGCCACTGGAGGATCAGCGCGGCCGTCCCGGTCACATGCGGAGCCGACATGCTCGTCCCCTCAAAGATGACATGGACAAGATCCGGATCGGCCTCACGAAGACAGTCCGCCTTCTCCAGCGGGCAGAGGAGATCGGCGGAGCGGGAGGAGAAGATCATCTCCCCAGGGGCCGCCAGATGGGGACGGTTTTGGGACGCGTCCGGGGCCCCACAAGGAAGTTCCGTATTCGAGCACTTTCGCAGGGGACCGCGGCTGGAAAACTGCGAGATCTCACCGACCGTGCCGGAGGTATCCTTAACCACCGACCCATCGGCCGCGACCCACTCGGTCTTGGTGACAAACGAGCCGACGGAGATCACCCTCGATGCGGTGGAGGTGCCCACAATCGTCGTTGCGGGATCGATCTGATAGTTTGTCCCTCCTTTTAAAACCTCTGCCGCATCTGTCCAGAGATCGAAGGTGACGTTTTGACCCCCTGCGTTCTTCAACGTGAGGCGCCAATCTCCGGTGGTGGGGGCATCGGCCTCGGAGCCGAGAGCGACCGAAACCTGCCGATCCCCGTTCTCCGCGACCGCCGGCTCCCCCTCGGGGCTGACCGAGATACCTCCACAAGTCGGCGGGCAGGTCGAGCCGTCCGGAGGGTTGACAGTCACTCCCAATAGCCCGCTCCCTAAATACCAAAGGTCAAATTCGACCGGGGTGATTTCCAGGCAGGGGGGCTTCGGGTTTGCGGAACATCGCAGAGGGATAGAGAACCCGATCTCAACCTGGCCTGCGGCGGGAACCGAGCCGGAGATATGATTTCCGGCTACCCCCTCGTTTCCCGCGGCCGCGACGATGATTCGGCCGGGTCCCGATCTCTCGTCGAGCCCCTTTGCAAAAAGAGAGGTTCCGTCATGCGGGTCGATGTGGCCGCCGAGCGAGAGGTTGATGACCAGGGGCTGGGGATTGCCCGTCGATGCCGCTCGGGCCCCAATATAGGAGATCGCATTGAGCACATCTATCGTCGTGAGTTTTGTCTTCACAATGATCAGGTCCGCCTCGGGGGCGACGCCGACATAGCGAAAGGGGGGCTTGCCGCTTCCGGTCGCCGAACCGTTCCCCGCGGCGATCCCAGCCACGTGTGTTCCATGCCCCTCGAAGTCGTGCTCCTCACAGGCGGCGGCGTTAATGGAGAGTGCGGTGCATTCATTACCGTAGTCGAGCATGAGGGCGGGCGCCAACTGCCCGGGGTGACGGCAGCCCGATCCCTCGCAGGTCTGATCCCAGAGCCAGAGGATCCTCGTCGCTCCGGAAGGGAGCCGAAAATCTCGATGCGCAAGGTCTATTCCGGAATCGACCATCCCGATGATGACGTTCTTGCCGGTATTCCCCTCCCACGCGGGGGGAGAGCCGCGCCGGACAGACGGGTCGTCTCCGCCGATCGCCGGGATGCTCTTATCCAGAAGAAACTTCACTCTCCTCGGCGCTTCAGCCCGGGAGAGCGACGGCAGCGCGAGAAGGTCATCAACGGCGTCTATCGGAACCCTAACCGTAGCGATCCCGCCTTCCCGGCTCTGGATCTCGCCTCCCAGACGCCGGATCTCCTGAAGATCGCCCCCCTCTACAAGAACGGAAAGAAAATTATCCGCGCCCGCGCCGTCCCCCTTCATTCGCGCCTGCCGGATCTGGCGGAGGAGGAGCGGGTCGATCCTTTTGACCTCGGCGAACGCGGCGACCGCTGAAAAGATGGAAAAACCGATCAAAAGAGCAAGAGCGGCGCCGCGGCGATCGCGAGACGTCACTTAGCGGAAGTGCGACTCCGACTTGAAGCGAAGGGAGCGGGACCCCTCCATCCGGAGCACGAAAGGGAATTCGGCGATCTTGGGAAGAACGCGCGCCGGCGCCTGCACTGTCGCCGTGGTGCGCGCCACCGAATGGACGGAGGCTCCGACATCCGAGAGCATCTGCAGATCCTCGTCGATCAGCCGACGCGCGTGAAGGATGAATCGGAGCGGCTCGTCGGGAGCCTCGGCCATCGCCTCGGCAAACTCCCGGCGCAAAATAGGATCGGCCTTTGCTTCAAAGGCGTCGGTCGCGATCGAGATGGCAAGGAAGAAAAGGAGCGGGATCAATGTGAAAATGAGATTACCACGCGGGAGTTTCCTTGACAACCCGCCGGAATGACATTATCTTTCAAGGAGATTGATGGTTAAAGTCCGTTTTTTCGCGGTCTTAAAAAAAATTGTCGGGCAGGAAGAGATCGCCGTTCCGATCGAGCGGAGCATGCCCCTCTCCGATTTTTTGAGCCGGCTGGGACGGGATCTGCCGCAGGTTTCGCAGATCCTCAAAGAGGGGAAGGTCCTCATCTCGATCAACCAGGAGGTCGGTCGCGAGGGAGATCTGGTGGCCGACGGCGATGAGATCGCTTTCCTTCCCCCATTCGCGGGAGGCGACGTGAATAAAGAAGAGGCCCTTCTATCCAGGATCCGGATCCAGGAAGCGAATTTTTCCGTCGAGGAAGAGACGAACCGGATCAGGGAATCCTCCAAACGGATCGGCGGGATCGTCACCTTCCTCGGCACCGCGCGCGATTTCTCCAAAGGACGGGACATCCACTGGATCGATTTCGAACATTATCCGCAGATGGCCCAGAAGAAACTCGCGGAGATCCGGGAGCGCGCCCTGGCCGACTTCGACATCATCGACGCGGCGATCATTCACCGGGTCGGCCGGATCGCCATCGGAGAGAACATCGTGCTGATCGTCGTCGGCGCCGAACATCGCAAGGACGCCTTCGCCGCCTGCTCCTGGTGCATCGACGAACTGAAGCGGATCACCCCGATCTGGAAACGGGAAACCACGCCGAGCGGTGAGGTCTGGGTGGAAGAGCACCCCTAAGGAGAGGAATCCTCCCGCGGGCTACGGGAAAAGCCCAAGCTGGATGATCTCCTCTCCCGTGAACGGGATCGGATACTCCCCAGAAAAGCAGGCCGTGCAGAAATCCTCGTTGGGCCCCTTCTCCCCGTAGACTGCTTCCAACATCCCTTCCATTGAAAGGTAGACAAGCGAATCGGCGGTGACGTACTTCCGGATCTCTTCCGGCTGATTAGAGGATCCGATCAGCTCCTCGCGGGTCGGCGTATCGATCCCATAGAAGCAGGGGGAGAGGATCGGGGGGGAGGAGATCCGCATGTGGACCTCTTTTGCGCCGGCCGCGCGGATCATCTTCACGATCTTCCGGCTGGTCGTCCCCCGAACAATCGAATCGTCGATCACGACCACCCGCTTCCCCTCGAGGACCTGCTGGATGGCGTTCAGTTTGATCTTCACCCCGAAATGCCGGATCGACTCCTGCGGCTCGATGAAAGTCCTCCCGACATAATGGTTCCGGACAAGGCCGCTCTCATAGGGGATGCCCGACGCCTCGGCGTACCCGAGCGCGGCAGGGACGCCGGAATCTGGGACCGGGATGACCACATCCCCCTGCGCGGGCGCCTCCTTGGCAAGTTGGCGGCCGAGACGTTTCCGGATCGAATAGACCCCCTGTCCGAAGACCTTCGAGTCCGGACGCGCAAAATAGACATACTCGAAGATGCAGGCGGCCGGCCGCGTCTTGGGAAACGGCTTGTAAGAGGAAAGGCCGGCATCGTTGATGAAGACGATCTCCCCCGGCTCCACGTCCCGGATGTATTCCGCCTCGATCAGGTCGAAGGCGCAGGTTTCGGAGGCGAGGAGATACGCGCCCTTCAGGCGCCCCAGGCAGAGGGGACGGACGCCGTACGGATCGCGGATCCCGAACAGCCCCTCTTCGGAGAGAACCACCAAAGAATAGGCCCCACGGACCCGCGAGAGGGCATCGATGATTCTCTGAAGGAGGCGCTCCTGCCGGGAATGCGCGATCATGTGGACGATGACCTCGGTGTCTACCGTCGACTGAAAGATCGCCCCGTAGGCCTCGAGCTCATCCCGCAGAAACGAGGCGTTGATCAGATTTCCGTTGTGCGCGAGGGCCATCGTGCCGAGCGCATAGTTGACCATCAACGGCTGGAGATTTTTCACCGTTCCGGTGTCGCCCGAGGTCGAGTAGCGGTTGTGCCCGATGGCGGCGAACCCGGGGAGGCGCTTTAAACACTCTTCGGAGTAAAACTCCGCAACCAACCCGATCCCGCGCTCCTGAAAAAACTCTTTTCCACTAAAGGAGACGATCCCTGTCCCCTCCTGTCCCCGGTGCTGGAGGGCGTAGAGCCCAAGATAGGCAAGGTTCGCCGCTTCCGGGTGTCCCCAGATCCCGATCACTCCGCACTCTTCTCTAAATTTGTCGTTCATGCGCCCACCAATCCAGGAATCGCCTCTCGATAGATCTGGGCCGCCTCGGCAACAGAGATCTCCACCATTTCCACCCCCTCGATTGAAATGACAAGATCCTCCCCTCCCACCTCTCCGATCACCCGGCAGGGGACGCCCCGCCGCGCCGCAATCGCCTCGAGCGCCGCTCGCTGTTCGGGGGAAAGGCTCACCACGACCCGCCCCTGCGTTTCAGAGAAAAGAACCGCATCCGGCCTCATCCCGCCGGCAAGGTCGACCCGCGCCCCAATCCTCCCGGTGATCGCCGACTCCGAGAGAGTGATCGCGATTCCCCCCTCGGAACAGTCGTGGGCGGAGCGGAGAAGCCCGGAAGAAAAGGCCTCCAGGAGCGTCTCGATCAGGCTCGCCTCCGCCTCCAGGTGAACGACCGGAGGGAAACCGCGCTCCTGAGAATGGATCGTCCGAAGATACTCCGTCGCCCCGAGCTCTTCTTGAGTCTCGCCGAGAAGCACGATCAGATCGCCCCTCTCCCGGAAAGCCGAGGAGAGCGGCCCCCGCCCGCTGTTTAAAGGTTCGATCAGGCCGACCATTCCGATGATTACAGTAGGATAGATCGAAAGTCCCTTCGTCTCATTGTAAAAACTGACGTTGCCCGAAATCACCGGGATTGAGAGATGCGTCGCCGCATCCGTGATCCCCTCAACCGCCAGGGCAAAATACCACATCGTCTCCGGCCGCTGGGGATCGCCGAAATTGAGGCCGTCGGTCATGGCGATCGGACGCGCGCCCGCGCAGGCGACGTTGCGCGCGGCCTCTGTGACCGCGATCGCGCCGCCGTAATACGGATTCAACAGCGTGTAGAGGCCGTTGCCGTCCACCGTCATGGCAAGATGGGCGCCGGTCTCCCGGACCCGAACCACCGCCGCATCGCTCCCCGGCTCTACCACCGTGTTCGTCCGGACCATGTGATCATACTGGGAGAAGACCCATTCCTTCGAGGCAATCGTCGGAGAGGCAAGAAGTTGCTTAAGCGCCCCGTTCAGATCCAAGGGGATCGGAAGGGCCTCCGAAGAGAAGGACTGGATCGTCTCGTGAAACTTGGGGATGGCGATCGGCCGTTCGTACACCGGGGCGTCATCGGTCAGAGCCGAGACCGGGATCCTCCCCACCGACTCGGCGCCGAAACGGATGGTTAGGGCCCCATCGTCGGTGACCCGGCCGATCGTTGCGACGGGAAGATCCCATTTGCAAAAGAGGGCCTCCACCTCCGTCTCGCGCCCCCGCTCAACCACGATCAGCATTCTCTCCTGAGACTCGGAGAGCATGATCTCCCACGGGACCATTCCAGGCTCGCGGGTGGGGACTTTCGAAAGATCAAGTTCGATCCCGACCCCTCCTTTCGCCGCCATCTCGGACGCGGAGGAGGTCAGGCCGGCGGCTCCCATATCCTGGACCGCAAGGAAGAGCCCCTTCTCCATCCCCTCCAGGCAGGCCTCCAACAGGAGTTTCTCGGTGAAGGGATCCCCGACCTGAACCGTGGAGCGGCGTTCGGCGCTCGACCCCTCCGCCCCTGTAAGGGCGGCGGAGGCCATCGTCGCGCCGTGGATCCCGTCGCGTCCGGTCTTCGATCCCACATAGATCACGGGGTTTCCGGGACCTGTGGCCCGCGCCCGGACGATCTTATCCGATCGGACAAGGCCGAGGCAGAAGACGTTGACCAGCGGATTGTTCGAGTAGATCTCGTTGAAATAGACCTCGCCGCCGACGGTTGGAACGCCGACGCAATTTCCATAATCCGCGATCCCCGCGACCACTCGCGAGAAGAGATGACGGTTCTTCGCCCGCTCAAGCGGGCCGAATCGAAGCGAGTTTAAGAGGGCAACCGGCCGGGCTCCCATCGTGAAGATGTCCCGCAGAATCCCGCCGACACCGGTCGCGGCCCCCTGATACGGCTCGATAAACGAGGGGTGATTGTGCGATTCGATCTTGAAGACCGCGCACCATCCCTCCCCGATATCGACCGCGCCGGCGTTCTCTCCCGGGCCCTGCACGACCCGCTCCCCCGCGGTGGGGAGCCTCTTGAGGTGGACTTTCGAACTCTTGTACGAGCAGTGCTCGCTCCACATTGCGGAGAAGAGGGCGAGCTCCGTCTCGTTAGGCTCGCGTCCGAGGAGCTCTCCGATCCGGCGAAGCTCCTCTTCAGAGAGGCCGCGGGCCGATTCGCGGGGGTCTGATTCCTTGGTCCGGATCATCCTCATCAGGAAGCCCCCACCGCAATCTGCTCGGCGATCGAAAGGAAGAGCCGCTCGCCGTCGCTCTTGCCGAGCGCCGGATCGGCCGCCCGTTCCGGATGCGGCATCATTCCGAGGACGTTTCCCTGCTCGTTGGCGATCCCCGCGATATTGTCGAGCGATCCGTTGGGATTCGCCTCGGGAGAGGTCGTGCCGTCGGGCAGACAGTAGCGAAAGATCACCTCTCCCCGACGCCTGAGGAGGTCCGCGCCGGCGGGATCAATATAGTAGTTCCCCTCGGCGTGCGCGATCGGAAGCCGCAGCACCTCCCCTTCGCGAGAGAGACGGGAAAAGGCCGTCGCTCGGCTCTCAACCCGCACGAAAATGTCGCGGCAGACGAATTTTAACGAGCGGTTGCGCATGAGGGCGCCGGGAAGGAGTCCCGCTTCCGTGAGGATCTGGAATCCGTTGCAGATCCCGAGCAGAAATCCCCCTTCAGCCGCAAAGCGCGCGACCGCCGGCATAATCGGCGAGAACCGAGCGATGGCCCCGGCGCGAAGATAATCTCCATACGAGAATCCTCCCGGAAGAATCAGGAGGTCCAGGGGGGGAAGGCTTTGCTCCTTATGCCAGATCAAAAGCGGCACCACCCCCAGCAGACGCCGGACAGCCATGTCGCAATCATGGTCGCAGTTGGAGCCCGGAAAGATGATAATACCGGTCCTCATCAATTCTCACCCAGAAGTTTTTGAACCGCGCCCACCAGTTCCCCGGTCTTAATCGGTTTTGCGATAAACGCATTCGCGCCCATTGCCAGCGCCTTTTCGCGATCCATCGCGGCCCCTTCCGTGGTCACGACCATGATCGGCAGTTTGTCGTTGAGGGGGTTGCTCCGGATCATCGAGAGGAGCTTGAGACCGTCCAAAAGCGGAAGGTTGATATCGGCGATGATCAGATCGACTTTCTGTTCGTTCATCTTTTTCAACGCGTCGATCCCGTCGGTCGCTTCCACAACCCGGGCATTGGGAATCCGCCGAAGCGAAAACACGATGAGCTGCCGCATCGTCGGAGAGTCCTCAACGATCAGCACGTTTTTCGGCTCACTCACACCCTTTTCGCCGCCGCACGGGCCGCCAGCATGGCGATCCCCCCATGCTCCTCCAGGAGCGCGAGGATCTCACGGTCGAGATCATTCCACTGTTTCTTCTGCGGCAACAGGGAGTAGATCGCAATCACGCCGACCACCTGCGAACGGAGCCTTAAGGGGACCGCGACGAGGGGGGATTTTGCCCCGGCCCCCGCGGCGTCCGCCCAGAAGGCTTCGCCGGTCTCGGCCACCCGGCCCACGACCCCCTCACCGACCCGGACCGGCTCATCCTCCATCCCAACGGAGGCGATCGGGGTGAGCAGACTCTTCGAATCGTCCGTAATCAGCAGGGTGAAACGAGCGCCCCCGAGGTAGTTGAGGATCACCTCGGCGATGGCGCGGACGGCCTCGTCAAAATCGAGAGAGGCGTAGATCTGCTTAAGCGCGATATAGAGATTGGCAAACCGGTTGTTCTCCCTTTCCAGATCAGCGATCTGGCGCTTCAGCCCCGCGTTCTCCCGGACCAGTTCGTCTACGATCGCCCTTTTTTGGGTTTCCTCCAACCGCATCCCTCCGTCTATTGTAGGGGCTTGCGTCGCCCCCTCCACCGGCAGAGCCGGATGGAGCCTCCCCCTCACGCTCGCCTCGCTCGCTGGGAAGATCTATAGGGGCTTCTGCCCCGAGCGCGCAGCGCTCGGGGACCCCTTGCGTCGCCCCCTCCACCGGCAGAGCCGGATGGAGCCTCCCCCTCACGCTCGCCTCGCTCGCTGGAAGAGCAAAAAATTATAACATAGGAATCGCGAGTGAGAGAGCGGGGCTCAAGGGCGAGGTCCTGCCAGCGTTTCCACGCGCGCCCCGGAGGCCTTCTGGTAGGCCACGTCGTGCTTGAAATATCGCACGGCGTAAAGGGCCGAGATATTCAGGAGAGACTCGCTGTGCCCCAAAAAGAGGAACCCCCCGCGCGAAAGTTTCCGAAAAAAACCCTCGACGATCGTTTTGCGGGCCTCCAGTGAAAAATAGATCAGGACGTTTCTGCAAAAGATCGCGTCGATGGGAAGGAGAAAGGCCCACTTTTCCCGCTCCACCAGGTTTAGGCGGAGAAACGTGACCAGGCGGCGGGGCCCCTCGGCGATACGGTACCCGTTTTCGTCCGGAACAAAGTATTTGACAAGATACTCCGGAGGGACCGACCGGAGCGAAGCACCCTGATAGAATCCCCGGCGGGCGGCCGCGAGGACCGGATCGGAGACGTCGCTTGCGATGATCTCGATATTCCACCCCGCAAGCTCCGCCTGCTCCGAAAGGAGCATGGCAATGGTATAGGGCTCCTCCCCCCTTGAGCACCCCGCGCTCCAGATTCTCAAGCTCCGTTCGGGGCGGCGCCGCTCCACCAACTCCGGCAATGCCTCCTGGGCGAAGGACTTCAGTTGGCCCTCCTCGCGGAAAAAGTACGCCTCATGGACCGTGAGGAGGTCGATGAAGCACGCAATCTCCTCCTCGCGTTTCGTGTCGTACCGAAGAATATGGTAGTAGTCCCGGAAGTTCTCCAACCTCCTCTTGCGCAACGAGTGCTGAAGCCGGGACTCCACGAAAAACTTCTGATCGTCGGAGAGCGAAACGCCGCAGAGGTCCCGCAGCAGATCGCGTAACAGCCGAAAGTGCTCATCAGATAAGGGGATCGGTTTTTCGAACAGGTCTATGTCTCCAACTGAGCAAGGCCGAACTGCGCCGCCTGCCGGACCAGCGGGTCGGGGTCTGCCGCCGCGAGGCGCTCCAGGGCCCCGATCCCATTCGGGTTACCCAGCGCTCCGAGCGATCGCGCCGCCGCGGAGCGGACCGACCACGCCGGGTCGGAGAGACACGCAAGGAGGAGCGGGAGGGAGGCGGGGTCCCCAAGCGCCCCCAATGTCGCGATCGCCGCCTGCTTTACCTCGGGATCCGGATGGCGAGCCAGCGGAAGAACCGCCTGGGCGACGCCCGGCATCGTATGGGAGTCGGGCCGCCCGGCCAGGGCCTCAAGCGCCGCAATCTGCACCGCCCCGACCGGATCCTTCAGGAGATCAAGAAGACGCAGCGACCATTTCTCTCCAGGGACCTGGTCCAGCAGGCGGGCAGCCTCGCAACGGACCCAGATGTCGGAATCCAAAAGAAGCGCCTCGACCCGGTCGGCGACGGCCGCCCGAGCCTTCCGAGCAAGAACGCGAACCGCCGCAAGGCGGACCGAGGGTCCCTCATCCGCCAACACCGGCAAAAGGATCTCGGCGATCCCTTCCTGATCAAAAACCCCCAATGCCTCAACCGCCGCCAGACGGACGGGCGCCTCCGAATCTTTTAAGAGAAAAATCAGGGAAGGGAGCGCCGACCTCTCGCGGCGCCGACCGAGGATCCACGCCGCCTGCTCCCGCTGCTCGTGGCGCTCCGCCCGGCTCATAGCAAGGAGCGAGGAGACAATCGAGGGATTTTCCATCCGGGAAAGGGCTCCCGCCGCCGCCTCCCGCACATTGGCGTACTCATCCTTCAGCAGCGCCAGGAGAGCCTCATCGGCTTCGACCGCGCCGATCAGGCCCAACGCTTCCGCGGCCGACTGGCGGACGTAACCGACCGGATCCTTCGTAAATCTAATCAGGGAGGAGACGAGCCGCTCCGTCGCCCCCGCCCGTTTGCCGATCTGGCCCAGGACAACGGCGGCGCCTCCCCTCCGGGCCTCGCCGGCCTGCGGATCATCCGCAACCAACGCGGGAATTGCCTCCGTGCCGATCGCGGCCAGCGCGCGCATCGCATCGCTCCTTCGCCCGTCGTCCTCCCGATTATCGAGGAGTCCGACGAGCCGAGGGACGGCCGCGAGATCCTTTGCCAAGCCGATCATCCTGATGGCAGCGCGGGAAAGGGGCTCGTCCTGCGCGGCGATGCGCGCGACCAGGAATTCAGAGATCTCCGGGTTGTAGGAGGCAAGAAGACCCCCGACCAGCCCGGGATGGTTCGGGGCCTTCGCCTCAAGGAGCACAAGGGATCGGAGGGCAGTCTCCCGGGTCTTGACGCCCCGGTCGTTCAACAGACCGGCAAGGAGAGGCTCGATGGCGCGCAGATCGCCAAATCGCGCAAGCGCCTCCATCGAGGCGCGACGCATCACGGGACGCTCAAGAACATCGAGCAGCGGACCGACCGCACGGGGATCTCCGATCTCCTGCAACGCCTTGATAGCGGCAAACCCCGACAGCGCCCCCCCAAGATTCAGGATCTCCACGAGCGGTTCAACCGCCGCAGGCTCCTTCAATTTTCCGAGGGCCTCGATCGCCGCGATCCGAAGATTCTCGTCCGCGTGAGAGAGGAGGGGAAGGAGAGCGGCACCGACCGCCC
The DNA here is from genome assembly GCA_964606955.1 of uncultured Nitrospirota bacterium. Classification (GTDB taxonomy): domain Bacteria; phylum Nitrospirota; class Nitrospiria; order SBBL01; family CAZSHZ01; genus CAZSHZ01. The sequence continues at coordinate 13,175 of CAZSHZ010000175.1, forward strand.
GGTCTCCGATAGTTCCGAGGGTTTCGACGATGAACTTCGCGAGTTCCGGCTCGGCGAGCGAGGAGTGGAGGAGTGCCAAGAGATGCGGAACCGCCTCTTGCCCGAGACCGACCAAAACTTCCAGGGCGCTGTTGCGCGTCTTCTCCTCGGCCCCGAGAAGCCCGACCATGTGGCGGACGAGAAGCCGGACCCGCCCGTATCCCTTCAGAATCTGGATGGCGACCTGCCGGACCCGCCACTCGGGGTCCCCGAGATGATCCAAGAGCGGATGAAGATAGCGGGGATCGCCCCCGGCCTC
>CAZSHZ010000176.1:0-2054 GCA_964606955.1 uncultured Nitrospirota bacterium
GATTCCCGGATCAGGTGATGATGGACCGATGAGATCGCCAGGAGGCTCGGAATCGGCGCCCAATCGGGGTCGACCCCTCGATCGCTCAAGATAATAAACTTGTATCCTTCCCGGACCGCCTCGGAGGCCTCGCGGCAGAGCCGTTCGACGGCGGGGCCAAGCCCCGCCGATCCTTCCGACGCCCGGAAGAGGGTCTTCAGCGTCCGCGCCTTGAAATGCCCGTCGGTGATTGTCCGGATCTTTTCAAGATCGGCGTTGGTCAGGATCGGCTGCTGGACGCGGATCCGCCGGGCATGCTCCGGCGTCTCTTCCAGAAGGTTCAGCTTGGGGCCGATGTTGGTGACGAGCGACATCACGAGCTGTTCCCGAATAGGGTCGATCGGCGGATTGGTCACCTGGGCAAAAAGCTGTTTGAAATATTTGAAGAGGAGCTGGGGCCGATCCGACAGGACCGCGAGCGGCGTGTCGGATCCCATCGATCCGATCGGTTCCTCGCCGTTGACCGCCATCGGGGTCATCAACATCTTGAGGTCTTCGATCGTATAGCCGAACGTCTGCTGCCGCTGTCGCAGTGTAATATGATCGGGCTGAAGAACGTTCAGCGGCTCCGGCAGATCTTCAATATTGATCCGATTCCCCGTGACCCATTGCCGGTAGGGCTTGCGACTGCAGATATCGGCTTTAATTTCGTCGTCGGAGAGAATCCGACCCTGAACGGTGTCGACCAGAAACATCTTCCCCGGTTGGAGCCTTCCTTTGGTTAAGATTTCTTCCGGCGGAAAGGAGAGAACCCCCACCTCGGAGGAGAGGACCACCAGATCGTTTTTCGTCACCAGATATCTTCCGGGCCGGAGGCCGTTTCGATCGAGCGTCGCGCCGATGAGTTTTCCGTCGGTGAAGGCGATGGCGGCCGGGCCGTCCCACGGCTCCATCACGGCGGCGTGGTACTCGTAAAAGCCGCGCCGGTCGAGGTCCATATCGGGATTTCCCGCCCAAGCCTCCGGGACGAGCATCATCATCGCGTGCGGAAGGGACCGCCCCCCCATGATCAGAAATTCGAGCGCGTTGTCGAGACAGGCCGAATCGCTCTGGTTTTCATAGATGATCGGGAAGAGCTTCTCGAGGTCTTCTCCGAAAAGCTCCGACGAGAGATGTCCCTGACGGGCCCGCATCCAGTTGATGTTTCCTTTCAGGGTGTTGATCTCTCCGTTATGACAGACGTACCGATAGGGGTGGGCGAGCGGCCAGGTCGGAAAGGTGTTCGTCGAGAAACGGGAATGGACCAACGCCAAGGCGCTGACGACCGACCGGTCGGCGAGGTCGGGGTAGAAGAGGGGGATCTGGCTCGGGAGGAGGAGTCCTTTGTAGACGAGGGTGGCGCCGGAAAGGCTCGAGACGTAGAAATAGGCGCGCCCTTCGATCTCCGAGGCGCGAACGGCGTTCTCCACCCGCTTTCGGATGACATAAAGTTTTCGCTCAAATTCACCCTCGCTTAGAATATCGCGGGTGATAAAGATCTGCCGGATGGTCGGCAAGGTCGATCGCGCGATCTCTCCGAGATGGGCCTCTTTCGTCGGGACATCCCGCCAGCCGAGGGAGCGCAGACCCTCATCCGCAACGACCTTTTCGAAAAGAATCTCGCAGGCGCGTCGATCGGCGGGGGCGGGAGGGAGAAAGACCATGCCGACCCCGTATGCGCCGGCGGCGGGAAGGGATATTCCGATCTCGGCGCCGGCCCGTTTTAAGAAGGCGTGCGGAACTTGAAGGAGGATCCCCGCGCCGTCGCCGGTGCAGGGGTCGCATCCGACGGCCCCCCGGTGGGAGAGATTTTCCAGGACCTGCAGCCCTTTTTGAATGATGTCGTGCGATCGCGCGCCTTTGACGTTGGCGACGAAACCGATTCCGCAGGAATCCTTTTCATATTGAGGGTCGTAGAGGCCCTGTTTGGAGGGGAATCCGATGGGAAAGTGTGACGCGCTGTCTGTTTTCACCTGACTCCTCGTTCCTTAAACGTGAAGTTCAAAATCCGAATAACGAATGGCCTAGGAAAAGAA
>CAZSHZ010000177.1:0-2114 GCA_964606955.1 uncultured Nitrospirota bacterium
TTCTCGGCTGCCGTGATCATCCGGATGGTTTCAAGATAGGCCTCTTTGGCGCTCCTCCCCCACGTGATGAGCCCATGCTTGTCGAGCACGACACCGCGGGCCGCGGGGACGCGCCGGACCGCCTCCGCCGTGATTTTGGAAAGTTTGAAGCCGGGGCGGAGGTAGGGGACCCAGGCGACCGCCTCTCCGAAGAGCTCCGCGATGGTCCTCCTCCCTTCGGGGGTATCGGTGAGGGCGCAGATCGCGTCGGCATGGGTGTGATAGATATGCGGCGCCGGGAGGAAGGCGTGCAGAAGGGTTTCGATCGACGGCTTCGGCGGACGTTGCGATCCACTTGGGGAGAGGAGCGACCTCGACTGATAATCGACCATCTCCTCGTCCGACATCTCCTCCCGGGATTCCAGCAGGAGGAGATCGTCAAGTTTCAGCGGAGTGAACTGCGCCGCCGCGATCGTCCGCATGTCCGAGCCGCTCCCCTTGATCCAGAGGATCTTGACCGGACGGCCCGTATGATCGACTCCATCGCTCTTCACCGAGGAGTTCCCGCCCCCCCAGAGCACGAGCCTCGGCTCGGCTCCGATCAGCCGCGAGGCGTAGATGAGAAGGTCGAGATCCGATCGGCAGGAGGAGGCCTCTTGATCGGACCAGAGCGATTTCACGAGGGGGGAATTGTAGCACAAACTGCTTGACTCCTGCCCACCCGGTTGTTACGATCCGGCCGTGAAATTTTTCCTCGACACCGCGAGCGTCCAAGAGATAAAGGAAGGGGCTTCGTGGGGACTGGTCGACGGCGTCACCACCAATCCCTCTCTCGTTGCAAAAGAGGGGAAGGATTTCCGCAAGCTCCTCGGCGAGATCTGCTCTGTTCTGGACGGTCCGGTCTCCGCGGAGGTCATCTCAACGCAACTGGAAGGGATGCTCCGGGAAGGGCGGGAACTCGCCAAGATCCATCCGAATATCGTGGTCAAGGTCCCGATGATCCCCGACGGCCTCTCCGCCTGCCGGGCGCTTGTCGGCGAAGGGATCAAGGTCAACGTCACTCTTGCGTTCTCGCCGGCCCAGGCGCTCCTCGCGGCAAAAGTGGGGGCCACCTATGTCTCCCCCTTCATCGGCCGCCTCGATGATGTTTCTCACAATGGGATGGATCTGATCCGCCAGATCCTGACGATCTTCGCGAATTACCAAAACCTCCGGACGCAGGTCCTGGTGGCGAGCATCCGCCATCCGGTGCATGTGGTCGAGGCCGCTCTGGCCGGGGCCGACGTCGCGACAATGCCCTTTACCGTTCTCTCCCAACTGGTGAAGCATCCGCTGACCGACGTCGGATTGAAAAAGTTCCTTGCCGACTGGGAAAAACTCCCCGAGAAGTTCCGGCCGACGTTTTAAGGTTCTTCGATCCTAACGATAATTCGTGAACTGGAGAGGGATGCCGAAGTCCTTCGATTTCAGGAAGGCGATGACCGATTGCAGTTCGTCCCTGCTCTTCGAGGTGACCCGCAGCTGATCCCCCATGATCTGCGCCTGCGCTTTGAACTTCCGGTCGCGGATCTCCTTTGAGATCTCTTTCGCCTTCTCGGAAGGGATTCCCTGGACTAGGGTGATTTTCTGCCGGATGGTCCCTCCGAGGGCGGGCTCCGGCGTCCCGTAGGAAAGGGCCTTCAGTCCGATGCCGCGTTTGACCATCTTCGATTGGAGGATGTCGTTCACGCTCTTCAATCGGTATTCATCGTCGGAGAGTACGATCACCTCTTTCTCGTCGGGGGAGAGGGAGACCTCGCTTTTGCTTCCCTTGAAGTCGAATCGGGTCCGGATCTCCTTCATGGTCTGCTCGATCGCGTTTTTGATCTCCTGCAGATCGATCGTCGAGACGATGTCGAAAGAATTCATCGTCCCTTCCCCAAGTGGAGGACCTCCATCACAAGCTCCGCGAGTTTCTGGGGCGAGAAAGGTTTTGTGAAATAGCGGAGCGCGCCGGAGCCGGCCCCCCGCTCTTTGGCGGTCTGTTCGCCGCGGGCGGTCAGCATGATGATCGGCACCTGCGCCGTCTTCGGATCCTGTTTGATCTTCTCGCACGCCTCGAAGCCGTTCATCCGCGGCATCATGACGTCGAGGAG
>CAZSHZ010000178.1:0-12104 GCA_964606955.1 uncultured Nitrospirota bacterium
CTCCCTTCAGAAATCTTGTCACCGTGATCTACCCCACCTCACCTCCCCTTACAAAGGGGAGGAACCCTTTTATGCCCATTCTATGCGGCTTTCATGGCCGTCAACCCCTCAAATTTACCCACTCAAGTCCACGAAGAGCCACAAAAAAGAAGGATCTCCAACTTTTCTGAGTAAGACGTCTGTCTATGGACATTACCCTCTGTTCGACGGCGGATGGCCGCCCCCTTTCCGCGTATCTCTCCCCTTCCCGGAGGTCAACGCGATCCGATGGACCGCCTTCACGTTCGCGCAGGCGTCGTCCCCCTGGATGATCACCAAGCGAAGGGGGCCGCCCTGGGCCGGGGAGAGAGGGCGGCGCTCCCGCTTGTAAATTAAGACACCCTTTTCAAGAACCTCCGCCAGCGGAAGACTCACGGAGAAGCGTCCGTCGCTTGAATAGAACGTCGCGTGATCGGCCTCTCTGTTCAGGACGGAGGGGAGGAGAAGAGCGGAAAGTCTCACGCCCGTCCCGGGGATACCGGCCAGCCTCCCCGCCTCCTCAACCTTCTCAGAAGGAGGGAGCGACTCGAGGTCGTGATAACTGTACTCGACCTTCCGTCCGGCCCCTCCCTCCACAACCAGCAACGGGGTTTCAGATCCCATCTCCCCCTCCTCTTCTCTGCTCAACACTCTCGCTAAGAGATCCCGCTCGGTCCGAAGGTAGTCCTCCACAATTTTGGTGAGTTCGTGGAGGTGGCCCCGCAGGGCGATCGGACCGGACTCAAAAAGGTTCAGATGGGTTCGATAGAGCCGCTGTCTTAAAAGGATCTGGCGATCTGTGAGGACGTCCAAGCCCGGCAGGGCGGTCTCCCGTTCTTTCTCGAGATGCATTTCCAGATACCGAACCAACCGCAGGGCTTGAGCGCGGAGAGCATCCGCGTCCACCCCCTCGCTGCCCTGGAGGGCTTTCAAACACTCCTCGATCCTTTTCCGACTTCTCGCAAGAAATTCCCGGCCATGGATCACCGGCCCCCCCTCCCCCATGTCTCCTCCAGACGTCGGTTCCACGGTCTCTAAATCTTCACCAGGCCGCGGCGGATCGCATAGCGGATCAGGTCGGCCATCCTGTGCAACCCGAGTTTATTCATGATATTGGCGCGGTGCGTCTCCACCGTCTTGCCGGCAATCGACAGGCGATCGGCGATCTCGTGACTGTAAAACCCCTCGACGACCAGACGGAGGACCTCCCTCTCGCGCTGTGTCAACGGCCGCTTTTCGGACAGAGCAAGATCTGATTTCAAATACTCAGAAGCCTCTAAGCAACTTTTCCCAAGCAGTCTATAACAGTCTGTTCGAGGTCATCGGGCAACCAGGGCTTCCCGACCACTTGCCGAATTCCGGAGCCCGCCGCCCTGCGACGCGCCTCTCCCTCATCGCTCCCCGTCACAAGGACGACCGGGAGACCGGGCCACTCCTCCCGAATCTTTTGGGCAAGGTCGATCCCGTCCATCCCCGGCAGATTCCAGTCGGTCATCACCAGATCGAACCTCGAGCGCTCCAGCTCTTGGATTGCCTCCTCGGCCGAATCTGCGGTCGCCACGGCATGCCCGAAGAGCTCAAACACCCGTCGGCATAGAAGGCGTTGATTCGGTTCGTCTTCGACAACAAGCAGATGTGCCATTCCTTCTCTCCTATTTTCGCGGGGAGGTCTCTCACCTGAAGAGAAAGCAATCTCCATGCCGGAAACCGCCGTACCAAAGGCCGGCCTGTTTATCGACTCCGCGTCCTCTTAAGACGCGTTCTGCTCTAACTTCAACGGGAGGCGATGTCTAGCGATGTCTTACGAAATAGACAGGTGTCTACCCGGATCGCGCTTGATCGACAAGGTGATAGCGCTTGAGCTTGTTGTAAAGCGTTGCCCGACTGATCCCGAGGAGTTTCGCCGCGCGAGAGCGATTCCCCTTTGTCTTCTGAGTCGCCTCGACAATCCGTTCCTTCTCCACGGTTTCGGCGGCCGCTCTCGTCGCGTCCAGGAGGGGAGGAGGCAACTCTTCCCCGACCGCCTGTTCCAGAAAAAGGGCCTCCGGGCCGATCTCCGGACCGGGAGAGATCAATACCGCCCGCTCAATGACGTTCTCGAGTTCTCTGATGTTCCCCGGCCAGGGAGAATCGATCAAGAGTCTGAGCGCTTTGGCTGAAATCCGCTTCACCTCCAACCGGTTCTGCCCGCAGTACTTCCTAATGAAGTGGTCAACCAGAAGAGGGATATCCTCCCTCCGTTGTCTCAACGGGGGGATCACGATCGGGACGACCGCGAGCCGATAGTAAAGGTCCTCCCGAAACGCCTTATTCTCGACCCCTTTCTTGAGATCCTTATTGGTCGCGGCGATTACCCGGACATCCACCTTGACGCTCTTGCTGCTCCCAACCGGACGGATCTCGCCCTCCTGGAGGACCCGCAGCAACTTGGACTGGAAGGTAACGGTGGTATCTCCGACCTCATCGAGCAGGATCGTCCCTCCGTCGGCCTCTTCAAACAACCCCTTTCTGTTGCCGATGGCGCCGGTGAACGACCCCCGGATATGGCCGAAGAGCTCGCTTTCCAACAGGGTCTCGGGGAGGGCGCCGCAATCGACCGCGACAAAGGGACGATCCCGTCTGGGGCTGTGATAGTGGATCGATCGGGCGACCAGCTCCTTGCCGGTCCCGGACTCCCCCTGGATGAGAATAGTCGTGTTGCTGCCGGCGACCAGCTTGATCAGGCGGAAGAGAACTCTCATCGGCTTGCTCCGCCCGATCATGTTCTTGAAATCCTTTTCGATTTCGATCTGGTCCCGCAGGCGCTCCACCTCGCGGGTCAACCGATGGAGATCCAGAGCCTTTTTCACGACCAGTTTGATCTCTTCGTTGTTTACCGGTTTTGCCAAGTAGTCGTAGGCCCCCTCCTTCATCGCCGCGACGGCGGAATCGACCGTGCCGTATGCTGTCAGCATGATGCACGGGAGGCTGGGGCTTACCATTTTCACCTTTCTCAACAACTCAAATCCATCCAGGCCGGGCATCTTGAGATCCGAAACAACCAGATCAAACCACTCCGTTTCCAGCCTCTTGAGCCCCTCTTCCCCGGACGAGGCGGTCACCACCTCATACCCCTCTTTTCCAAGGACCTTTTGGAAGAGGGCCAACATGTTCTCTTCATCATCCACAACCAGGACCCTGTCAGGAGCCAAGTTCATCTCTTCTCTCCACCACCGGAAAACGGAGGCGAAAGGTCGTCCCCAGGCCCGGGGCGCTTTCGACATCGATCCCACCGCCATGGGCCTTCACGATGCTTTCGCAGATCGAGAGGCCCAACCCCATCCCTTTCTTTTTCTTCGTGGTAAAGAAGGGGCGGAAGATCTTGGGGAGGTCCGCTGGGTCGATCCCCTCCCCCGTGTCCGCCACGAGGATTGTCACCGCTGTGCCGGATTCTCCCGCGCGCACCGGCTCTCTCCCCGCCCGCACCGTGAGCGTTCCCCCCTCCGGCATCGCCTCGATCGCGTTAAAAAACAGGTTGACCAGCACCTGGCACAACTGCTGAGCGTCCGCGTAGATCCGGGGGAGATCCGTCTCAACCTCGACGATCACCTTCACGTCCGACTGCTGAAGATGGGCCGAGACGAGTCCCATCCCCTTCCGAATGACCTCTTCCACCTGAGTCGGCGCAAGATGGGCGGCGTTGGGACGGCCGAACTCCAGGAGGTCCCGCATGATCTTCTTGCAGCGGCCGGCTTCTTCCTCGATAATCTTCAGCGATTGATAGCGCGGGTCGGAGGGCTCCACCTCGGTCAGCAGGTCTTGGGCGAATCCGATGATGATCCCGAGCGGGTTATTGAACTCGTGCGCGATGGCCGCGGTCACCTCGCCAAAGGAAATCAGCCGCTCGGAGTTAATCAACTGTTGCTCCAACTCCTTCTCCTTGGTGACATCCTTTGCGATCTCAACGACCCACTGGACACCTCGCCGATCCGTCCTTAAAGGGAGGGAGAGGAGCTCCTCGGAACAGGGTTCCGCACTCCGCACCTGCACGTCCCTCAGAAGAACATAGCCGGGCTCTCCGGTCTCGAAGGTCTTCAACGCAGGGCAGAAAGCGCAGGGCTGACTCCGGTTGTAAAAGACCTCATGACATTTTTTCCCCTTCTGCTCTCGAATCCCTTGGCCGGTGCGTTGCTCGGCCGCCGCGTTCAGATAGAGGACATTAAAATTGCGATCGATGATCTCGATGGCGTCCGGAAGGCGATCCAAAACGGATCGGAAGAGTCGCTCCATGTCCGATGACATCACGCTACTTCTCGTCATGAAGGAGGGTCGTCCGAATCGTTTCCTTGAGCTCATCCATATCGACGGGTTTGATCAGATATTCGGAAGCCCCTTCGCGAAAGGAGACCAACCGGTTTTTAGGGGTCGGATAGGCCGTGATCATAATCACCTTGGTCCGGGGGGAACGCCGTTTGACCTTCTCCAACAGGGACAGTCCATCCATCGGAGCCATCTTGATATCGATCAGGACCAGATCCAATGGACCCTCTTCCAGCCATCTCAGCGCCTCCTCCCCGTCACTCGCCGTCTTCACCTCGTACCCCTCCTTTCCGAGGGTTTTTGCCAAAAGGCGCAGGAAGTTCTCTTCATCGTCAACCACCAGGATCCTCGGGTTCCCCATATCTCTCTCCTCTCCGGCAAAAAAGACTTTCGTTGAAGAGAAAGCAAAATACATACCCAACGAACTCCCGGCTCGCGGTCAATCATGATCCAATTGGGGTACATGTTGACCCTCCCCCTTCAACCGCAGGAGGTCGATGAGCCGGCCGCAGCGCTGGTCCAAGCCCTCCGCCTCTAGTAAGAAATACTTTTCCGTCGGGGAGAGATCCGCCCGCAGACAGAGAAAATTGAGGAAGGTCTCATCATCCTGGTCGAGATCATCTGCGTGCTTGGAGGAAGAGCGAAGGTCTGACTGGATCCGCTCAAGGGTGTCGAGGAGAATCCGTTTCCTCTCAATGGCCAGATCCCCCGGCCGATCTTCGATCACCTCGATGCGGGCCTCTCCATGCCCATCCGGCAGGGAAAGCTCAAGGATCCGAAACCTTTTCAGCCCGTGAAGGGCGACATGCGCAATCCGCCCGCAGGGAGCGAAGCAGACATGAATCACTCGCCCCACACACCCGATCGGTAGGACTGCATCCCCTGCTTCCTGCAGGACCATTCCCAGCAGGGGACCGCCTGTCGGAGCGGTCTTGTTCAGATAGTCATAGAAGTTCCGGAGGACATGGAGAGAGACATGGGTTTGCGGAAAAAAAACCGGATGCGGGGAAACGATGACCGGAATCCTGTTGGGGATCTTGCACACGGAGGCCTCTCAGGCAGTCTATGAGAATCCTCCGGTATCTGTATATGATCCAGATCAGTGAACTGCACTGACGGGGGTCAGTCGTAAAAAGGGGGGCTATTGCCAGGCGATCGCTTTTAGCCGATCCTCATTGAGCAGCAAGGTCCGCTTTCCAACCTCCTTAACGATCTCATCCTTTTTGAACTTGCTCAGGATTCGAATGACCGTTTCCTGGGTGGCGCCCATGATCTCCGCAATCTCTTCTCGGGTGAGGGGAATCTCGACCAGCCGGCCCTCCGGCGTCTCTTTTCCATACCGGCCCCCCAGTCGCAGGAGGAGGTCCGCCAGCCGCTGTTTCGCCTCCATCACGGTCAGCGCCTCGATCTTCTCTTCCGCCCGTTCCAATTGCTCCGAGAGCCGTTCAATGATCTTGATTGCAACCGGGGAATTCAGTTTCAAAAATTCGATAAAGTCGCTTTTTTTAATGAAGCAGACCAGACAATCCTCGATGGCTTCGGCAGTCACCGTGCGTTGATCCCTCAAAAAAAGGTCTTTCTCATCTAAAAGTCCGCACGGTCCCATCATGTCTACGATCTGTCTCTTTCCCGAGGGTGCGGTCCGGCTCAACTTGACTTTGCCCGAACAGAGAATAAATAAACCCATATTAGGCTCGCCTTCATAGAAGATCCGCTGATCTTTCTTATAGTGATTGACCAGTTTCAGGCCACAGAACTCGTCAAGCCGACCATCGGATAACCCGGAAAAGACGCTCTGCCCCCGATAAGGACAAACCTTGCAGATACTTTCTTGGACTGGGACCATAGGTATGACCCCCAGATTGAAACCTAATCGTATCACTGGAAAACTGGAAGGGCAAATGCCGGCCGAACCCGGCGCGAAATTCGGGGAAACCTGGAATCCCGGAGAAATTTTTGGAGGCGCCGAGCGGATTCGAACCGCTGAATCGCAGTTTTGCAGACTGCTCCCTTAACCACTTGGGTACGGCGCCCCAAGGGAGAGCCTAACAGAGCCTCTCGGGGCGGTCAACGCCGCCGGCTTGACAGCGGGCGATCCTCTGCTAGGCTTTGCTTCTACATGGAGTTCCGGGAAACGGTCACGTCCGGCGTTGTCCGGCATCTCCTCTCAGAAGGGAAAACGCTTTCTCTACGCGTCCTAGGCTCGAGCATGCCCCCCTTTATTCGTCCCGGCTCGGAGGTCAGATTAAGGAGAGCGGACCGGTACCGCCTGGGAGACCTGATCGTCATCGAGACGCCGAGCGGGGCGGTCCTTCATCGCTATTTCGGAAGAGGATTCGCCGGCCGATGGCGCGGTTTTCTGATCGCGAAAGGGGATGGGGCAATGCGCTTCGATCCCGTCTCCCCCGAAGCGGTGATCGGAGTCGTGGGGCCGGCCCACCGACATAGAGACAATCCCTTGATCCGCTCTCTCGCGGTGACCCTGTCGCTCACCGCAGCGATGTTTCTCTGGAGCCGGTACCTCCTCTTGAAGAGCCGAAACGGCCTTTACCGCCGATAATCCGCTTAGAGAAGGATCTCCTGGCCGTCCGAGATGGGCGTGACGTTCGCGCGGCCGGCAAGATTCACGAAGGCCCCCCGGATCTCCCGCGCATACTGTGGCTTCATATGATAGACATAGAGCGGAACGTCCGGACGGCCGATCCGCTCGAACTGGCGCAGCGTCTGCGTCGGAGTCAGATGTCCAGAGCGCAAGGCGAGGTCCCCCATCCGGTCGGGGAAAGAGGACTCGACGAACGCCGCCGCCAGATCTTTTCTTCGGCGCGCCACCTCCCAAATCTTTTCCGTGGGGGCGGTGTCGCCGCTGTAAAGGAGCGTCCTCCGCTCCGAGCGGACCAAGAAGCCGACGGCCGGGACGATATGATTGACCGGAACAGCGGTCACCTCGAAAGGGCCGATCCGCGTCGTCCGGTTCGGGACGATCACGCGGAAGCGGAGCACCGGCTCCTTCGCGTTCGGAAGCCGCGAGAAATCAGGCCAGATCTTTCCATTGAAGAAATGTTTTTTGAGCGCGGTCAGGACGGGGGCGACGCCGACGACCTCGACCGGCCGCTCGATCTTCCCGAAGAGGTTATCCGCAAGATGCGCGATCCCCTGGATATGGTCGAGGTGGGCGTGCGTGACGAGGACCGCAGAGAGGGATCTCATCCCTTCCAGGTTGAGCGCGGAGGAGATGGTCCCGCCGTCCAGCAGGAGGGTGTCGTCGACCAGAAATCCGCAGGGATGAAAGCGGCGGTCGCGGTCAAAATACTCCCCCCCAAAACAGCCGAGGACCCGGATCTTCACCCCTTCTCCCGGGACTGGATCTTCTTCAGTGTGTCTTTCACCCGCCTGATGTAGAACTCTTCGAGGACCTTGCGCAGCCGCGGGAAACGTTTGACAATCTCTCGGACGTCGTCCCCCTTGAGCTCGAGAATGTCGGTATCCGTTGCGGCGACGATGTTCGCCGTGCGGGGGCGTCCGGTCAAAAAACCGACCTCGCCGAAGAACTCCCCCTCCTGCAGCTCTCCGAGTGCGACCTCCTCCTCTCGCAAGTGAGTTGAGACGCGCACCTTTCCGGAGATAATGATATAGATCGAATCGCCCCGATCCCCCTCCTGGACAATGACATCGCCGGCGCCGTAGCTGAACGGGGGCTCCAGGCGCTGGGCCACCTCGTTGAACTCTTCCTGCGTGAGGCTTGCAAAAAGCGGGAGAACGTCTGCCGACCGCCATGAGGGAGCGGCCGAGGAGGGGAGCGGTTCAAGAAGGGAAGAGAGAGAGGCCGATTCAATCGGCGCCGGTTCCTCCTCGGGCGCCCCGAGATAGACCTCGCTTTCCGGCTCTTCCGGCGGTTGGGCCCCGGGCGAAGGGAGGGGGGACGGGGGGACGGGGGAAGGGGCGAAGGGGGAAGACTCGGACGGAGCGACCGGCTCCCCTTCGAGCATCTCCGGGGGAATCGCGTCGCCGTAGGCGATCGTCTCAAAGAGCGGAGTCGCCACCGGCGGGGGCTCGGAGGCGGGGGGGGGTCCGGGCGGCTCTTCCACCGCCACCCGCAACTGCGAGGCCGCCTGCTGCACGGCGTGGGCATGCAGGCCGGTGATCTTCTTATGGGCCGTCGCGTTATTCGCATCGACCTTGAGCGCCATTTTGAACGCGGCGAGCGCCTTAACGACGAACCCCCCATTGGCGTAGAGCTCCCCAGCCGCGAGGTAAGATTCGGCGGCCGTCTGGGGATCCGACAGCCTTCCGAAGTAGTCGCCGATCCGGAGGCGATAGAAGGCGTTGTCCGGCTCGAGCGCGCTAAGCCTCTTTAAAACGGTGATCGCGTTCTGCCACGACCCCTTTTTCAGGTATCGCTGCAGATCCTCATTTAATTTATCCTTCTCTGATTCCATCACATCCCAGAAAAACGGCTAGAGTATAAGGACTCCAAACTGAAAAAACAAAGGAAACTAACGGTTGAGGAGGATCGACACGGTATTCGGCTTAAAGAGGCTCCCAGAGCCAGGTGATCTTCGTCAAAAAGAGGATCGTGTCGTCATTCCCCTGGTGGAGCGGGTTGGCGATCAGATAGATCCGGCTGCCGGGCCGATACTCCCAGGAGAAGCGGAGGTTGGCTGCAAGCGTGCGCGCCTCCTTGTCCCACTGGACCAGCCCCTGAAGAAAGATCTTGTTCGTAAAGGAGAGGGCGGTGTTCCCCTCCCAGATCTGGGCCACGAACTCCCCCTCCGGGAGCCGGACCTGATCGATCTGCACCGACCCGCCGAACTTCAACCCCTCCGCGGGAGCGGTCGTCACGTCGAGCGTTACCTCGTTCTTTCGCCCGCTGAAGAAGTTACCCCATCGGAGGCTCAAGAGTCCGGAGAGGGGCCGGCGCGTGTCGCTGATCGCCAGGAGATTGTACTCGTCATACCGATACCGGCCTGCCGGGATCACGATCCCGGGGCGGATCGCGAAATCTTCAGGGAGCCTCTCGATCTGGGGGTCCCAACTGAGAAGGACGAAGTCGCCGCTTCTAAAATCGGCCTGCACCCGCCAGTAGTTGCTCTGGTAGAGAAACTCTCCGGCGGTGTCGGTCTGGTCGGTCAACTCCCCCTTGAATCCGTACTCCCGGACCGGGCCGGAACTCGGCTGCGGACGGATGTCGACGAAGCCCTGCGTCTCCCGCATGTCCCTCTGGCGAACAAACCCCAGCCCCGGATCGAAGTTCTCGTCCACGCGCAGGTGGGAGAGGAACAGCCGCCAGAACGGGTCCCGCCACTGCAACTGACCGTATCCCGCCTCCCCCGACTGTCCCGCCCCGTCCGCGTCCGGCTCATCCGATCGCGCCCAGAAAACGTTGCCGGTAAAGCGAGGGTCCGGCGCGATCGTGCTGTCCAGACCGATCGTCCGGCTCCCCCCCTCCCCGAGCTCTCCCCGATGCGTGGCGATCATTCCGATGTTGGAGCGGAAGCCGATGTCGCGCGTCAGCCGGACGACGCCGAACCGCTCCGGCGGCGACCCGACCTCTTCCTCCTCCTCCGTCTTTATTCCCAGGACGCCGATCCCGTAGGGGCCGACCTTTCCGGTCAGCTTCCCCCCTCCGGCGATCGGGACCGGCCGCCGGCTCACGAGTCCGATCCGCCTGGAGAAGAAGGGTTGGACGCGTCCCGAAAGACCGAAATCGTAAAACCCCCTCCCTTCTAAAAAGAACTCCCTCTTTTCGGGGAAGAAGAGAGGGAATCGCGTCAGATTCGACTGGAATCGATCCACCTCCGTCTCGGCAAAGTCGGTGTTAAAGGTGAGGTCGAGGGTCACATTGGTCTGAAAGCGGTACCGGACGTCGAGACCGGCTGCGTGATCGACATCCCATGATCTCAATTCTTCGGTTCGATTGTTTTGATACAAGCCCTTCGCGTAGGGTTTGATGGAAAGGCGGCGCTCCTGGCGGGTCGCGCCGACCTCCAGCAGATGTCCCCCCCGGGAGACCTCGAAAAAACTCTGCTCCGGCGTCAGGGGATTCCAGAATGAGACCTCTTTTAAGCGGGGGATTCTCCGCCGAAACTGGACCCCCCAGATCTGGGCGTTGCCGGGGACAAATCGGAGGGTCTCGAACGGGATCCGAAACTCCACCGACCAGCCGCTTTCGGTCCGCCGCGCAGCCACCTCCCAGATCCCGTCCCAGTCCAGGTTGACGCGCCCCCCCTCCCGGCTGACGACGGCATCGGACATCGCCGAAAGGACGTTTGCTTCGAAGAAAAAGGCATTCTGATGGTCGTGGTAGGTGTCGATCAGGACCGCGAAGGAGTCGCTCCGATCGAGCGCCGCATCCCGATGGCGTTCGTCCCCCCGCACCAGAAGCGGTTCGGGGTCGTTTAACAGCGCCCCGATATAAAGGTTGTTGTCATCATAGGCGACGCGAACAATCGATTCCCCGATCGCCGGTCTGCCGGAGTCGGGTCGTTGCTGGACGAAGCCGGTTGCGAAATCCGGGGAGCTCCAGGCCGGTTCCTCCAGCAGGCCGTCGACGACAATCTTTTGAACTTCGAGCGGGATCGCGGTGAAAAATGGTTTTGGGGGCTCTTGCGCCCCGGCACGCCCCGCAAAAAGGAAAAGCGGGGGGAGGATCAGGGCAAAAAAACCTTTCGCGATTATCTCCCCTTTTGTTCGATCGACGCGAGCGCCGCGAAGAGGTCCGGGTAGGCAAAACGGTAATGAAGATCCGTTTGAAGCCTTTCAATCGAGATCCGTTTTCCGGGCCGAGCATCGGCCGAGGCGTGAGAAACGACGCCATAACGTTGAGACGCAAACTTTAAGATTTCGGCCCAGCGCCGGGGATGACCATCGCTGACGTTGTAGGACTCCCCCGGCCGGCCGCTTTTGCGCGCGACCAGGCAGACCCGCGCCAGATCCTCGACATGGATCAGATTGACATATCGCTCCGAAGGACCGATCCGCCCCTGGCGAATCCAATCAAGAGGATTCCGGCCCGGCCCGTAGATCCCGGCGACGCGAAGGACGACCGCCTTAAAGTTGAGCCGGAGGTACTCTTCTCCCCGAACGCGGGGAAGCCCCATGTTCACCGGCCACGACTCGTCGATCAGTGGATCCGCCGTGCCTTCAGGAAGATGATAGGCGGAGGTGCTCCCCAGAACGACGAGCCGGCGGCTTCTCCGAATGACCGTCTCGGCAAAGGCCGAAACCCGATCGATTGGCGCAGCGGGGAAACACCAGAAGAGATCGGCGCCCGCCGGAATGTTTCCCCAACTCTCGGGGCGCTCCAGATCAAAATAGACCCGTTGCGGCGGAGGGACGAACGGGAGGCGACTCTCCGGAAGGCGGCTGGTGGCCAGAACCGCCGGCCTCTTCTCCTCGGCGAGCGAGAAGAGATACCGGCCGGTATAGCCCGCGCCTAAGATGACGGTGGAGTGCACCTTCCTTTCGTCCTGAAAGAGTCGCCTGAGTATACCACTCGGCTAGGGTGTTTTATCTATGGCGAGGCGATTTCCTCGCCCGATTACTGAGAGATACTGGGGAAAAAAGAACAACCTCAACCGTGGGCTAATCACGCTGAAAGCCGCTCTTGAAAAAATGGCCATCACCAAGCATACTACCGCCCATGTCTGCCTCGGTTTACCAAGGCATTAGAAACAATCTGCGCGAGTTGTATTTGGAAGATACCCGCCCCTGGCTGGTTGGTTTCAGCGGCGGAAAGGACAGTACAATGCTGGCGTCGCTAGTGTTCGACGCGGTTTTGTCCGCTCCGG
>CAZSHZ010000179.1:0-6866 GCA_964606955.1 uncultured Nitrospirota bacterium
GGGAGAGTTTGATCTGTCGCGCAGCATCGGGGCCCCCCCTGACGACTTCAATCCGAGAGGACAGCGCTGGGGGTTCCCGGCCTATAACTGGAAGGCGATGCGGGAGAACGGCTATGCCTGGTGGCGCCAGCGGGCGGCCCATGCCGCGCGGCTGTACGACTTTTACCGGATCGACCATGTCGTCGGAGTCTATCGGACCTTTCTTTTCCAGGACGACAAGCAGAGCGGATTTGATCCTCCCCAACAGCCCGAACAGGAAAAGCAGGGGGAGGAGATCATCTCGGGGATGCTGAGCGCCGGCGCGCCGGCCAAGCCGATCGCCGAGGATTTAGGTGTCGTCCCCTCCTGGATTCGAGAATCGCTCCAGCGGCTTTCAGTCCCCGGATATAAGATTCTTCGGTGGGAGAAACGGGAGAGGCGGTACATCGACCCGAAGGAGTATCCCCCTTTATCGCTGGCGACCACCGGCACGCATGACACCGAAAGCCTTGCGACCTGGTGGGACGGCCTCCCCCCATCCGAGCGGCGGCTGCTCCTCCCGAAACAGGCGGAATCACCTTTCAACGAGGAGGTCCACCAGGAGCTGCTGAAACTTGTCTACGGCGCCGCCTCTCATCTGGCCGTCATCCCGATTCAGGACCTGCTCGGCGAGCGGGAGAGGATCAACCTCCCTGGGAGCGTCGGTCCTGAGAACTGGGTCTGGCGCCTCCCCTGTCCGATCGAAGAGATTGAGAACGACCCGAGGCGGGCCCGGAAGATAGCGATGGCGGCCGAACTGATCCGGCGCAGCGGCCGCGGCGGCTGAACCGTCATTTGATCCTGCGGACCACGATCTTTTCGAAGTTCTTCGCGTCGCGCAATCGGCCTTTGACCCGGACCGTTACCTGTTGCGGCGGAGGGGCGGTCAAGACCAGCGAGAGTTCCAGCATCTGCTGATCACCCGCCGAAAGGTCCCCCTCCCACCGCGGCTCTCCGGCGGCAATCGAAAGGCCGGGGGAGAGCTCGACCTCCATCTCGGCCTCCCGGAGATCCTCGTTGGCCTTTATGGTAGCCGTTAGCACCCACCCTCCCCCTTTCTCGGGAACGCCGTCAAAGAGCACTTCAAGAGAGGCCGGCTCGAGGCTCAAAGCGCTCAACGATAACAGGACGATGACAGCCCGGAGCCTTTCTTTCACCGGTGCCCCTCTCTGAAAATCTCCATCACCGTCTGCCTGGGTCTTACGATCGGTCCTGGGAGGATGAAAAATCCCTCTCAACCACGATCTCGATCTCATCCTCAGCGGAGATCCCCCGATTCCGAACATGGACCTTCCAGGAGGGATGCCGCCGGAGAGCGGCGAACACCGTTTTTAAGAGTTCGGGCTTAAGCCGCTCTTCCCACTGGGCAAACCACTTGTAACCATCCTCCTCCCCTTCGTACTCCTCTGGAAAGTCGGCCTGAAGGCTGAATCGCAGGTTAAACGTCTTCTCCTCCCGAAACATCTCCCCTCCTCTCGTTATCTCCCGGCGGCCTCCAGGATCGCATCCGGAATCATCGGGACCGGGCGGATCCCCATCATGAAGTGGGAAGGATCGAAAAAAAACGATCCGACCCGTGCAGTCAGTTCGCCGCGATCAAGAGGCGATCCGACGAGGGAGCGTTCGAGCAGAGTGATTGTTCGGCTCGGCGCGATGAAGTCCCCCATGATCCGGCACTCCGAGATCATCCCCCCATTTAAGGCAACGTGTGCCTCCAAGAATCCGATCGGGACCTCCCTCCTCGAGAAAGGGAGCGGCGGGAGGGGCTCAATGGCCGGGAGCGGTTCCGCCTTCCCGGCCTCCAGGCGCCTCTCCTCCATCTCCAACCGATATTTCTTTTTGAACCCCTCGGCGAGCGCCTCGACGCAACTCTCCATAGTCAACGGGCGGCGCGACTCGGCCGCAAGAGTGGTAAGGGACCTGATCGGCCTGGAGTGCGGAGGGTAGGCGGAAAGTTCCTCGGGGAGGATCATCCCCTCCTCCAACGCCAGGAACGCTTCAAACAGCGTCGTCCCCTCGGAGGTCGTCTCGCTCGAGAGATACCCTCCGATCTTTTTGTTGATCAGGAGAAAATCGTCCCCCCCGTAAAGAGGGGAAAGGCCGAAGCGGGCCAGCCCGGCCATGATTCCCCGGACGTAGCGATTGATCACCTTCGCGGGAGGGATCGTCTCGGAAAGGAGCGCGGAGGGATTCGGGAGGAGGAGGACCACCGCCAACACCCCATCGCCGATCAGGAGCGATCGACCGCCGGTCAGACGCCGCAGGATCGGAAGGGACCTCTCGGCGCAGCGATCCACTCGGAGGGCAGAGGGGAGATGCTGATGGCGCCCGAGCAGGACCGCGCCCCCTTCAAACGCGGCAATGAGGAGCGCAGGAGCGGGATCGTGGAGGAGAGAGATCACCGAGGCAAGGTAGTTGTAGGGGGAGATTCGATCGGAAAAGATAATTTTACAGGAGCGCACGAGACGACTCTAGCGCTCCTCCGCTTGATCCCGCAACCGTTTTGGATAATCATCTACGCCTATGGGGGTCCTGTTTCACCTCGCTTTTCCGGTCAACGATCTGAAGGAGGCACGGCGGTTTTACGTCGAGGGCCTCGGGTGCGAGCTGGGACGCGAATCCCCCTCGGCCCTCACGCTCAAACTCGCGGGGCACCAGTTGGTCGCGCATCTCACCAGGGATCCGCTCGGGCCGCAGAAGGGGATCTACCCTCGGCACTTTGGCCTGATCTTCACCTCCGAAGAGGAGTGGCAGGCGCTCGCCGATCGGGCCCGCAAGAGATCTCTTAAGTTTTTCCGCGAGCCGAGCCGCCGCTTCCCGGGCTCGCCGCTTGAGCACCTGACCTTCTTTCTGGAGGACCCCTTCCACAATCTCCTCGAGTTCAAATACTACAAGCATGAGTCGGCGATCTTCGGGGAGCGGCAGATCGCGGAAGTGGGAGAGACCGAGGAGGAGGAGTAAGGTGCGGGGGAAGATCGCGATCCTAGCCGCCCTGATCGGATTCTTCACCGCAGCCGGCGCAAATCGGGCCGGGGCCGTCGAGCCGATCAGAAAAGGGGTCTTCCTCGTCGCCGAGCCGCATTTAAATGATCCGAACTTCCGCGAAACGGTGGTCTTAATCACTCACCATGGACCGACGGGGACGACCGGCTTCATCATCAATCGGCCCACGCCGACTCCGCTCTCGAGGCTCCTCCCGGAGGTCAAGGAACTGAAGGACCGGCCGGAGACCGCCTATATCGGCGGCCCGGTCGCGCGGGAACTGGTGTCGATGCTGCTGCGCGCCAAGGAGACGCTGGATGCGACCGAGCATGTCTTCGAGGATCTCTATTTCACCCGAAGCGTCGACGTCCTCACGCGGCTTTTGACGAGTCCGGGCCCCAACGGCCCTTTCAAGCTCTTCGTCGGCTACTCCGGCTGGGCGCCCGGGCAGCTCGACGGCGAGATCCGCCGGGGCGACTGGCGCGTCCTCCGAGTCGAGCCAAAGATCGTCTTTCAGGGCGATCCGAGCGGAGTCTGGCGGGAGATGATCCGGAGATCCTCCCAGCAGTTCATCAGGGAAGAAAAGGAGGTCACAAATGCTGAGATACGTGCTGCTTTTGAATTTCACCGATCAGGGGATCCGCAAGGTCAAGGAGACGATCAAAAGGGCGAAGGCCTTCAAGGAGGCGGCCGAAAAGCGCGGGGCGAAATTGAAAGATCTCTACTGGACACAGGGACAGTACGACATTGTCGGGACGATGGAGACGCCGGACGAAGAGACGGCGATGTCCCTTCTCCTCTGGCTCGGGAGTCTCGGGAATGTCCGCAGCCAGACGCTGCGCGCTTTCTCGCCGGACGAGATAAAGGAGATCCTGGCGAAGGTCCCGTAAGGCCGATCATGTCGACCCGCGCGAACTGATATCGGGGCGGAGACAGCGCCCGGGATCCGGCGGCGAGGGTCAGGCCGGCGGCAGCCGTAATAGTCGTTCTTGAGCGACCCGTGCGGATCATCGGGCATCTCGACATGGACGCGTTTTTCGCCGCGATCGAGGAGCGGGAGAAGCCGTGGCTTGCCGGCCTGCCGGTCGTCATCGGCGCGGACCCGCAGAACGGCCGCGGCCGCGGGGTCGTCTCCACGGCGAACTACCGGGCGCGCGCGTACGGGATCTGCTCCGCGATGCCGATCTCAAAGGCCTGGCGGCTCTCCGAAGAGGCAAGGAGAGGGAGAAATCCCCCGGCCGTCTTTCTTAAGCCGAACATCGAACGGTACGCCGAGGTGGGAAAGGAGATCATGGCGATCCTGCGAAAATCGGTCCCGCGGATCGAGGAGGCAAGCATCGACGAGTCCTACCTCGATCTGAGTTTCTGCGGGGACATCGCCGAGGCCGAGAAACTCTGCCGGATGCTCAAGAAGGAGATCCGGGAGACGCAAGGCCTCACCGCCTCTGTCGGGATCGGCCCCAACAAGTTGATCGCAAAGATCGCCTCAGACCTTCAGAAACCGGACGGGCTCACCGTCGTCGAAGAGAAGGACGCCGAGGAGTTTCTATCTCCGCTGCCGATCCGAAAAATTCCGGGGATCGGCCCGAAGACGGAGGCGCTGTTCCTCAAGCAGGGGATCAAGAGCGTCTGCGACCTGAAGGGATTTTCGCGCGAAGCGTTGCAGGAGATGCTCGGCAAGTGGGGGTCGGCTCTCTACGAGGCGATCCGAGGCCGCGACGACTCTCCGCTGGTCGAGCAGTACGTCGCAAAGTCGATCGGGGAGCAGGAGACGTTTTCACGGGATACGCGGAATCCGAATTTGATCTGCGAGCGGCTGACCGCGATGTGCCGAAGCGTCTTTGAGCGCCTGGAGCGCGAGGGGTTTATGAGTTTTCGGACCGTGGTCGTGATCGTCCGATTTTCGAATTTTGACACCCGGTCCCGCGCGCGGACGCTCCCCGCGCCCGCCTCCCGCCTGAAGCCCCTTCAGTCCGAGGCGCTGCGGCTGATCCTCCCGTTTCTGGATTCCCGCGAAAATCCAAAAGGGAGGGCGATCCGGCTGATCGGGGTGCGGCTGGAAAAGTTAGGGTAAGGATGCCAAGCCAACAGAGGGATCTTGATACGATTTGCGCTGCATTCCGACAACTCGGCCTTAAAGCCAATCGATCGGCACGAGATTCTCAAGCCGGCGAAATTCCGGATCTCCGGTCACCAGGACGGCGTTCATCCGGATCGCGGTTGCCACGGCAAAGGCGTCCGCGTAAGAAATCGGGAACCGGGCCTTGAGGCGCGCGGCCTCGATCACATCCGTGAAGGAATTGGCAACCGGTTGGACCGGGAGCGTCTCCAAGCGGTTTAGGAAATCTTCGGCTTACTGTGGGGACCGCTCCTTCGCCGTCACATAGTAGACCTCTCCAACGTTAATCTCATTCATCAGGAGCGGCTTCCTCGAACGGTTGGCCTCCCGAAGGAGAGATCTAACCTTTTCGAACCCGCTTTCCTTGTTGAGGAAAGCGAGCAGGGCGAAGGAATCGAGCAGAACTCTTTTCTTCGCGGGCACGCTCTTCTTGTCGCTCCTTGAGGAGGGCTAGTGTAAGGGACGCGCCGTCCTGAAGCATCCCGCAGGCGGCCTCGATCGGATCGTCCGGGAGCGGCTCGATGGCCACGGTCCGCTCACCCGCAAGAGTGACGAGGACCTTTCCCCCGGGGCGAAGTCCGATCCGCTCTCGAATCTCCGAGGGGATCACCACTTGCCCCTTCGCAGATGTTTTAACGACGGGCATGTTCGTTTACCTTAGTCGAAAAACGTTCAACCCTCTAGCTTAAAGTGTAACTGATGCGAATTCAGGCGTCAATCAAGATTGTTTCCCGAAGCAATTTGAGCCGGCGGTCGGGATCGAACCGACGACCTGCTGATTTACGAATGGAAAATCGCCCCTCTAGGACGTAATCTCTTAGACGCGGGGGGTATCGCCGAGTGTCGGTGAATATCCCCCCGTCCAGGCACAATTTGGGCACAGTCGTGTGGGGTGAACCCCTCGGTTGAGACAATCTGGATTGGCCCACTTGTTGTTTATTACCTGCCCAGCACTTTCTTATTTAAGGCAGGATCTTTCGAAACATAACCTTGGAGCTTCTTCTGCCCGATCGCATCTTTCACTTGGCGTGCCCGAGATGTTTTTTAATCCGTCCCGTCTCTCTCACGAGCATTGTATTCCGGAAGCGCGACCGTTCGCTGCCTGAAGATCAGTTGTCCTTGTCTCCGACCCTTTCCAGGGCAATACTTTTGACCTTTCTCAGGTCCACCTTCCCCGTCCCGAGGGTCGGGATGGCATCGATACAATAGAAATTATCGCGCTTGGGAATCCAGAGCTTGGGGAGGTCGGTCTGACAAAGTTTTTCCCAAAGCCCCTCCGATGGAATTTCTTTGTTTGCATACAAAACGACAAGGCGCTCCCCTTTCTGTTCATCCGGAACAGCCGTGACCACACAGCTCGGGTCGTCTCCCAGCAACCGGTTGACCGCCTCTTCAAGCTTGAGATGCGGGACCATCTCTCCCCCGATCTTGCTGAACCGGGAAAGACGGTCTGTAATCGTGATGAACCCATCTTCGTCGATCGTGGCGATATCGCCCGTCACGTACCAGCCGTCCCGCAACACCTCCTGCGTCTTTTCGGGCTGGCCCAGATAGCCGATCATCCGGTTTGGACCTTTGACGAGGAGCAGCCCTTCCTGCCCGGTTCTCAGGGGTTCACCCGTGTCCCGATCCACTACTTTCGCAGCGACGCCCGGGACCGGATGTCCCACCGTCCCGAATTTCCGGCCGATCTGATGGACATCTCTTTGTTCCATGTCCGGCACGTTGACCGAAACAACGGGAGCCA
>CAZSHZ010000180.1:0-7473 GCA_964606955.1 uncultured Nitrospirota bacterium
CCAGGCGACGTTCTCTTGCGCCTCGGTGGTCGCGGCCCCGAGATGAGGGGTGCAGATGAAGCACTCCAACGAAAGAAGGGGATTTTTCGGATCGACCGGCTCCTGCTCGAAGACATCGAAACCCGCCGCGGCCACCTTGCCGGAGAGCATCGCCTTGTAAAGATCCTTCTCATTGACGATCCCGCCGCGGGCCGCGTTCACGATCCGGACGCCGTTTTTCATCTTGCCGATCGCGCGGGCGTCGATCATATGCTTCGTCTCGGCCGTCAGAGGGGTATGAATCGTAATGACGTCCGAGCGGGCGAGGATCTCATCCAGCGTGACCTGCTCCACGCCCGATTTCTGCGCCTGTTCGGGCGAGAGATAGAGATCGTAGGCAAGCACGTTCATGTTGACCCCCTGCGCCAGTTTTGCGACGTAGGCGCCGATCTGCCCAAAACCGATGATCCCGATCGTCTTGTTGAACAGCTCGAGACCCATGAACTTATTCTTTTCCCACTTCCCGCTTTTAACCGAGGCGGTCGCCTGCGGGATCTGCCGGGCTATCGCAAAGATCAGCGCGAAGGTATGCTCGGCGGTCGTCACGGTGTTGCCGCCGGGCGTATTCATCACGACGATCCCCCGCTTCGTCGCTGCGGGGATATCGACGTTGTCGAGCCCGGAGCCGGCCCGTCCGATGACCTTCAGATTTGCCGCCGCGGCAATCACCTCCTTGGTCACTTTGGTGGCGCTGCGGATGATCAGTCCGTCATAATGGCCGATCTCAGCCAGGAGGAGATCGGGCGAAAGCTTCATCTTGACATCGACCGAGAGTCCGGCCTTCTTTAAGATCTCGATCCCTCGCTCGGAGAGCGGATCGGAGACCAGGACCTTCACGCGGGCCGCCCCCCGTCCGCCTTCTTCCGTAAGATCTGTTCGGCCGCGCCGACGCCCGTGCCGAATTTGACCGGGTAGCCGAGATCGGCCAAAGTCATCTCGACCCCTGAAAGCCCGAGGATCACATCAAAGGTGTCCATATACCCCATGTGTGCGATCCGAAAGACCTTCCCCTTCAGATGGTCTTGTCCGCCGGCGGCCGTGATCCCGTACGTGACCCTCAGGCGCTTATAGATCTCCTGGCCGTCCACCCCGGCCGGCGCCTCGATCGCCGTCACCGAGTCCGACGGGTTCTCCTTCGGAAAGAGTTTGAGACCGAGCGCGCGCACCCCCTCGCGCATGGCCCGCGCCAGCAGCGCATGACGCGCAAAGACGTTAGCAAGCCCCTCCTCCTTGAGCATCTCGAGCGAACACGCCAGCCCGGCTACCAGCGAGGTGGCCGCGGTGAACGCCGTCTGACTTTTCTGCTGCGACTCCCGCTCCTTCTTCAGGTTGAAATAGAAGCGGCTGTTCTTCGTCTTCTCCGCCCGATGCCAGGCCTTCTGGGACGCCGAGACAAAGGCAAGCCCGGGAGGAAGCCCCAAGGCCTTCTGTGATCCGGTCACGACGATATCCAGTCCCCATGCGTCGGTCTGGATATCAAAGACCCCCATCGCCGAGACGGCATCCACGACCATCAGGCAGTCGTCGTAGGCACGGACCACCGAAGCGATCGCTTTGATGTCGTGGGTGACCCCGGTCGAGGTCTCTGAGGCCTGCGTGAAGACCGCTTTGATGTCGGGATGTTTCTTGAGCGCCTCCGCGATCTGCTCCGGCTTGACGGCGTATCCCCACTCCACCTTGATCTCCTCGACCTTTACTCCGTACGAGGAGCAGATCTTCCCCCAGCGCTCGCCGAATTTCCCTCCGTTGATCACAAGGGCCTTCTCGCCGGGAGAGAGAAAATTGGTCACCGCCGCCTCCATGCCGCCGGTTCCGGTGGAGACCAACACGAGGACATCTTCGCGCGTCTGATAAAGCCACTTGAGGTCGGCGCGAACCCGCTCGAAGAGGGAGACAAATTCCGGCGCCCTGTGATGGAGCAGGGGGTGGGCCATCGCCAGAAGGACCTCCGGGGAGACCTGGGTGGGCCCCGGGGCGAGCAGATAACGCTTCATCACTCCTCCTTAAAAAAAGTGTCCCAAAAACTATCATGCGCCCGCTTTTTCTGTCAACGAAAGAAAAGTAGAGATCCAGGGCGGAGCGAGGTCTATCCGACCTTCGCGACGTCCGTGAAAAGATCGATTCTTGAGGCGAGGTGCGCGCGGATCGCCAAGACGCGCTCGGACTCCGTCACCTTTCTGCCCGCGAAATCGGTGACATAGAAGACGTCCACGATCTGGTCGAGCCGTGTGGCGATTTTGGAGGAGTGGATGGAGAGGCCAAGATCAAACAAGGCCCGGGTAATGACATAGAGGAGGCCCGGCCGGTCCTCTGCGAAGATGTCGAGGATGGTGAATCCCTCGGAGGTGTCGTTGTCGATCTCAACTTTTGTCGATTCGATCATGGCGGCCTGCCGCGGGCGGGAGAAGAGGATCGGCCGCTTGGCGAAAAGTTCGTCCACGGAGGCCTCGCCCGAAAGGATCTGCTTTAGGCTCCGTTCCATCTCCCAGGGCCGAGGACGGTGGTAGGCGCCGTTGACGCTATCGATGACCTGGAAGGCGTCCACCACGACCCCGTTTTTCCGCGTATGGACCTGCGCACCCATGATCGAATATCCTTTCGCCGAGAGAAGGCCGGCGAGTTTGTAAAAGAGACCCGGCGCGTCGGTCGGGAGATAAAAGGTGTACTCCGTCACGGAGGTCGCCGGATCAAAATCGGCCTCGACCTTTACGTCTGAAAGCCCCCGCGCGGCGCGCATCTGCTGGGCGATTTTGAGAGTGGCGGTCGAAAAGAGATAGCGCTCCGACACCTGCTCGAACGCAGCCTCGACCTCCGCCTCCGGCCAGTCCGAGAGCGCCTGCTTCAGCTGTCCAAGGATGGTCGACGCCCGCTCCTTGCCGGAGAGGATCGGCCGCTCACCGGCCAAGATCTCCATGCTCTTGTCGTACAGATCAAGCAAAAGCTCCTCTTTCCAGGCGTTCCAGGTCTCCGGCCCCACGGCGCGGATGTCTGCGTAGGTCAGCACGGCAAGCATGTTCAGCGCCTCCGGGTTCGCCGCCATGCGAGAAAAGCGGAGGAGGACCTTTTCATCCGAGAGATCGCGCCGAAACGCAATGTGCGACATCGTCAGGTGATACCGGACCAGAAAGACGAGGAGATCCCGGTCCTCGGCCGAGAGGCCCAGACGGGCGGCCGTCTCCTCCGCGACCTTCGCCCCCCATTCGTTATGGTCCCCTCCCCTCCCCTTTCCCGAGTCATGCAGCAGGAGTGCCAGATGGAGGATCTCCTTCTTCTTGATCGACCCGTAGATGCGGGAGAGATCGCCCGAGCCTGCCGACAGCCGCTCCGCCTCCTCGACGGCGAAGAGGCAGTGCTCATCGATCGTATATTTGTGGTATTGGTTGAACTGCACCAGCCTATGAATTCTGGCGAAGACCGGCACAACCCGCCAGAGAAGTCTGACGCGATGCATCTGCCGCAGAAGGGCGGCGATGCGCCCCGGCCGAGAGAGAAGTCGAAGAAAGAGGGGCGCCGTCTGCTCCCCGTCGAAGAATGTCTCATCCACGGACTGAAGCCGCCGTCCGATCCTCTCGAGCGCGTCGTCCGAGAGCTCCACCCCCTCCTCCTGGGCCGCCAAGAAGATCGAGAGGAGTTGCCACGGATCCTCTTCTCCCCCAGGCAGGAACTCGATGCTCCCGGCGCGGACCAGGAACGGGCCGACCACCTTTTTGAAAAACCGATCGGAAAACCTCCGCCGCAGCGACCGCCGACGAGCCCGCTCAACCAGCCGGGAAGAGATCTCATGGATCAGCGTGGTGTACTGATAGTACTGCTGCATGAAACGCTCGACCCCCAAAAGGCCGTCGGCGTCCTCGAACCCGAAGAAGCGCGCCAGACGGACCTGGTCGTCGAATGTCAGGACATCCTCAGCCTTCCCGGCGCCGAAGTGGAGTTCGTTTCGAATTCTTAATAAAAAGTCCATCGCCGAGGAGAGGGTGATGTAGTCGGAGTTGCTCAAAATTCCCTGCCTGTTGTGAAGTTCTCCCAGGTGGTAGGTGCGGTAACGGAGCCGGCAGATCCAGCGGAGATAATGGATATCGCGCAGGCCGCCGCCGCTCTTTTTGATGTTCGGCTCAAGCATGTAAATGGAGGCGCCATACTTGCCGAAATCGCTTGCCCGCAGGGCGATATTCTCTTCGATGTAGCGCTCGCGACGCCGCTCAAGCAGGCGGTGAAAGGAGGCGAGAAAACCGTCGAAGAGGGGGCGGCTGCCGACCAGAAAACGGGGATCCATGAATGCGTTGCGGGCGGAGGAGTCGGCGTCCGCCTGCCCGAGCGCCTCTGAGGCCGTCCGGACGGAATGGCCCACGACATAGCCGAGGTCCCAGAGAAGGTGGAGAAAATTCTTCGAAAAGGCCGCGGCAGAGCCCCGGCCGGCGGGGGAATAGAGGAACATCAAGTCGAGATCCGAGTGGGGCGCCAGTTCGGACCGCCCGTATCCCCCGATAGCGACGATCGTCAAGGAATCCTCGACCAGCGCCCTCTCTTCCGGCTGGAGGAGGACCAGAAGATCGGAATAGATCCGCAGCAGGAATCTGTCGGCGACCGAGGAAAGGTCGCCGGCGACACGCGGGCCGGAGGCCCCCTTCAGATGCCGGGCGTAGACCTCCTCGCGGCTTTTGGTGAGGTCCTGTTTTAAATCGGCAAGATAGGTAAAATCAGAGGGCGTGCTCTCCCCGCTCCCCCGTTCGGATCCGCACAGCCTCTCCGATTGATGTAATGAAGATCTTGCCGTCGCCGATCGTCCCGGTCTTGGCCGAACTGATGATCGTCTGGACCACGCGGTCGGCCACCGCGTCTTCCACCACAACCTCGATTTTCACCTTCGGAATAAACTCGATGACGTATTCGGCCCCGCGGTAAAACTCCTTATGTCCTTTCTGGCGGCCGAATCCTTTCACCTCGCTGACCGTCATCCCGTGAACGCCGACTTCCGAGAGGGCGTTCTTGACCTCCTCCAGTTTAAACGGTTTTACGATCGCCTCAATCTTCTTCATGGCGCCTCCAATTTTAGCAGAGTCAAACTTACGACGGAGCGTACGCCGTCTCGCCGGGTCAGGTCAATCGAGCCCCCCGGTTCTACGGCGTAGCCTCCTCCCCCCTGAAATTCAGATCAGAATTTTGCCACGAACTGCAATGTCGCCGTGTTGGTTGAATCCGCCGCCGTATCAGGATCATCCTGCCTGAATTCAAGCACTCCGCTTAAGGTATCTGTCATGGCCCATGTCCCGGCCAGCGTCAAAGAGGTCGGGGTCGTGTCGGTCGTATCATTGTCGACGCTGTCATACCTTGCCGTCAAGAGGTGGGGTCCATGGGTGTAACTTGCCGTGATTCCCCAGCCCTTGTTGTTTTCATCTGTAAGGTATTCAAGAGCCAACAGCAGATTCGGGACCATCGTCGTGCTGGCCACGATATCCGTAACATTTCCATTCCCTGCCTCTTTCGGAGAGGTGATATACCCGACCGCCAGGCTGGCCATCTCCATGGGCTTCACAGTGACTAGACCGCCCACACTGTTTTCCTCACCCAAGAGACCCCCGCCTGGAGGAGGAGGAGCACTCGTCGCCCCACGGAATTCATTGGCAAAGTATAGATTAACGGCAGCAGGGCCCATGCCACCGGAAAGCATCAGTCCCGCCAGGTTGGCTGGGCGCAAAAAGAAGAGCTGGCCGTTGGTGGTCTGGAGCTTGTCAGGGGCATCCTGTGCCTCAAACCCGATCGGGGCATTAAAGGCGCCGCCGGTCAGCGATAGCCCCCATACATCCGCGCCTGGAATTTTCCAGATAAACTTCGCCTGCTCAATGCCACCGCCTACGTTCGTTGCTTCAAGGCCATTCGCCGGAAGATTCAGGTCCAGCCTAAAGGTAACCGGTCCTGCCTCTTTTTCAAAATCCACCTCGCCGGTAACACCCGTTTTAAGCTCCGTAGAATTCGCTGCTTTTCCCTTCGCATCAAGAGCCAAGTCATCGCCTGCCTCATCCGATAGGGGCAGGATGATGTCGGCGAACCCGGTGATCTTCAGATCACCCGCATGGCTGAGTCCGGCTCCGCCGAGGATCAGAAGCGTTGCCACTATCAAACCGAACATGAGATATCCGTATTTCATTCACTTCCTCCTTTTCTAGGGGGTTTAATCTCCCCGCCCAAAAAAATGGCGTCTTCTCTCGAAGACGCCTCTCTCAGCAGCACAACATTGTGTCGGGAGAGAGAGATAGCACACTCTTTTACGATGTGTCAAGGATTTGTACTCGTTCACTACATGTGAGACGAACGGGGCCTCACGCGGCATGATGTGCGAGGAACTCGGCCGGTGTCAAATACCCTAAGGCCTGATGCGGCCGCACCGTGTTGTAGATCTCTTCCCAGGCCCGCAAGGCCGGCCGGAGAGAGGCGAGCGCCACGTCCCCGTCGTAACACTCATAAGAACTCTTCCGTGTGGGTCCGATTGGCGCGCTCGACATGGCCGTTGAGCTTCGGGCTCTTCGGGGGCAGGACAAAAGGGCGGATCCCCTGCGACTGGCAGGCCGCCTCGAACTGGGCCCGGAACTCCCCACCCCCATCCACCTGGATCGCCCGGAGGGGGAAGGGCAGCCGCTTCGCGAGGGCCTCAAGGAAGTCCGCGGCGGCGGTGGCCGTGGCCCGACGGTAGACCTCCACCCCGTCCCACCGGGAGACGACATCGCGGGCCGTGAACTGCTTTTAGATCACGCCCGGGAGCGGGCGCACATCCAGGGTGTCCACTTCCACAAGGTCCCCCGGCGCCGTGACCGGATAGTCCCTTTGGCTTCCGGACGGCCCAGGGCCGGGGGCGGAACCTTAGTGGGGGCCGAGATCGCGCGGCGGGGGGACTCGACCAGCAGGCCCCGCGCCTTGAGGCGGCGGATGACCCGATCCACGCTCTTGGCCGAGACGGTGATGGCCTCGCGGGCGAGCAGGACCCTTTAGCTTCTCCCGGCCCCAACGGGGGTACTGCTCCCTTTAGTTGCCGGATCCACCACCGGCTTTAGCGTGGTGGGCCGGCGGACCCGCTGGGGCCGCCGCGAGCGGCTCTCCAGGCTGGTGAGATCCCGGGGGTCGAAGCGCTGTCGCCAGCGGTAGAGGGTGGCCTGACTAAAGCCCGAAGACCTCAATCGCGATCTCGATCTGGCCGGTCCGCTGCCACACCTCGAGGGCAAAAAGACGACTCTTCGCTTGTTGGGAGAGCGCCGGCGCCTTGAGGCGAGCGGCCCGGTAGAAACATCGGGGAAGTCCGATCAGTTGCATCGTAGAGCCTCTGTCTGAGGCCCCAGGATACCTGATCGGCATTCTCACATGTATCTGACCCTATTCAGCGTCCGCCCTATTGACCGAAGCCGATCCCGTTGGCTATTATTTTCCTATGAAGCGGATCTTTTT
>CAZSHZ010000181.1:0-10761 GCA_964606955.1 uncultured Nitrospirota bacterium
TGTGGTCAAACACTTCATGGAAGGAGCGTAAAGGATGGCGTCTTTAAATACGCCTCCGACGGTATCCCCATAAAAACCCAAGATATTGGATCAGTTACGGTCGGCCATTCGGCTTCGACATTACAGCATTCGAACCGAGGAGGCTTATACAAAAGTGGGTCAAGCGGTTCATCTTCTTTCACGGGAAACGGCATCCTGAAGAGATGGGACGCGCCGAAGTGGAAGCCTTTTTGACGCATCTGGCGGTGGAGCGGAAAATTGCGGCGGCCACACAAAATCAGGCTCTCAACGCCTTATTGTGCGGGACGGAAAAGGCCAGAAAGACCGGGTCACCCCTCTCCCACAAACCTTAATGGAACCCTTAAACATTCATTTAAAACGGGTCAGAGTTGCGGCTTGTCATTGATGCCTATCTGGAAGATTTGCGGGAGAAGGGCGATAAAGCCGGCCTTCCGCAACTTCGAGAGTCTCGGCGACGGTCCGTCCTTGGGAAATCAATCCCTGAAGCAAGGGGGAGGGCTGGCGCGGTGGATGGTTGAACCCGTCTGATTTAGAACGGCCTGTCTCATCAAGAGACCTTATAATCCGGCGTACCGAATCACTTGTTGGCAGAACCGATCAAAATCCTGAAGGCGCTTGATTAAAACTTCATGGACCTTTTTCATGTTGATCGTGGCATATTCATGCACAATGATGTTCCGAAATCCAACCATCGCCTTCATCTCCGCCGCCTGCTCAGCCGTTAGGACTTGATGTTCGGAGAGGACCTGAAACAACCCGGCCTGAGCCGGCGGAATCGCCCACCCCTCATCCGCAATGATGTGACTTGCGAGGTCAAGACAACCCTGGATGGCATTTTGGAGATTGTGCAGAACAATATCCTGGATGTCCTCATTGGATTGAAGCTCCTGGAGTGAAACCGACTGCTTCTCTCGAAGCCTCTGGAGACTGTGCTGGATATGGGCAATCTTGCTTCGGACAATGTCCTGGTCCACCATTTTAGAGAGGTTGCTCCTTGAGGCGTTGGACGATCCTCTGTTCCATGGCCCGTTTGAGCGGCTCAAAATCAAAATACTCCAAGAGGGAGGCCGCCAGAAAACTTCTGGACTGTTTCTGATCCCGCTCAAAGAGTCTCTGTCCGTATCGAAAAACCTGGAATTTTAAAAAGGGCGGGGCTTCGTTGAGGACAATGACATCCGTCTCTCGGCCCAGACGCTCGGATAGCTCAACCGTGTATCGGCCGGCCAAATCGGCGTAAGCGTCGGGAGCCACACGACTTGAAAGCTGGACGGCAATATCAATATCGCTGGCGCCGGATTGTGTCCCTTTGGCAAAAGAGCCGAAAACATAGCCGGCGATGATCGCGGACTGTTGCTCGAGGAACTGCTGAAGAACATCTATCTGTTTCTGGGGTAACATCTTTCCCCCTCTTTGCTCCGGCATTATAACATCAACCCGCGTATCAAATCTTTCCGTTGCTTTTGATCGTGAAGTTTGTTTAACCTAGCGTATGTTTCTCCCGCAGATGCGCGCCACCGGAATCGGAAGCCTCCCGCACCGCGACCGGCAGTCGGGGCTCGACTTCATCTTCCGCCACTTCTCGGAGATCCCCTTCTGGCCGCAGTTTCCAAAAATGGGTGAGGAGATGGCGGCCGATTTCGTCGGGGGGGACGACCCAGAGGGATTCCGGCTCTTCGTGGAACGGCTGGGGAGTGCGGACGTTCCCCGGCCGGCGGCGCTGAAGGGACAGTTGGTCGGCCCGTTGACGCTCAGCCTCTGGACTCAAGTGAACTCAAGCGCCCCCGTCTTCTCGGGGGACCGCCTGGATAAACTCCTCTCCGATCTCTGCACGCGGGCGGAGCAGCAGACAAAGAGGCTCCTCTCCCTGCATGAAACGGTCATCATCTTTTTGGATGAGCCTGCCCTCTCCCGCTCCGAGCCGCTCCCGATTCATCCCCCCCATCTGGTCGGATTATGGAGAGAGGTGATCGGCTCGATCCGTTCCGCAGGGGGGATCGCCGGGATCCACTGCTGCGCCGATCCGAGATGGGATCTCCTCTTCGAGGCGGCCCCGGACATTCTCTCCTTCGATGCGTATCGGGATTTCTTTGCGCTGGCCGCGTGCGGCGAGCAGATCACAGCCTTTCTCTTAAGCGGCGGCCTTTTCGCTTTCGGGATCGTCCCGACCGGGGAGGAGGCGGAAAAGGAGAGCGCCGAGCGCCTCTCGGACCGGCTCGAGGCGATCCTCGGAGCGCTTGTTCCGAGCCGCTTCGGGACGCACGATCGATCCGCTACGTGGAAACTGGCCGCGCAATCCCTCGTCACCCCTTCCTGCGGATTGGGGCTCCTCCCCTCCCCCCGCGCCGAGCGGATCGCCTCGCTGACCCTCTCGATCTCCAGACGGTTGAAGGAGCGTTATGCCTGCTAAACGGGGGATCTTCATCACATTCGAAGGGATTGAAGGGAGCGGCAAGACCACGCAGATCGCGCTGCTTGAGGAGTACCTTTATCGAAAGGGGGAGCCGGTGCTGCGAACGCGCGAGCCGGGGGGAACCAAGATCGGCGACGCGATCCGCCACCTCCTCCTCGACCTCTCCAATTCCAAAATGGATCCGAAGGCCGAGCTGTTTCTCTATCTCGCAAGCCGCGCGCAGCATATCGCGGAGGTAATCCGCCCCGCGCTGGAGTCTGGAAAGACGGTTCTCTGCGACCGGTTTACCGACGCCACGATCGCCTACCAACGATACGGGAGAGAGATCGCGGCAGTGGAGGTCGAGCAGGCGGCCGCGGTCGCCGCGAAGGGGGTCTCTCCTGTTCTGACCTTCCTTCTTGACATCGAGCCGAAGAAGGCGGTTGCGCGCCTCACAGGGAGGAGGGAGATCAACCATCTCGATCGGGAGAGCCTGGCGTTTTACAAAAGGGTTCGCGATGGGTATCTTGCGATCGCACGCGCCAATCGAAAGCGGGTCATGATCATCCCCACCGACCGGGACATCTCCAATGTCGCTTCGGAGATCAGAGATATCATTGATGACCTTCTCAGACATCGTCGGCCATAAGATCCCGCTGCGGCTCCTTTCGTCCGCCCTGGCCTCCGGCCGTCTTGCCCACGCCTATCTTTTCCACGGCGAAGAGGGGATCGGCAAGCGGAGCGTTGCGGAGATCTTCGCGCGGGGCGCCATGTGCAGCGGAGAGGCCGTGCCATGCAATCTCTGCCCCTCCTGCACCAAATTCCTGCGCGGCGTCCACCCCGACCTCCACCGGCTCTCCCCAAGCGGGGCGTTCATCAAAATCGAGCATGTGCGAGAGGTCGAGTCCCTTCTTGTCTTTCGCCCCGCGGCCGGGAAACGAAAGGTCGTGCTGATCGACGAGGCCGATCGAATGAAGGAGGAGACGGCAAACGCCCTGCTCAAGACTCTTGAAGAGCCTCCGCCCGAGACGCTTCTGATCCTGATCACCCCTCATCCCCAGGCGCTCCTGCCGACGATGATCTCTCGATGCGAGCAGGTCCGATTCATCCCCCCCTCTTTCGAGGAGTGTCGCGCCGGCCTGGAAAGCCGTGAGTTAACCCGGCAGGATACGGAGCGGCTCCTTGCAATTTTGGGCAACCGTCCCGGGCCGCTCTTTTCAACCGATGTCGAGAGCGCGGCCCAAGAGGCCTCGCGCCTTGCGGCCCTGGTGCGTCTCGACCGACTCGCCCGGCCTGACGAGGTCCTCGCCCTTGCCTACGAGTTCTCGCGGGACGCGGAGACCTTCGACCGGACGCTCCGCTTTCTCGCCGGCTGGCTGGCATCGATCGCCTATCTGCATGCCGGCGTCTCCCAGTCGTCCCCTCCCGACCCTTCCCTCGAGGAGGAGAGGAGGCGGTGGGCCCAGCAGGTAAAGCCGGAGCGGATCGAAATGCTCCTTTCCTTAGTCGCGCGGCTGCACCGGGCGGCGGTGCGGAACGTGAACCGGCAGCTCTCTCTTGAGGCGCTTCTCTTTGCGGTGACCGGATGAAAAACCGCTTCTACATCACCACGCCGATCTACTACGTCAACGACGTCCCTCACATCGGCCACGCCTATACGACCGTCGCGGCCGACTCCCTGGCGCGCTACAAACGGCTCTGCGGGTACGAGGTCCTTTTCGTGACAGGGACCGACGAGCATGGCCAGAAGGTCGAGAAAAGCGCGCGCGCCGCCGGGGAGGAGCCGCGGCAGCTCGCCGATCGCATGGTCATCCGATTTCAGGATCTCTGGAAGCGGCTGAACATCTCCCACGACGATTTCATCCGGACCACTGAGGAGCGCCACCGGCGCGCGGTAGCCGCCTTCTTCGAAAGGCTGCGCGAGGCCGGAAAGATCAAAAAGGGGGTCTACGAGGATTGGTACTGCGTCCCTTGCGAGACCTTCATTACCCAGACGCAACTGGTGATGGAAGGGGGCGTGGGGAAGTGCCCCGCGTGCCTTCGCCCGGTCGAGCGCCTCTCCGAGGAGAGCTACTTCTTCTCGATGTCCGAGTATCAGGAGGATCTCCTCCGCTTCCTCCGCGAGAATCCCGGTTTCATCGAGCCTGATGGGCGGCGCAACGAGATCGAAAGTTTCGTGGCGGGCGGCCTTCTCGATCTCTCGATCTCCCGCGCCTCTTTTTCATGGGGAATTCCCCTCCCCGGAGATCCGAAGCATGTGATCTACGTCTGGCTCGACGCGCTGGTGAACTACCTCACCGTCGCGGGATTCCCGGACGACACCGAGCGTTTCGAAAAGTGGTGGCCGGCCAACGTCCACCTCATCGGGAAAGACATCCTCCGCTTCCACGCCGTCTACTGGCCGACGTTCCTGATGGCCGCGGGGATGGCTCTCCCGAAAAAGATCTTCTCGCACGGATGGTGGACAGTGGACGGTGAGAAGATGTCAAAGAGCAAGGGGAATGTCGTCGATCCGAACGAGATCATCGATCGGTTCGGCGCCGATCCCTTCCGCTACTTCCTCCTGCGCGAGGTCCCGTTCGGGGTGGACGGCGATTATTCGGAGGCGGCGCTGATCGGACGGATCAACAGCGATCTCGCCAACGACCTCGGCAACCTCCTCTCGCGGGCCGTGACGATGGCGGAGAAGTTTTCCGGGGGAAAGGTTCCCCGCCCCTCCGAGGAGTCGGAGCATACCGACGCCGAGCGCCGCCTTCTGAAATCGGCCGAAGGACTGCCGGAAAAGGTCGAGCAGGCGATGGAGAATCTCCAGTTTCACCGTGCGCTGGCGGAACTCTTCGGATTCATCACCGAGGCGAATCGGTACATCGAGGCATCCGCCCCCTGGAACCTCGCGAAAGATCCCGCCACGCAGGAGCGCCTCTCGACCTCCATCTACTTCGCGCTGGAGGCGGTGCGGATCGTCGCCCTCTATCTCTATCCGTTCATGCCCGCAAGCGCCCAGGAGATGCTCGCGCAGATCGGATACCGGATCGACTGGAACGACGTCGAACTCTCCGAGGAGGTCCAGTGGGGTTGGCTTAAGCCGGGAAGCGCCGTCCGGAAAGGGAAGGCGCTCTTCCCGAGGATCGAGGAGCAAAAGCGGGAAGAGGGGAAGCGGGAGGAGGGGGATGGTTCCGCGACGTCCGATCAGTTATCGATCGAGGAATTCCGGAGGATGGAACTCCGTGTCGGCCGGATCACCGCTGCAGAGCGCATTTCTGGGACCGACAAGCTTTTAAAACTCTCCGTTGACCTCGGAACGGAGCAGCGGCAGATCGTCGCGGGAATCGCAACCCGCTATCTTCCCGAGGCGATCGTCGGGCGCTCCGTAATCGTCGTGGCAAATCTGAAGCCGGCAATCATCCGGGGGATCGAGTCGCGCGGGATGCTCCTCGCCGCCGGCGATTCCGAGGTCATCGCGCTCGCCACATTTACCGAAGAGCCCCCGCCGGGGACGAAGGTCCGCTAACCTGGCAGGCGTGTCGCCGATGTTCGACAGCCACTGCCATGTCGCCGATCCGGAATTCGATTCGGACCGAGAAACGGTTCTTCTGAAGGCTAAAGAGGCGGGCCTGCGCGGGGTCGTCTCCATTGGGACCGATCTTGAGTCGAGCCGGCGGGCGGTCGAGTTGGCGTCAAACCGGCGGCTGCCGGTTCGGGTCTGGGCGACCGTAGGTCTCCATCCCCACGAGAGTGGATCGTTCACTCCCGACCTTCTTGATAGGCTGGAGCGGATTACGCGCGATGCCGGGCCCGGGACCGTTGTCGCGGTCGGCGAAACGGGCCTCGATTTTTATTACAAGCATGCCGCTGCCGAGGCGCAGGAGAGGGCGTTTCGCGCCCAGATCGTTCTCGCCCGCCGCCTCTCCCTTCCGCTCGTCATCCACTCGCGAGACGCATGGGAGAAGACCTTCGCAATTCTCGAGGAGGAGCGGGTCTCAAACGGGGTCCTCCACTGTTTTACCGGCGGGCCGGATGAGGCGGAGCAGGGCCTTTCCCTCGGGCTCTTTCTCTCCTTTTCGGGGATCATCACCTTTCCCAAGAGTGAAAAGATCGCCCAGGCGGCGAGGCTTGCCCCGCTCGACCGGATCCTGATCGAAACCGATTCTCCATATCTGGCGCCGGCCGGCTACCGCGGGAAGCGAAACGAGCCGGCGCGCGTGGTGGAGGTCGCCCGGGCGCTCGCGGGAATCCGGCAGATCCCTTTCGAATCGCTCGCCGAGGCGACCGCCGTGAATACCTCCCGCCTCTTCAGGTTTAACGGAATGGCCTAGAGTTTCTCCAGGCGGCCGCGGCGGCGCCGCTCCTCTTTCGAGAGCCGGTAGGGGTTCCCCCGCTTCTCCCCTCTCGGCGGACGCTCCTCGGCCTCCTCCTTTCCTTGATCGATTTGGCCTGCGAGCGCCGCGGCGAGCCTCCGCTCAAACTCCCCGGAATAGAGCGCGATCCCGCCGCTTCGCCTAACCGCCTCCATGATCTCCCGATCGGAGGAGACAACGGTGCAGGCGGAGCCGAGCTCTTCCGCGATCCTTTTGATGAGGTCGTCCGCTGGTCGGCCGAAGAGGACCTCGACCCCGGCGCCCCTCTGGGCAGGCCAATCCGATCCCTCCCCGTCGAAGACCACGGTTACGGGAAACTCGCGGACGCGCCGATAGGCCTCAAGGTCCAAGATCAACTTTTTCCGCTTCGCCTCGAGATCCCCGCGGAGGCCCTTCTGGCGCCCGATGAAATTGTAGCCGTCGATCACGATCCGCATAAAAGATGATTTTAACAGATTTTGTCTTGACGGGAGGCTCGCGAGCGCGCTACCTACAGGAGGACATGCGCGTATTCGTCACGGGCGGAAGCGGGTTTATCGGGTACTACCTCCTCCTGGAGTTGATGCGCAAGGGGCATGAGGCGCGCTGCCTGGTCCGCCCCCCCTCCCGCGCAAAACTCGCGCGAAACCGCTGGATCAAGCCGGTCCTCGGCGATTTCGCCTCTCCGGAGAGCTACTCGGAGAGCCTTGCAGGGTGCGAGGCGATCGTCAACCTTGTCGGTATCATCCGGGAGTCGCGGGGGGCGACATATGAAACCCTCCACATCCGGGGGCTGAAGGGGCTTCTTGCGGCCGCGAAGCGCCATGGGGTCGGCCGCTTCATTCAGATCAGCGCGATCGGCGCGCGTCCCAACGGGACCCCGTACCAGCGGACAAAGGCGATTGCCGAGGAGGAGGTGAAGAATTCCGGGCTCGGCTTTACAATCTTACGCCCTTCGATCGTCTTCGGACCGGGGGATCGCTTCACCAATCTCTTCGCTCGGATCTTCCGAATCGCCCCGATCGTTCCGGTGGTCGGCTCTCCCGAGATGAAACTCCAACCGATCGCGGTGCAGAATCTCGCCGAGGCGATCGCCAAGGCGCTCTCGACAGATGCGGCCAAGGAGAAGATCATCGAGGCGGGCGGGCCGGATGTCCTCACATTCCGGCGGATTCTCGAAGAGATCGCCGCGGCGCTCGGGAAGAAGCGGCGGCTGATCTTCCTCTCGCCTCCGCTTGTTCGCCCGGCAGTCCGGATATTGGAACGGCTCCCCCTCTTTCCGCTGACCTCCGAGCAGTTGACTCTGCTCGGCGAGGACAACGTCGCGTCGACGAACGATCTCTTCACCCTTTTTGCGATCAATCCAATCCCATTTTCCGAAGGGATCCGCCGATACCTCCCCTCCGGAACCTATATGGCGGGGATGCGCACCGGAGATCCCCGACACAGCTGAATGGTCATGCTGGCGGATCGACTGGCCGACTACGCAAAACGGCTCGACTTTGCGGCCCTCCCTTCCGAGGTGATCCACGAGGTCAAGCGGAGGGTGATCGACTCGCTCGGCTGTGCCATGGCGGCGTATCGAAGCCGGCCGGCGCGGATCGCCCGCGAGGAGGCCCGGTCGAGATCCGGGAGGTCGACGATCCTCGGAACGAAAGAGCGGACCACGCCCGACCTTTCCGCGTTTGCCGCAGGAACCCTGATCCGCTTTCTCGACTACAACGATACCTACCTTTCGAAAGAGCCGGCGCATCCCTCCGACAACATCGCCGCGGCGCTCGCGGTGGCGGAAGCGGAGCGGAGAAGCGGCCGTGATCTCATCTCGGCGATCGCGTTGGCATACGAGGTCCACTGCCGTCTCGCCGACGCCGCCTCCCTGCGGGTCCGCGGCTGGGACCACGTCACCTACGGGTCATTCACCTCGGCGCTCGCGGCGGCCAAACTGATGCGGCTGCCGAAGGAGCGGATCGTCCACGCTTTGGGACTCGCCGGGGTCGCCAACTGCGCGCTCCGGCAGACCCGCGTCGGCGAAATCTCGATGTGGAAGGCGTGCGCATTCGCGAACGCCTGCCGAAACGGCGTATTCGCCGCGCTCCTTGCCAAGCGGGGGATGACCGGGCCGGCCCCGATCTTCGAGGGGGAAAAGGGATTTTTCGCGGTCGTTACGGGAGGTCCGTTCGATCTCGCTCCACTCGGGGGGATCGAGGAGGCCCCCTTTAAGATCCGCGAGACCTACATCAAATTCTATCCGGTCGAATACCATGCGCAGAGCGCGGCCCAGGCCGCTCTAGAGATTCGGCACAACCTCGCACAAAATGGGGCCGAGGGGATCGCGAGGTCGATCGAGTCGGTTGAGATCGAGACCTCCGATGTTTCGTATGAAATCATCGGCCGCGATCGGGAGAAATGGACCCCAAAAACGCGGGAGACGGCCGATCACTCCCTCCCCTACATCGTCGGCGTGGCGCTCCTCGACGGAGAAGTGGGACTGAAGCAGTTTGAAGAGCACCGCCTGCGAGATGCCAGGCTGATCCGTTTTCTTAAGAAGATCAGGGTGAAGCCGAACGAGGATCTGTCCAAACGCTATCCTTCCATAATCGGAAACGTCGTGACCGTCCTCGCCAAAGGGGGGAGGAGTCTGACTCGTCGGATCGACTACCCGAAGGGACATCCGAAGAATCCGTTGACCGACAAAGAGGTGGAGGAGAAGTTCCTCTCGCTCTGCCGCGGCCTCCTCCCCGAGGGACGGGCGCGCCGGGCGCTGGCCCGGCTCTGGAATCTGGAAAAGGGAAAAGAGATCGGAACGTTAATGCGGGCGTTCGCCGTTTCATGAAGAGGCTGAAGCGGCTGATCGCGAAGAAGACGATCCTGATTCCGGGGGTGTTCAACGCGCTCTCCGCGCTCCTCGTGGAGCGGGCGGGATTTCCGGCGGTCTACATCTCGGGCGCAGGGCTTGCCTCCGGTGTTGCCGGCCTCCCCGACATCGGCCTCCTCTCCCTGGAGGAGGTCGCGCGGCAGACCGCCTACATTACCTCTGCGGTCTCGATCCCGGCGCTGGTCGATATCGACACCGGCTTCGGCGCGCCTCTTTCGGTCATGCGTACGATTCGGCTCGTGGAGCGGGCCGGCGCCGATGGGGTCCAGATCGAAGATCAGGAGTTCCCCAAGCGCTGCGGCCACCTCCCCGGAAAAACTCTGGTCGCGCCGCGCGAGATGGAGCGGAAGATCGCCGCCGCGGTCAAGGCCCGCAAAGAGTCCGACTTTCTGATCGTCGCCAGGACCGATGCGCGCGCGGTCGAGGGGTTGAACGGGGCCGTATCGCGAGGGAAACGATATCTCGGCGCCGGGGCGGACGTGATCTTCCCCGAGGCGCTCGAGAGCGCGAAAGAGTTTGAGCAATTTGCGAAAAAGGTCTCTGGGCGGCTGATGGCGAACATGACCGAGTTCGGCAAGACCCCTTATCTCTCGGTTTCCGATTTCGAATCGATGGGGTATGCGATCGTCCTCTTTCCGATGACCGCCTTCAGGGTCGCAGCGCGCGCGATGGAAGAGGCGCTCAAGGTCCTTCGACGCGAGGGGACGCAGAAGCGGCTCCTCGACCGGATGCAGACACGGGATCAACTCTACGATCTGATCCGCTACGCCGAGTACGAACGGCACGACCACGAGATCGCCAAGGAGTATCCGGATGAGTGACGTCGAATATCGCCCGGGCCTGGAGGGGGTCCCTGCCGGGAAGTCGGCGATCTGCCGGGTCGATCATGAGAGCGGAGGGCTGATCTACCGCGGCTACTTGATCCACGACCTTGCGGCCGGCGCCTCTTATGAAGAGGTCGCCTATCTTCTCCTGTACAAGCGGCTCCCGAATAAAAAAGAGGTGGAGGAATTTTCCGCCGCGCTGCTGCAGGCCCGCACGCTCCCCGGTCCGGTCGCCGATCTTGCAGCAAGGCTTCCGACGGGAGACGGAGGCCGCGCCGATCCGATGGATCTCTTGCGGACCGGAGTGTCGCTGCT
>CAZSHZ010000182.1:0-4338 GCA_964606955.1 uncultured Nitrospirota bacterium
CTCGTGAGTCGCCCCAACCGGACGTCCTCGGCCAGACGACGAGCGGCCGCCACGATCTCGGCCCGGCCGCCGTAACTCAAGGCCAGGACGAGCGTCATCTTCCGGCAGTCGCGGGTCTCCTCCTCGGTCGTTTTGATCCAGCGGACGACCCGCGGGGGCAAGTCCTCAATCCGGCCAATCGTCCGGAACCGGACGTCGTTCGTCAGAAGGGTCTTGAGTTCGCGCTTCAAGTACTGCTCTAAGAGCCGCATCAGTTGCGTGATCTCGGCCGGTGGCCGCTGCCAGTTCTCAAGGGAGAAGGCATAGAGCGTAAGGCAGGGGATCTCGAGGTCACGGGTCAGCGTGACGATCTCGCGGACCGACTGGATCCCGGCCCGGTGGCCGGCGATCCGCGGCAGACTCCGTCCCTTGGCCCATCGGCCGTTCCCGTCCATAATGATCGCCACGTGGCGGGGGAGAGGGCCTTGCCGGACCTGGTCTAACAGTGTCTCGATGGGCTGTACCTGCACGACGAAACGCTCGCGGAAGTGTACCGTGGGAATGCCTGAAAAGTCAAACGCTTACTGAACAGGGTCAGATACATGTGAGAAGGCCGATCGGGTAGACTGGGACCTCGGAAAGGAGGCTCCACGATGCAACTGATCGGACTTCCCCGGTGCTTCTACCGGGCGGCTCGCCTCAAGGCGCCGGCGCTCTCCCAACAAGCGAAGATTTGTTATTCATTGGTATCATCGTAGAATGAGTCAACTTCAACGAGAGTTCGAAATGAGATTGCTTCGAGGGATTGGCGACAATCCGGGGGTGAATCAGGCAGCGTAGGAGAGGACCAGTCCTCCACCGAGAGGTGTCCGGAGATCCTCCGCTAAGTATATATAAGCATCCTTTTTAATCTTCGATCGGAATGAGAAGGGTCTGGCCGGTCCGGATCCGGCTGTCGGAGAAGTTGTTCGTCTCCTTGAGCCGCTCTATGGTCGTGTCGAACTTTCGCGCAAGGGCGTAGAGGGTGTCGCCCCGGCGGACGCGGTATTTCTGCAGAGTGGCTTTTGCGATCTCCTTCACCGCAACCGGGGCGAAGGGGAGGTTTGCCAAAAACCGCTCCTTGGCGGTGCGGGGGAGACGGAACTGATAGGCCCCCGGCGGAGTCATGTTCCGACGCAATTCCGGGTTATATTGGCTCGCCTCTTGGAGGCTGATGCCGGCGGCCCGCGCGATGACCGACAGCGGAGTCTGACGCGGGATCTCCACCTCTTCCCATTGGAGCGGTCTCTGGTATTCGACGGAGAAGCCGTACTTCAGGGGATTTTTTGCGATAATGGTCGCGGCCATGAATTTCGGAACGTAATTTTTTGTCTCCAACCTCAGGTGGCGCGAGACGCGGAGATCCCAGATATCATCCGCCCCCTTTGTCCGGGCCAGGGCCCGGCGGACGCGCCCTTCGCCGGCGTTGTACGCCGCCCAGGAAAGTTCCCAGGAATTGAACATCGCGTAGAGGTCTTTTAAGTAACGCGCCGCGGCCATCGTCGATTTCACCGGATCCCGCCGCTCGTCCACCCATGAATCTACCGTCAGGCCGTATTTTCTTGCCGTCCCCTTCATAAACTGCCAGGGACCGACGGCCCGCGCCCGCGAATAGGCGTGCGGAGAAAAGCCGCTTTCGATGAGTGCGAGATAGACCAGGTCCTCCGGGAGAGCATACTTCTTCAAGATGTCTTTCATAAGCGGGATGTAACGGCCCGAGCGCGCCAGCCAGAGTTCGAACTTCTCCCGCAGGCGGGTTTGGAAGAGGAGAATGTACTCCGCGACCGCATCGTTAAAGATGACCGGGACGTCGTACGTGACTTCCGGGGGGATCGGAACCGGTCCGACGATGGGCGGCGGGATCCCTCCGGGAAGATCGAAAAAGTCCTCCGGCGCCGCCTCCTCCTGTTCGATCACTTCCAGAGGGGGAGCGGGGGCCTCTCTCGGGATTAATCCCTCCTCAACGATGGTCACCGGTCTCTCCTGGATGATTTTAAGCGGTCTGAGCGTCGGCTCCGCGGCAAAGGCTGGAGGTGAAAACCAGGCGAGAAAGAGGAGGAATACGAGCAGATGCACGTTGTTGAAAAGATTAGCCGACCGGCCGCAAAAAATCAAATGACTTTGACAGCAGGTGACCCCCAACATAGAATGAGACAGGTGAAAATTCGCATCTTAATATCTTTGACGGTCCTGGGAATTCTCATTTTCTCGGGTCTCCCTTTCCTCCGAAACCAGACCCCGACCCATCGGGTGGAGACCGTCGGCGTAATCGAAGCGACCGAGGTCAATTTGGCGGCCAAGATGGCCGAGCGGATCGACCACATCCCTTTCCAGGAGGGGGATCGCGTTTCGGCCGGGAGCGAAGTGGTC
Organism: uncultured Nitrospirota bacterium; assembly: GCA_964606955.1. GTDB lineage: Bacteria > Nitrospirota > Nitrospiria > SBBL01 > CAZSHZ01 > CAZSHZ01. The sequence continues at coordinate 2,389 of CAZSHZ010000182.1, forward strand.
CGGCTTTCGCGAAAGGAGATTGAAGCGGAACTGAAGCAGGCCCAAGCGGCGCTCGCCCGCGCCGGCGCCGCGGTCGCCTCCTCGCGCGCACTTTTGGCCAAGGCCGATGCGATAGAGGCCGAGGCCGCGCGAAATCATGAGCGGATCGCCCGTCTCGCCCAGGAGCGACTGGTCTCCCCCTTGGAGCTGGACCGGGTGGTCACCCGCTTAAAGGAGTCCGAGGCCGAGATCAACCTCGCACGCGCCGGAGTGGCATCGGCCGAGGCGGAGGTCGCGCAGCGGGAAGCCGAGGTCGGCCTGGTTAATACGCGCCTGGCGGAGACGGTCATTCTCTCTCCGATTTCGGGCGTTGTGACGATGAAGGCGTTTGAAGCGGGGGAGATGGTCTCTCCCGGAGCAACGATCGTTACCTTGGCAGATCCGGATCGCCTCTGGGTACGGGCGGATCTTGAAGAGACGAAGGTTGGATCGGTGGCCGTAGGAGACCTCGCGGAGATCCGCGTCGAGGCGCTTGCCGGAGAGCGCTTCTCCGGCCGTGTCTCCGAGATCGGCGTTGAGGGAGAGTTCGCCACCCGCCGCGATGTGACCAGGGGACGGCAGGATATCCGGACGTTCCGTGTAAAGGTCAGGATCGACCCGCCCCATCCGGGGTTGAAACCGGGGATGACCGCCTTAATTCTGGTCCCAGCGGAGGCGCCGAGCCGATGAGTCAACCCGTCGCGGTGGCGGTCGAAGAGGTCACAAAACATTTCGGCCGGATCACCGCGATTGACGCGGTCTCCTTTAGCGTTTTTGAGCGGGAGTGCTTTGGGTTCCTCGGCCCGAACGGCGCTGGAAAGACGACCCTGATCCGGATCCTGGCGGGACTGTTGAGGCCGACCTCCGGGCGGGCGAGCGTGGCCGGCTTCGATGTGCAAAAGGAGCCGGACCAGGTGCGGAGGGCGATCGGGATGGTGGCCCAGGCGCCGACCTCTGATCTGGATCTGACCGCCCGGGAGAATCTCGATATTTTCGGGCGCTACTACGGCGTTTCCCGGCACGATCGGAAAGAGCGGATGGCAAGACTCCTCTCCCGCGTCGGCCTCTCCGAACGTGCCGACGACCTGATAGCGACCTACTCCGGAGGGATGCGCCGCAGGCTTGAGATCGCGCGCGGCCTCATTCACTCCCCGAAGATCCTTTTTCTTGATGAGCCGACGATCGGCCTCGACCCTCAGTCGCGGCGAAGCGTCTGGGAGCTTTTGCATGGTCTCCTCTTGGAGGGGCTGACCCTCTTTCTGACCACCCACTATATGGAGGAGGCCGATTTTCTCTGCAACCGGGTAGCGATCATCGATCAAGGAAAGATCGCCGCGCTCGACCGGCCGGATGAACTAAAACGGAAGCTTCCCGGGAGCGATATCATCGAGATTGAGATAGAGGGATCCGAGGAGACCGCAGTGCGGGCCGAAGATCTTGCCCGGCCACTGGCGCGTAAGATCGTCCGCGAAGAGCGTCTCCTCAAGGTGTACGTCGACGACGGGACCCATCTTCTCCCGGGGTTGCTCGGCCGTCTTGCCCAGGAGGCAATTCGGACGACTTCGGTGCGGCTCTCGCAACAGTCGTTGGAAGATGTCTTCCTTCATTACACCGGCCGATCGATCCGTGAGGAGGCGGCCAAGAAGGTGAGCCTATTCGTCGGAGCCGGGGTCCCGCGGCGCTGGGCGCGATGAGAGGGGAAAGATGAGCCCCGGCCGCGTTCGGGCGGTGATCGAGCGGGATATGCGCCGCTTTATGCGCAATCCTCTCCCGTTGGTGGCCAGCATCCTCCTCCCCCTCGTCTTTCTGATCATCCTTGGAAACGCGTTTATGGGGACGCTCAAGCGGCTCCCGATCGCGGTCGTTGATCTGGACGGCGGGCCCCAGGCCGTGCGCGTCCTTGAACTCCTTCACGGGATTGAGGTCGGGCCG
>CAZSHZ010000183.1:0-7714 GCA_964606955.1 uncultured Nitrospirota bacterium
GTCGACCTCTTTCTAAGCTGTTTCGCTCTTGCCGTGCTATGACGGGTTGGCATTGAATCACCCCCACCCTCTCCCTCCCCCCTCAAGGGGGAGGGAACCTGATTGAATCACCCTTCTACCCACGGAAAAGTCCGATGAGCCGTTTTCTTATCGGAGGCGTCTGTAAACTCCGTGACGGCAAATATTTTATCCGCAAAGAGAGAGGTCTCCTGTGTAAGCTGTCCAACAAGTTGATCGATTTTTTCATTGACGGTTGGTATCAGATCGTCAAATGTAAGTACAGGAGGGGTAGGAGACGGCGCAGAAGCACAGCCATAAAGGATCGCAGCAAAGAGGTACAATGCAACGTTGACCATCCGCCAGTGCCGCCGGCGGGCCTGTTGTGTAGCAAACCCGTAGGTCGAACACCGCTCCAACGGTTAATCGCCTGCCAAGACCGGATGATTTTCTCATAGCCCTCGGTAGACCTCTCAGCGGTGGGCGATCCTCACAACCATAACCAGGACCCGCGACCAGTCTTCACCATGTCAGTACCGCTCCTCAAACACAAACCCCATCCGCAGTAAAAGTCTTCACTTTGATTTTTTTGGCTCGTTCTTCCACCTGGGCCGCATCATACTGGAACTGCAACCGCATCCATCCCTCCGGCGTACTGCCAAACGCCTTCGCCAGGCGGATAGCCATATCCCAAGACAGGTCTGCGCTCTCGTTCACCAGATGACTCAGCGCAGACCGCGACACACCGAGGATCTTCGCCCCTTCGGTCACGCTCAACCCATGCGCCTCCAGACAGTCCACGCTCACCGAAAATCCCGGATGCGGTGGATTCTTCATTTTCAAAGCCTTCATAGCGCTCTCCTTTTCAATGGTAGTCCTCTAAATTCACCTCAAGCGCATACCCATCCTCAAACCGAAAGGTAATGCGCCAGTTTGCCCTCACCGTTACGCCCCACTCCCCTTTCCGGCTTCCTTTCAACGGATGAAGCCTGTAGGAATGAACGTTCATATCCTCAATCGCCTCCGCTTGATGCAACCGTGCGAGAATTGCCTTAATCCGGTCCACCATGTCCGGCGGCAGCTTCCGGGGATCATCCTCCTCGAAAAACCTTTTAAGTCCCCGGTGCCTGAAACTCACTATCATGTTTTTACTGTAGCGTGTAGCGCATCACTTGTCAACTGAATTCACTACACGGTCCCCTTTCCATTTAAGGAAAACTCCGCATCCGGAATCCTCTCGCCACCGCGTTTCGCTCCCCTGCCTTGAGAGGAAAGCTCCGACAGGCCTCATTACAACAGGTCAAGTTTTCGGTTTCACTTTTAGTCACGGTTTTAGTCACGGTTCGGTCACGGTTACAGGTATAACGGGATCGCACTCCATAGTCAACGAGCAGGGTCTAACTACTTGACAAGTCAAGCAAATATCACATACAATCACACTTGATCATAAAGGAGCGTAAAACGGGCTTTTCCCATTCCCAAGCTCTTGGTCACGGGTTCGAATCCCGTCGCCCGCTCCAAAATTTTCTCCAGAGATCATGACGAAAGTTCAGTTGATCCTCGGCGGGACCCGAAGCGGAAAATCTTCTTTCGCCCTCTCCCTTGCCCCCTCACGGGGGCGGCCCCTGCTGATCGCCACCGCCGTTGCCGGCGATTCTGAAATGGCTCAGCGGATTGCCCGCCATCGCGCCGCGCGGCCTTCCCGTTGGGAGATCGTTGAGGAGCCGCTTCGTCTTTGCGATGCCCTTGAAAAAAGTCTCGACGCCGGACGGTTCGTCGTCGTAGACTCCCTTACGCTCTGGCTTTCGAATCTGATGGCTGAAGGGATCACAGACGACATGTTTCGATCGGAGTTCGGGCGGCTTGCAGCGAGGCGCCGTACGGGCTCGGTGGTTTTCGTCTCCGATGAGGTCGGGATGGGGATCGTTCCGGCGAATGTCCTTGCCCGGCGGTTTTTGGATCTGGCGGGAGAGATGCATCAGAGGATCTCGACGGTTGCCGATCGCGTCTATTTCGTGATCGCGGGTCGAGCAATTTTACTCTCGAAGACGAGGAGGGAGAAGTGAGAGGGGAGGGGATCCGATCGGTGGACAGGGGGCTTGGACCAGAGGCGCAGGCGCGGCTCGATCGTCTGACCAAGCCTTTGGGAAGCCTGGGGCGTTTGGAGGAGATCGCCCGAAAATATATCGAGATGACCGGCCGGATCGACGGGGCGCTTTCCCGAAAAGCGATCTATACCCTTGCCGCCGATCACGGCGTAACGGAAGAGGGGGTGAGCGCCTATCCCAAGGAGGTCACCCGGCAGATGGTCGCGAATTTTCTCGCGGGGGGGGCGGGGATCAATGTCCTGGCGCGCCATGCGGGAGCGGAGGTCCGGGTCGTCGACATCGGCGTGGATTACGATTTTCCCGCGACACCGAATCTCCTCTCGAGAAAGGTTGCACGCGGGACAGGGAACTTCGCGCGCGGGCCGGCGATGAGCGGCGAGGAGGCGCGATCGGCAATCGATGTCGGGATTCGACTGGTTGAGGAGGCGGACTCCGAGGGGATCGACCTTTTGGGCGTTGGAGAGATGGGGATCGGCAACACGACCGCGGCAAGCGCCATCACCGCCGCGATCACGGGTGAGGACGTGGAGAAGGTGACAGGCCGCGGCACCGGTCTGGACGATTCCGGACTCGCGCGAAAGATCGCGGTGATCAAGCGAGCGCTCGAGATCAATCGTCCCGATCCACGGGATCCGTATGACATTCTGCAGAAGATCGGCGGGCTGGAGATCGCGGGAATCTGCGGGATGATCCTTGCGGCGGCCCGGCGCCGGATCCCGGTGGTGATAGACGGCTTTATCTCTTCCGCGGCGGCGCTCGTCGCCTGCGAAATGAATCCGCTTTCGGCGGAGTATCTCTTTGCATCGCATCGATCCGTGGAGGCCGGCCATCCGGTGATCTTAAAGAGGCTCGGTCTGGTGCCGATCCTCGATCTTGGCATGCGGCTCGGCGAAGGGACCGGAGCGGCCCTCGCCATCGGGATTATCGACGCGTCGTTGAAGATCTATCGGGAGATGGCGACATTTGAGAGCGCGCAGGTCTCTAACTGCGCGACTGAGAGCGCACAGATTTCTAAAAAATCGGGCTGACCGCTGTTTTCCCCGTTTCTTGCGGCACTCGGCTTCCTGACGATCTTTCCGGCAGGAAGCCGCCGCTCGCTCGACTTCCGTTCAGGGCTTGCAGGCTCCGCCATCTTTTTCCCTCTGGTCGGCCTGTTGCTCGGTCTTCTCCTCGCCCTCCTCGATCGAGGGGCGGCCTTGTTCTTCTCTGCGCCGATCCGCGCGGCGCTCCTCCTTGCGGTCGCGACCCTTCTGACGGGCGGGATTCATCTGGACGGCCTTGCGGACAGCGCCGACGGGCTTTCCGGCGAGAGCCCCCAGCGAACGCTTGCGATCATGCGTGACTCTCGGCAGGGCTCATTCGGCGTGATCGCGGTGGTCGTTCTCCTCCTCCTGAAATTCGCCGCGTTAATTGATCTTTCTCCCTCGATCCGGTTTGAGACCCTTCTAGTGATGCCGGCGTTCGGTCGCTGGTCGATGCTCCCGGCCGCCGCGACGGCGCGTTACCCGCGTGAGGAAGGGTTTGGAAAGGGATTGATCGGAGAGGTCGGCATGGGCCCGCTTCTCGGTGCGACGCTGATTCTTCTTCTCGGTTCGTTCCCGCTTTTCAAGATCGCTCCTCTCTTCCCGATCGCCATGCTGGGAGCCGGCCTCCTCCTGGCTCATAGCGCGGTCCGATTTTTCAACCGGCGGATCGGAGGGATGACCGGAGATACGCTCGGCGCGCTTTGCGAGACGTCGGAGGTCGCCTTCCTCCTGCTGGCCCTTCTCTTTTCTCCGACGGGGCTGAGCCTATGAGCGGGATCGTGATCGGCGGGACCGGGAGCGGAGCGGGGAAGACAACGGTCACGCTGGCGGTTATGGCGGCACTCGCCCGGCGCGGAGTCAAGGTCGCCGGGTTTAAAGTCGGTCCCGACTTCATCGATCCGGCATTCCACGCTGTGGCGAGCGGCCGGGTTTCGCGCAATCTGGATGGATGGATTCTCTCGCCAGAGGCAAACCGCCTCGTCTATGCGCGGGGGATGGCTGGCGCCGCGATCGGGATCGTTGAAGGGGTGATGGGTCTCTTCGACGGCGCCGGATCGGGCGAGCGGGGGAGCACGGGAGAGATCGCCAAGGAGCTGGGACTCCCATCGGTTCTCGTCGTGGATGCGAAGGGGGCCTCGCGAAGCGTCGCCGCCGTCGTCTCCGGTTTTGAACAATTCGATCCCGATCTTCGGATTGCCGGAGTCATCTTCAATCGGGTCGGAAGCGATCGGCACGCCCTCCTCCTTTCCGATGTGCTCTTACGGCATTGCCGGGCGGTTCCGGCAGGTTTTCTCCCGCGCGACGAACGGTTCGCCCTTCCCGAGCGCCATCTCGGGCTTGTCCAGGCCTGCGAGCAGGAACTCGCCACCCTTCTCGATCTTCTGGCGCGGCAGGCGGAAAAGACGATCGATCTTGATCTTCTTCTCAAACTGGCGGATGGGTCGGGGAGCGGCCTGCGGGCGGGCGAGACTCAAGATCCGGCTTTTCTGAGGGAAGCCGCGAACCCTCCTCTGAAAGCGCGCAGGTCTCTAACTGCGCGACTCCGCCTCGCAGTCGCGCGTGATGCGGCCTTCTCTTTTTATTATCAGGATAATCTCGATCTCCTACAGGAGGCGGGGGCCGAGATCCTATTTTTCTCCCCGCTCTCCGATCCTCATCTCCCTCCATGCGACGCGATCTATCTTCCAGGGGGGTATCCGGAACTGCATGCTGAGCGGCTTGCTTCCAATTCCTCTCTCCGAGCGGAGATCCGTCTTGCCGCGCGTGCCGGGCTTCCGATCTACGCGGAGTGCGGGGGGCTGATCTATCTCTGCCGCGAGATCGAGTCGGGAAATAAGAAGCGCTATCCGATGGTGGGCCTCTTTCCCTCGACAGCCAGGATGCTCCCCCGGAGAAAGGCGCTCGGTTACAGAGAGGTGGAGCTCGCCGCCGATGGGCCCCTCGGTCCGGCCGGCTCGCGGATCCGCGGCCACGAGTATCACTATTCGGAACTGGATCCGCCGCCGACCCCATCGGCTTATCGCGTCTTTCCGGCAGGCGAGGGGGAGGGGAAACCTGAGGGGTATAGATATAAAAATGTCCTGGCAAGCTACGTCCATCTCCATTTCGGCTCTCATCCGAAGGTCGCAGAGAATTTCATCCGCTCTTGCCTCTCCCTAGGGGGGCGACTATAATTTTATGAAGATCGATCGGAAATCGGCGTTGATTGTTGTCGATCTGCAGAATGATTTCTGCCCTGGGGGAGCTCTGCCGGTTCCCGAAGGAGACAAGGTCGTTCCCATTTTAAATGACTACATCAAGGAGTTCTCCTCCGCGCGCGCCAAGATCGTTGCGACACGAGATTGGCATCCCGTCGGACATATCTCGTTTAAGGAAAAGGGGGGACCGTGGCCCCCGCACTGTGTTCAGAACAGTCCGGGCGCGGCCTTTCATCCGGGACTGCGGCTGCTGCCGGGGAGCGAGATTGTCTCCAAGGCGACCGATCCCGAGAGCGACGCCTATTCCGGTTTCCAAGGAACCGATCTCGCTGCAAGGCTTCAGAAACTCGGGATTGAGCATCTCTACATCGGCGGGCTTGCGACCGACTACTGCGTGAAGAGCACCGTTGTAGATGCGCTGGCGGCGGGTTTTTGTGTGACTTTTCTTGAAGACGCCTCAAGGGCCGTGAACGTAAAGCCGGGGGACGGCGAGGCCGCGATCGCCGAGATGGCCGCCGCTGGGGCGAACCGGGCTACTTTAAAAGAGATCCTCTAAATGCACATTGCCACCCCCACCCAGATCAAAAGAGGGAAGATCACAGACGTCTACTTTTTGCGGACGCTGGCGGTCTTGAAGGCGAAGCGGGTCAACCCCCGCGTCAAGGCGGAGTTCATCGTCAAGAGCCTTCCGGAAGATGGGGAGTGGGGGGTTCTCGCGGGGATTGAGGAGGTCGCAGAGCTGTTGGGCCAGCGGAATCTCAACGTCCGAGCGATGCGCGAGGGGACGATCTTTCGCCCATACGAGCCGGTCCTGGAGATCGAGGGGCGCTATGCCGACTTCGGAATCCTCGAGACGGCGCTGCTCGGCCTGGTCTGCCAGGCCTCCGGGGTGGCGACCAAGGCCGCGCGCTGTAAGAGGGCAGCCGGAGAGAAGAGCGTGACCTCCTTCGGCGCGCGGAGGATTCATCCCGCGGTTGCGCCGATGGTCGAGCGGAGCGCCTACATCGGCGGATGCGACGGAGTCGCCGTTGTCGCAAGCGCTGAATTAATTGAAGACGAGCCGGTCGGAACGATGCCCCACGCTCTCGTCATCCTTCTTGGAGGGACCGTTCCGGCGATCAAGGCATTCCATCAAGTGATCGAGCGGCGGGTCAAGCGGGTCGCCTTAGTCGACACCTTCGGGGATGAAAAATTCGAGGCGGTGGCCGCGGCTGAGGCGCTCGGCAGGGATCTCTATGCAATCCGGCTCGACACCCCTGCCTCGCGTCGGGGAAACCTCAAACGGATTCTCGAAGAGGTCCGCTGGGAGTTGGACCTGCGCGGTTTCAGCGACGTGAAGATCTTCGTCTCCGGCGGTCTCGACGAGGAGCAGATTGCAGAACTCAATCCCTGGGTCGATTCCTTCGGAGTCGGGACCGCGATTTCAAACGCCCGGGTGATCGACTTTGCGATGGACATCGTCGAGGTCGAGGGGAAACCGCTGGCGAAACGGGGGAAGATGTCCGGTTCCAAGCAGGTCTATCGCTGCCCCGCCTGCCTCTGGTCGCGCGCAGTTCCTCTCGGAACTTCCGTTTCCGTCTGTCCTTACTGCGGCGGCGAGGTCGCGGAGATTCTCCGGTCCTTGATTAAATCGGGCCGCCTTGTCGGGAGACTTCCCCGCCCGCGCGAGATCCGCAAGTACGTCCTGGAACAGCTTGCGAAGATGAAATAACGGGGGAGGGGGGATTTTACGCCTCCCCCGGAAAGGCTCTGCCGCGCTCCCTAGACTCGCAACTTCTCCCCTACGGGGCTACAACCTTCGGAGGAGTCCGGGAGCCCTCGGTGGTATAGCCGAGCGGCAGAGAGCTGATCTGGAAATCCGGATAGGCCGGCGTGCCGTGTTCCGTAATATCCAAGCCCTCCCGTTCTTCTTCTTCGGAGACCCGGATTCCGAAAGCCAAATCCATCGCCTTAAACAGGATGAAACCGAGGCCGAAGGACCAGGCAACACAGACTGCAGCCCCGATGGCCTGCGCGATGAGTTGTCCTACTCCCCCTCCATAGAGGAGACCTTTGACCATAGGAGCGTCGGTGACATACAGACCATACGTCCCGTCTGCAAAGATCCCGACGGAAAGAAGGCCCCAGACCCCTCCCATACCAAGGACACTCACGGCCCCCACCGGATCATCGATTCCCATCTTCTCCAGTGTCAAAACACTGACAACCAACAGAATCCCCCCGATGGCGCCGATCACCACGGCGGCCCAGGCTTCAATCCAGGCGCACGGCGCGGTGACGGCCACCAAGCCGGCCAATATTCCATTCAGTGTCATTCCGATGTCGTATTTCTTCGTCTTGGAATACATATATAGAAGCGCGGCCGCGCCGCCGGCGGCGGCCGCCA
>CAZSHZ010000184.1:0-15571 GCA_964606955.1 uncultured Nitrospirota bacterium
CCCCCGGATCGTCGGGATGTCGAAGGCGACCGAGCTGATCTTAACCGGCGATATGATCAATGCCCAGGAGGCGAAGGCGATCGGGCTCGTCAACAAGATCGTCCCGGAAGGGGAGGTCCTAAAACAGGCTTTGGGGATCGCCAAGAAGATCGCCGCAAAGGGGGGAGGGGCAATCGCGGCCACCATGCGCGCGCTCGACGACGCCCGGAGCCTTCCCCTCTCCGATGGCCTGGCGGCCGAGGCGAAATATTTCGGCGCTCTCTGCGAGAGCGAGGATATGAAAGAGGGGCTCTCCGCATTTCTTGAGAAGAGACAACCGAAATTTAAGGATCGTTGATGGACTTCAACTTCTCCGAAGAGCAGCAGATGCTCAGAGACACCGTGAAGAAGTTTGTCGACAAGGAGCTCCGCCCGCTCGCCCAACAGATCGATCGGGAGCACAACACCGATCTGGTTCTCCAGGTCGTGAAGAAGGGGGCGGAACTCGGGCTCCTCGGGGTCCCCTTCCCGGAGGCGTACGGAGGTGCGGGCTTCGGCGAGATCGGCTACTGCATTCTCTTAGAGGAGCTCTCCCGCGCCTGCGCCTCGACAACGGTGACGGTCGGCGCCCACATCGGCCTGGCCGGTTTTTCGATCCTCCTCGGCGGAAACGAGGATCAGAAGCGGAAATATCTGACCGGCATCGCGCAAGGGGAAAAGATCGGGGCCTACGCCTTGACCGAGCCGGCCGCGGGCTCGGATGCGGCGGGGATTCAACTTGAGGCGAGGCGGGATGGGGACTCTTTCGTCCTAAACGGGACCAAACTCTGGATCACCAATGGGGATATCGCCGATCTGATCATCGTCTACGCGGTAACCGACAAGGCCCTCAAGGCGAAAGGGGGGATCACCGCCTTCATCGTCGAGATTCCTGCCCAGGGGTTCTCCTCTCATCGGATCGTGGAAAAGATGGGGTTGCATGGATCGGCCACCGCCGAACTGGTCTTCCAGGATGTCCGGGTCCCCAAGGAGAATGTCCTCGGAGAGATCGGCAAGGGATTCATCCTCGCCATGGCGACGCTGGATGAGTCGAGGCTGTCGCTGGCGGCCGGATGCGTCGGCGCGTCGAAGGAGGCGCTTGCGATGTCGATCGACTTCGCAAAGAAGCGGGCCGCCTTCGGCCAGCCGATCGCGACTTTCGAGGCGATCCAGTTCATGCTCGCGGAGATGGCGGCGGAGATCTATCAGATGGAGTCGGTCGTCTATCGGACGGCCTGGATGTACGACCAGGGGAAGAAGATCCCGCGTGAAGGGGCGATCTGCAAGATGTTCTGCAGCGAGGCGCTCGGGAGGATCGTCGACAATGCCGTGCAGATCCACGGCGGGATGGGATATATGGGGGAGCATCCGATCGAGCGCTTCTATCGCGATCAGCGGATCAATCGAATTTTCGAGGGGACCAACGAAATCCAACGGCTGGTCATCGCGGAGGATGTTTTGAAGAAAGGGGGATACTGATCGGGGATTCCGCCGGAACCGCCGTTGTCCTGATAAAGCCTGTCGTCGATTCCTCCATGGATGAGATCGGATGGTTGAGATTAATCGGAAATTGATCGAGGAGATCGGCTTTACCCGACGACCGCAATTTGCCCTCGTCGCCGTCGACGCGCCGGCCGAGCCCCTCTTGGACGAGTCTCGGGAGAGCGGTGAGGAGGAGGCATGAGAATCGTCGTCTGCGTCAAGCAGGTCCCTGCCACCGAGTCGAAGATCAAGCCCGCTCCGGACGGGAAAGATATCGATCGATCCGGGCTTTCGTATGTCGTCAATCCATACGACGAGTTCGGCATCGAGGAGGCGCTGAAGATCAAGGAGAAGTTCTCGGGCGAGGTGATCGCGCTGACCATCGCTCCGGAGAAGGGTGCCGAGGCGCTTCGGACCTGCCTGGCGGTGGGCGCGGACCGCGCAGTCCGGGTCTGGGACAATGCGTTAGAGAGCGCCTGGGTCTCTAACCGGGCGACCGCGGAGGGCGATGCCTATTCGACCGCGGTCGTGCTCGCCGCAGCCTTAAAGCGGATCGGTTTTGACCTGATCTTCTGTGGGAAGCAGGCCGTGGACGACGACAACGCGGCCGTTGGAATCCATGTCGCCGAAGTGCTTGGGATCCCGCACGTGGCGGTCGTCAACAAGCTTGAGGTCGACCCGGCCGCAAAGAAGGCGGTCGCCCACCGCCAGATCGAGGGGGCGATCGAGGTGGTTGAGACGCCGCTCCCCGCCCTCTTTACCTGCCAGAAGGGGCTCAATGAGCCGCGCTACGCCTCCCTCCCCGGGATCATGAAGGCGAAGCAGAAGCCGCTGGAGGTTCTGACGCCGGCCGATCTCGGGCTCACCGCTTCAGAGGTCGGGGCGAAACTCGAGGTGGTGTCGATTGCTCCTCCCCCCGCGCGGACGACCGGGAGGATCATCGACGGAGAGCCGGCGACGGCGGTGGTGGAGCTGGTCCGGCTTCTCCGTGAGGAGGCAAAGGTTTTGTGAAGAGGGCGCTGGTCCTCGCCGGAGGAGGGATGCCGGGCTGGATGTACGAGGTCGGCGTCCTGACCGCGCTCGATGACTTTTTCATCGATTTCTCGGTCGCCGATTTCGACATCTACGTTGGGACGAGCGCCGGCGCCGCGGTTGCCGCGCTCCTTGCCAACAGGGTCAAGCCGCATACGATTTTTCGCGACCTGATGGAGGATCGCCCCAGCCCCTTCAATTTCCAGCGAGGCGACATCTACGGTTTCAATCTTAAGGAGACCTTTCCGATCATAAAGAAATTCGCCCGCTCCCTCTTTCCAATCCTTCGGCATTATTTTAAAAACCGCCGGAGCCTGAGCCGGTTGGACCTCCTCCACATGCTCCAGGAGAACCTCCCCTCCGGTCTCTTCACCCTCGACCCGCTCGACCGGTATCTGGAGCGCTTCTTCTCCACGGGGGAGTACACGAACGACTTTAGAAAACTGAAGAAGGAGCTCTACATCCCCGCCGTCGATCTCGACCTCGCGCGCTATGACGTCTTCGGCGAAGGGGAGCTTGTCGAGGTCCCGATCTCTCGCGCGGTGATCGCCTCCTCCGCCATGCCCATTCTCTTTCATCCGGTGACGATTAAGGGCCGCGACTACATCGACGGCGGAGTTGGGCGGGTCGCCTACATGGATATCGCTATGAACCACGGGGCGACGATGATGGTGGTCGTCAATCCAACCCAGTACATTGTGAACGACCGGGAACGGGTCTGTCTCACCTCGTTTTCGGGGCAGTGCGCCGGGATCAAGCAGAAGGGGTTCTCGTTCATCTACGATCAGGCGATGCGGATCAACACGCAGGCGCGGCTCTATTTCGCGATCAAGCGATATAAGGCCGAGCACCCGGAGAAGGACTTTCTCCTGCTGCAGCCGAAACCTTCGGAGGTCGCCCTCTATGCCCATAGCGTGATGAGTTTTGCCGCCCGGCGCGAGGTTCTCCGATACGGTTACTCTTCTACGGTCGAGACCCTCAAGGAGGATTTCGCGAATTTTAAGGAGCGTTTTTCCCGGCAGGGGATCCGCGTCTCCCTCGATCGGCTCTCCAAAATGGAGGTTCCGGCGTGACGTCGGTTCTCGTCTTTGTCGAGCAGCGCGGCGGCAAGATCAAGCGGGTGGTGCTGGAGGCGCTGGGCGAAGGGGCGCGGTTGGTCGGAGAGGGGGGATCTTTAGCCGCCGCCGTGGCCGGGCCCGTCTCCGAGGAGGAGTTAAAGAAGATCGCCTCCGGAGGGGCGACCAGGATCTTTTACGCCGATGCCCCCGATCTTGCCCTCTACTCCTCCGACCTTTACGCCGATTTTGTCGCGGCCGCGGCCGAGCGATGCGATGCCTCTGTGATCCTGATGGGCGCGACCGCCATGGGGAAGGATCTTGGACCGACCCTGGCGGCAAGACTTAAATCGCCGATTGCGACCGACTGCGTGGCCCTCTCGATGGAAGGGGAACATCTGGTGGCAACGAGACCGGTCTACGGGGGGAAGGCGTGGGCTACGGTGAAGAGCCGGGTCTCCGTGCGCCAGATCGCGACTCTGCGGCCCAATGTGTTCGCGCCGTCTCCGCCCCGCGAGGCGACCGCCGCGGTCGTTGAAAAGATCGCACTCGATCGGGGCGACCCTGAAAGGCCCCGCGCGGTCGTCAAGGAGGTCCGGGCAACGACCGGCTCCAAGGTTGAGTTGACCGAGGCGTCGATGATCGTCTCCGGCGGCCGGGGTCTGAAGGGTCCGGAGAATTTCAAGATCATCGAGGATCTTGCCGAGGCGCTTGGCGCGGCGGTCGGGGCGTCGCGGGCGGCGGTGGACGCCGGATGGAAGCCGCACTCTTATCAGGTCGGCCTGACCGGGAAGACCGTCTCGCCCCTCCTCTATATCGCATGCGGGATCTCCGGGGCGATCCAGCATCAGGCCGGGATGTCCTCTTCCAAATACATCGTCGCGATCAATAAGGATCCGAACGCGCCGATTTTCAAACTCGCCACGTACGGCGTAGTGGGGGACCTCTTCGAACTCGTCCCGTTGTTGACGCAGGAGATCCGGAGAGTAAAGAGTGAATAACCAGCGAGCGGAGCGAGCGTTGAGGGGGAGGTTCCATCCGGCTTTGCCGGTGGAGGGGGAGACGCGAGCCCCTTAGAAGAAAAGTTCGACGCCGTCGTCGTCGGGGCGGGGCCCGCGGGAATCGCCTGCGCGCTCACGCTGGCGCGCGCGGGGCTCTCGGTCCTGGTTTTCGAGCGGGGAGAGTTTCCGGGGGCGAAAAACATGTTCGGCGGCGTCCTCTATACCTCGGTGTTGAATCGCCTGGTCCCGAAATTCTGGGAGGAGGCGCCGCTGGAGCGTCACATCACCCGCCGCCGATTTTCGCTTCTAACCTCAGGGGATGAACTGACGTTTGATTTCAGGAGTGGGGCGTACAACCGGGAGCCGCCGTACAACAACGCCTATTCCGCCGTGCGGGCCCGCTTCGATCCCTGGTTCGCCAAGAAGGCCGAAGAGGCTGGGGCCCTGATCATTCCGGAGACGGTGGTGGATGATCTCCTCCGGGAGAACGGCCGGATCACGGGGGTGCGCGCCCGCCGCGAGGGGGGGGAGGTCCGCGCCGACGTGGTCGTTGCCGCGGACGGGGTCAATTCGTTTCTGGCAAAGAAGGCGGGCTTAAGGAAGGGTTTCCGGTGGGAGACGCTCGCGGTCGCGGCAAAGGAGATCATTGCCCTTCCCAAGGAGACGATAGAGGAACGGTTTGTCCTGGAGGGGAATGAGGGGACGGCCTGGGAGTTCTTCGGCGAGGCGGTCGGCGGAATGGTCGGAGCGGGATTCGTCTATACGAATCAGGAGACCCTTTCGGTCGGGATCGGCTGCTCGATCCGGTCGTTCATCGAGAAGAAGATCGTCCCCAACGACCTATTGAACCGCTTCAAGGTGCACCCCTCCATTCGGCGGCTGATCCGCGGGGGGAAGACGCTGGAGTACTCGGCGCACATGATCCCGGAGGGGGGAGTTCGTCAGGTGCCGGCTGAACTGGTGGCGGAGGGACTTCTTCTGGTCGGGGATGCCGCGCACCTCGTTAATTCTTCCTTTTATCATGAGGGGACGAATCTGGCGATGGCCTCGGGAGAGATGGCGGCGCAGACAATCATTGAGGCCAAATCGCGCGGAGATTTCTCCAGGGCCTTCCTCTCCTCGTACGTCGATCGGCTGAACAGCTCATTCGTGATGAAGGATCTGAAGAAGTACCGGAACGTTGAGGCCTGGTCGCACGCAAATCCGAAATTTTTCACGGAATACCCAGAACTGGTCCTCGAGATCCTGCGCGACTACTTCAGCATTTCGGAGACGCCGAAGGAGGAGATCCAGAGGCGGATCTTTAAAAAATTTACCAGCCGCCTCGGTCTGTTTCGAGGATTGATTGAAGCGAACCGTTTCCGCAAGGCCTTTTTCGGGAAGAGTTAGTGCGGCGCGTTGCGATCGTCGGTTACGGCGTCACCCCTTTCCGCCCCCGCTGGATCGAGAAGACCTACTACGAACTCGCGCACGACGCGATGAAGAGCGCGCTCGCGGACGCCGGAATCGCCAAGGGGGAAATTCAGGGGGTGGTCTACGGGATCTACAACGATCTCTTCGAGCGGCAGTTCATGCCGGACATCTACGTCCATGACTATCTCGGGCTCGCCCCGAAGCCTTCCATTCGGGTAACAACCGGGGGGGCGACCGGCGGCGCTGCGGTCTTCACCGGCTGGACCCAGATCGCCTCGGGGCTATACGACACAGTCCTGGTCCTCGGAGTGGAGAAATGCTCCGACTGCTACAACGAGGAGATCGGATCGTCCACTCCGGAGGTCCTAAAAGGGATCATCTACTCGGCCGACATGACCTTTGAAGCGCCCTTGGGACTGACCCCGGCCGCCTCCTATGCGCTTCCGACGGTCGCGCATATGGAGCGCTGGGGGACTCCGACCGAGATCCAGATGGCGAAGATCTCGATCAAGAATCACCGCAACGCCATCAACAACCCAATCGCGCAGAGCCCGATCCTTCTCTCGGTGGACGACGTGCTGAAATCGAAAAAGATCTGCCACCCTTTCAAGTTTTACGATAACTGTCTCTATTCCGAAGGTGCGGCGGCGGTAATTCTAATGTCCGAGGAGCGCGCGGCCGAACTCTCATGCCCCGCTGCATATCTGACCGGCCTCGGATGCTCCACCGACATGGCCTTTGTCGGGCATCGTCCCGACCCGACTCAGTTCCTTTCGAGCATCGAGGCGGGGCGGGCGGCGTATGCGATGGCGGGGATCACCGACCCGCGCAGCGAGATCGATTTCGCGGAGCTGCACGACGCCTTCACCTCGGTCGAGATCCTTTCGTACGAGGCGTTCGGCTTCTGCGCCCCGGGAGAGGGGGGGAAACTGATCGATGAGGGGGTCACCGAGATGGGCGGGGCGCTCCCGGTCAACCCCTCCGGAGGACTGATCGGCTGCGGGCATGCGGTCGGTGCGACCGGCGTCATGCAGGTTGGCGAGGCGGCGTTACAGGTGACGGGGAGGGCGGGGAAGCGGCAGGTCCGGATGGCGCGGCGGGGGCTTGTCCAGAGCATCGGTGGCCCGGCGACAACCTGGACCTATGCCTTCATCATTGAGGGGGCGGAGCGTCTGCCGAAAGGGAGCCGGTCCGAGTTGCGATGAAAAAAGAGCCGAGGGAGGCCATCCTGGAGGTCCCCGACAAGATCGAGATGAATTATCGCTACTCCTACGGCGGGCTCTCCCGTTTTTTTTCCGAGATAAAAAAGAATCGGAGACTGTTCGGGGCGCGTTGCGCCCGCTGCCGGAAGGTCTACATGCCTCCTCGGGCCTCCTGTTCCGTCTGCGATGAGCCGACGCAGTGGGTGCCGCTTGCGGGGAGCGGCTCGATCGTCGCGGCCACGACCGTCTACTACGCCACCTCCCGATTTTTCGATCAGACCCCCTTTGTCTGCGCCTATATCAAACTTGACGGCGCGGATACGGCGCTCCTTCAGAATGTCCGCTCGGACGTTCCGCTGCCGGCGGGTTCGCGGGTGAAAGCGGTATTTCGTCCGCGGCGGGAGGGGAGGATTTCCGATTTTTACTTCGTTCCGGTAAAATCCCGCAAAAGATGACGACCCTCGGTTCGCTCCTCTCCCAACGCGCGGCAGTCCAGCCGGAGAAGGTCTTTCTCTTCTACTCGAATCTCGAGGTGACCTATCGTCAACTGGAGGAGCGGACCAACGCGCTCGCGCGCGGTCTGGCCGGTTTTAAAATTAAGCGGGGGGATCCGGTTGCGCTTCTTCTTCCGAACATCCCGGAGTTCCTCTACGCCTTTTTCGCCCTGGCGAAGCTGGGCGCGGTCGCGGTGCCGATCAATACCAATCTAAAAGCGGCAGAGATCGGATACATTCTGCGCGATTCTGGGGCGCGCGGCCTCGTCGCGACCCGTTTCCTGTTCGAGAGCCTCCTCGGCGTGCGTGAATCCCTTCCGGATCTCTCGGAGGTCTTCCTGGTCGCCGAGGGGATCGGCGGTCTACGATGGAAAAATCCGGTTCGTTCCTTTACCGCGCTCCTCTCCCACCGCGGCAACCCTTTCGAGGAGGAGGCCCGCCCCCAGGATACGGCGGCGCTGATCTATACCTCGGGGACGACCGGAAAGCCGAAAGGGGTGATCCTCACCCATCAAAATTATCTGGTCGACACCGAGATGTTTGTTCGGGCGATCAAGATGACCGAGGCCGATCGCTTTGCCTGCATCCTCCCCCTCTTCCATGTCAACGGCCAGGTCGTCACGACCCTCTCGCCTCTCTTTGCCGGCGCGGCGGTGATCCTCCTTGAAAAATTCTCGCCGAAGGATTTCCTTCCGGCGGTCGCCCAATACCGCGCCACCTCCTTCTCGGCGGTCCCGACGGTCTATGCGATCCTTCTGTCGCGTTTTAATCCGGGGGAGCACGATCTCTCCTCCCTCCGCTACTGCATCTGCGGGGGCGCCCCGATGCCGGTTGAGGTCTTCGAGAAGTTTGAAAAGAGCTTCAATGCGACGATCCTTGAGGGGTATGGGCTCTCCGAGGGGACCTGCGTCTCCTCGGTCAACCCGGTGGAAGGACGCCGGAAGGTCGGGTCGATCGGGCTTCCCCTGGAGGGACAAGAGATGCGGGTCGTGGACGATTCCGGGCAGGAGGTGGCGGCGGGGGAGGTCGGCGAGATCGTGATCCGCGGCCCCAACGTGATGCGGGGCTATCATAACAACCCGGAGGCGACGGCCGAGGCCCTGCGAAACGGTTGGCTGCATAGCGGCGACCTCGGGATGAAGGATCAGGATGGCTATTTCTACGTCGTCGGACGAAAGAAGGAGATGATCATCCGGGGCGGCGAGAACATCTATCCCAAAGAGATTGAGGAGATCCTCTACTGCCATCCGGCGATCCTGGAGGCGGCGGTCATCGGGAAGCCCGATCCGATCTGGGGGGAGGAGGTCGTCGCCTTCATCGTTCTGAAAGAGGGGGCCGCGCTTTCCGAGGCGCAGGTGATCGATTACTGCCGGGAATCCCTCGCCGACTTTAAGGCCCCGCGCCGGGTCTTCTTCGAAAAATCGCTGCCCAAAACGGCGACCGGAAAAATCCAGAAGGTCCGCCTCCGCGAGGAGCGCTTCGGCCCCTGAGAGAGAAAAGTTGCCGACTAAGGGATCTTAAGCGTGGCGGCGCTGTTCCCCTCGAATAAGGGGATCAGGAGGAGATTGTTCTTCCGGTCGATGTTGATGTCGGCGGGGGTGGTCAGCCCGCTCTTGAATGTCTCGACGGCGCCGCCCGGTTTCAACCGGTAGATCTCTCCTCTGGTGAACGAGGAGAAGTAGAGATCGCCGCCAGCCGAAAAATCGACCCCGTCCAGATTTTTGAACGTTTTCTCCGAGAGCGGCTTCATCTGTCCGTTAGGATCGATCTCCACGACCTGCCCCAAGCCCCAGGACACCATGATCAGGCGCCCCGACTTCGGATCGACGACCAGGCCGTTCGGCTGGCCGAGCCTCTTCCCTTCGGCGAAGGTCGAAACCTTCCGCTCCTTGGTGTCGATCTTGAAGATCTTGTTCGCCTGCATGTCGGAGACAAAGATGTTCCCGGCGCCATCGGCTGCGATATCGTTTAAAAACGCGACCCCGAAGGAGGTCAAGTCGAGGTCGGCCACGGGGGCGCCGGAACCGGTGTCGTAGGTCTTCACATGGTCGATGTCGGTGACCCAGAGAGAGCCTCCGACCACCGCCATCCCCTTGGGGGCGTGCAGCGGGTTCTTCGCGCTCGTCCGGATGAACTCCATTGCGACGACCTTCCCGGCGCGGTCGAGTTTCGTGATGAATCCGTTGTTGTCCCGGTCTGTCGGGGCGCCGTTGATGTTTGAGATGAAATAGTTTCCCGTCGCCGGATCGACGATAAAACTTTCGGGGGTGGAGAGGCCGAGGACCTCGAACGCCAGCCCCTCGGCCGGGAGGAGCATGAGAAGGATTGCCAGGAAAATCACGGAGGTACTATACCAGGGAAAGGCCTTGAAAAGCATTCTTGCTTGGGATATCGTGCCGGGATGTCGCGCCGATCTTATATTCTCTTTTCGATTTTGCTTTTCTCTTCGTCCGCTTTTGCGGCGGATTATCTGACTTTGACCGATATCGTCGAACGGCGCCGCGCCGATCTCCGGATCGACTATACGCTTTCGCGCTTCGATGCGACCCGCGCACGCGCCGGGTTCCTCTCGACCGACATTGAAGCTTCCCGTAGCGAATCGGAGCTGGAGATCCGCTACGGTCTCGTGACCAACCTCCACCTGACCCTCCGGATCCCCTATCTCGTCGGCGAGAAGAGCGATTTTTCCACGATCGGGATCCCGCTCGCCACGACCAAGCGGGGCGGTTGGGGAGATCTGACCGTCGGGGGACGTTTTAAGATCGTCGAGGAGGGGACGCGAAGGCCGGCCTGGGTGATGGAGATCCTCACCAAACTCGACAGCGCAAGCGACCAGCCCCCCGAGCCGGACGGCGCAAAGGGGGGCGCAGGGACAGGGAGGACCGACTACCTCTTCTCGACCGCCGTCAGCAAACGGTTTTCGCGGGCCCAGCCGTATGTCCGGGCCGTCTACGAGGTCACAGGAAAGGATAGTTCCGGTTTCAACGAATCCGATTCGATCACCCTTCAGATTGGCGATGAGGTGGTTTCCTCGGAGGATCTCTCCATCGACTTTAGGCTCGGCGCGACCCGGTTCGGAGAGCGGCGGCAGAGTGGTTTCACGCTGAGCGAGAAACACTACTCGCTTCAGGCCGGACTCCAGTTATTCGCGCATGTTACCTCTCGGATCACGCTCATCCCCTCGTTTGAATATGCGATCGTTGAGGACTTCGACATCTTCGACCCGCTGGCCGACGTCTCGCGGACATTTCAGGACCAGAAGTTCTACTCGGTGGGGATCGGGTTTTATGTCGTTTTAGGCCCGCTTCCGAAAGAGAAACCCCCGGCTCCCGAGGAGCGGGAGATTCCGCCCCCTTCGCCCGAGCCGGCGGTCCCCGCCGAACCCCTCCCGCCGCTTGAAAAACCCCCACAAGAGTGATAGCCTTAGAAATTCTCGATATTGTTGAAGAAAAACGGCGAATTCGGGAAAAGGCGCGCAGGCGGCGCGACCTCCTCGACCCCGCTGTACGGGGAAAGGCGAGCCAAACGATCGCGACGGCCCTCTTTTCGCTCGCGGAATTTCGGGAGAGCCGGACTGTCCAGTTCTACCTCTCTTTTGCCGGCGAGGTCGAAACAGAGGAGATGATCTCCCGTGCCATGGTCGAAGGAAAGCGGGTGGTCGCTCCGGCGATCGGTTCGTCGGGGAAGGAACTTCTCCTCCACGAATTGTCTTTCGGTGTTATTCCCAAGAAGGGGAGATGGGGAGTTCCGGAGCCACCGGAGGGGAGAGCGGTCCCGATAGACGAGATCGATCTTTTGGTTGTTCCGGGGGTGGCATTTGATGAGGAGGGGAGGCGGATCGGTTACGGGAGGGGATACTATGATCGGCTCCTTGCCAGGGCGGGGAATCTGATGACGATCGGATTGGCGTATGAGTTGCAAATCTATCCACATCTCCCCGAGGGGCCCGAAGACCGCCGCGTGCGGGGGGTTGTGACCGAATTGCGGGTGATACGCGCGGTTAGAGACCCGCGCAAAATTTAAATGCCGGCAAAACTGATCGACGGAAAAGGGATCGCGGCTGAGATCGAAAAAGAGCTGAAGGCCGAGGTCGAGATTCTTTCTCAGGAGGGGATACGCCCCGGTCTAGCCGCGCTTCTCGTTGGAGACAACCCGGCGTCCAAGATCTATGTCCGGAACAAGCGAAAGGTGTGCGAACGGGTCGGGATCTACTCCGAGGAGCACCTCCTCCCCCAGTCCGCGTCCCAGGGGGAGGTCCTTAAACTGGTCGAAACCCTGAATCGCGACCTGCGGATCGACGGGATTCTGGTCCAACTCCCCCTTCCGAAACAGATCGACGAACGCGAAATTCTGGAAGCAGTCCGACCAGAGAAGGATGTGGATGGTTTCAAGTTGACCAATGTGGCCAGGCTCCTGATCGGTTCCCCGCGATTCGTCCCCTGCACGCCGCTCGGGATCCTCACGTTGCTTGATCGGGTCGGGATCGATATCGAGGGGAAACGGGCGGTCGTGGTCGGCCGGAGTAACATCGTCGGCAAACCGACGGCCGCTCTCCTTCTCCACCGGAACGCGACGGTCACGATCTGCCACTCGAAGACGAAGAATATCGGCGAGGTGGTCTCTTTAGCCGACATCGTTGTGGCGGCGATCGGCCGTCCGCAGTTCATTACCGCGCAGATGATCAAACCGGGGGCCGTGGTCATTGATGTCGGGATCAACCGCCTTTCGGACGGGCGGATCGTCGGGGACGTCGATTTTCCGGAGGTCGGAAAGAGGGCGGGGTGGATCACCCCGGTTCCGGGAGGGGTCGGGCCGATGACGATCGTCATGCTCCTCTCCAATACGATCCTCTCGGCGAAGAGCCGCGCGAAGGTCGGGCGATGACCTACAAGTATCCCCTCTGCGTCCACGACCACATCTGCGAATTGACGGCCGGGATCTGCCCGATTGTCGGATGCCCGAAAGAGCTGGTCAACGGGCCGTGCGGCGGGGTGAAGGAGGGGGGGAAGTGCGAGGTCATCGATGACCTCGACTGCGTCTGGGTGAAGATCTATGACGCGCACAAGGCGGCGGGGACGCTCCCCACCATGCTCGAGATCAAGGCGCCCCGCAACACCAACTTTTACTCCTCGCTTGTCTCGGCGAAGGGGGGAGGCAGAGAGGGGGGAGGCAAACCTCCCAAGACATGAAGCGGCTCTGCGAGGGGGTCGAGGCAGGAGAGTTCTTGGTGACCGCCGAATGCCCTCCCCCGAAGGGGACCGATCTCGCCCGAGTGACCGCGACGGCGCGCTCGCTGTTGGGGAAGGTCCACGGGCTGAACGTGACCGATAATCAGGCCGCCATCATGCGGGCCTCCTCCCTTGCGATATCGAAGTATCTCCTTGATCTGGGACATGATCCGATCTTCCAGATCACCGGACGGGACCGCAACCGTCTGGCGGCGCAGTCGGATCTGCTGGGCGCCCACATCCTCGGGATCAAAAACGTCCTCTGCCTGACCGGCGACTACGTGACGGTCGGAGACCACAAGGAGGCGAAGCCGGTCTTCGATCTGGAATCGGTTCATCTGCTGCAGGTCGTGGCGCAGTTAAACGGAGGACACGACATGGTCGGCAACGCGCTGAACGCCCCGACCTCCCTCTTCCCGGGGGCAACGATCACCCCTGAGACCAATCCGCTGGAGCCGATCCTGGTCAAGTTTCAGCAGAAGGTGATGGCGGGGGCGCGGTTTTTTCAGACCCAGGCGACCTATGATCCGGAGCGCTTCGCGCGATTTATGGAGTTCGCGCGGAAGTTCGACGTGAAGATCCTCGCCGGGATCCTTCTCCTCCGATCGGCGAAGATGGCGCGCTATGTCACGGCGAACATCCCGGGGATCCGCGTCCCGGCGCCGATCATCGCGGAGCTGGAGGGGGCCGGAAAAGAGGGGGCGATCGAGAAGGGGATCGAGATTGCCGTTCGGACCATCAAGGAGGTCTCGGGCATCTGCGACGGCGTTCACATCATGGCGATCGGCGCCGAAGACAAGATGCAGGTCATTTTGAACCGGGCGGGGCTATGGAGAGAATAACCGTTCCTGCGTTTCGCGCGCTCAAAGGAAAGAAGAAGATCGTCATGCTGACCGCCTACGATTATCCCTTCGGGAAGATCGCAGACGAGGCAGGAGTCGATGCGATCCTGGTCGGCGACACCCTCGGGGTGGTCGTTCAGGGGGAGGAGACGACGCTTCCGGTGACGATGGACCAGATGATCTATCACACGAAGATCGTTTCGCGGGCTGTTGCGCGGGCGCTGGTGATCGGCGACATGCCGTTCATGTCGTACCAGCCGAGCGTCGAGGAGGGGGTGAGAAACGCCGGCCGATTTCTCTCGGCGGGTGGGGCGGCGGCGGTGAAACTAGAGGGTGGGGCGCGGGTTTTGGATCGGATCGAGGCGATCGTCCGATACGATATCCCGGTGGTCGGTCATATCGGGATCACCCCGCAGTCGATCCACAAGTACGGCGGCTATAAGGTCCAGGGGAGAGATGAAGAGGGCGCCCAGGCCCTGATTGATGACGCGAAACGGCTTGAATCAGTCGGTGTCTTCTCGATCGTCCTGGAGGGGATGCCGGCGGAGGTCGCCCGGAGGATCACGGAGGCGGTCGGAGTTCCGACGATCGGGATCGGCGCGGGGCCGCACTGCGACGGCCAGGTCCTCGTTCTCCATGATATGTTGGGTCTCTTTACCCGGTTCGTTCCGAAATATGTCCGGCGGTACGCCGACCTGCATGACGCATCGCTGGCGGCGATCCGGAGATTCAAGGAAGAGGTCGAAAAGGGGGAGTTTCCGGGCGAGCCGGAGAGTTACCGGTAAGTCCCGCCGCTCGGCGGAGCCTCTAAATGGGCACGACCTTTGTTGCGACCAGCGTCTCCTGTTCGGTGACGAACTGGACGGCGAGTGTCATGCCGGGCTTCAGCTCCTTCACCCCGAGCCCTTGCGCGACGAAAGTGAAAAACTTCCCTCGCATCTGGGGGTCATCCCCGATGTGCAGAATCGTAAAGCGTTTCGCGGCGGGATCGAGGGAGACGAGAATCCCGAAGTGGCGATCTGGATGACAGGCGAATGCGATTGACCCAAAGCCCAGGCCCAGCAGCACAACCGCAATCCCGATCACCTGTTTCATGGATTCCTCCTGTTTGCTCAAATTCGACCATGTTGGGTCTGGGGAAGTCAATTCTCCTCCTCCTGTTCCTCGCCGCGGCCGGGTGCGCAAACCGCGATTTCCCGCTCCCCGATCATCCGGGCGGGAAGATCTATAATGGCGTCAAGCGGGTCGACGTCAGATGCTATCGATGCCACGGGGATTCGGGAAAGGGAACCGCGAAGGCGCCGGCGCTGATCCATCCGGGAAGGCCGATCGACCGCGAACTCTTCGTCAAGACCGTCCGGGAGGGGAGGGAACGGATGCCGGCGTTTTCGAGCGTCCTGAAGGAGGAGGAGATCCTTCAGATCATCGACTGGCTCGAGAAGGTTGCGGCGCCAGGGCCAGCGTCAGTTCCACCTCCCTCTTGAAGAGCGCATACGGGATTGCCCCTTCCACTGCTCGCCTGCGGCGAGCGACGCCATATGGATGAGCAGGGGAGGAAAGCGATCGCGAGCCGCTGCCTCATCCTTCCAGCCCCTCGCGGATCGTCTGAACGGCCCATTCCAGATCTTCCTCCGCGATCGTTAAGGGCGGGGCGATCCGAACGACGCGGTCCGAATGGAGCGTCCAGCCGAGGATCAGGCCGCGCGAAAGCATCGCGGAGACGAACTGCGCGGTGACCGCGGCGCTCTCCATCTCGATCCCGATCATCAGCCCCATTCCTCGGATTTCCAGAATCGGTTTTCCG
>CAZSHZ010000185.1:0-1718 GCA_964606955.1 uncultured Nitrospirota bacterium
GAGGGATGTCGCTTCCAAGACGCCGGCGAACGCCCGGGCGCACAACAATATCGGCGTCGCGTATCTACGCGAGGGGCGGCTCGCCGAAGCGGAGGAGGAGATTTCGCGTTCCCTCTCACTTCGGCCAAGATTTGCCGAGGCGCACAAGAATCTGGGAAGCCTCTATCTGCAGCAGAACCGGCTCTCGGAGGCCCTTTTTGAATTTGAGGTCGCGGTCCGCCTCGCCCCGTACAGCGCGAACGCCCATGAACATTACGGGAATGCTTTGAGAATGGCCGGTCGAATTGATGAGGCGCTCGTACATTATCAGGAGGCGATCCGCCGGGGGGCTCCGCAGCCGAGCACCCTCAACAACCTCGGTCTCCTCTATTATCTGAAAGGGAATCGCGAGCAGGCCGCCTGGGCCTTTCGCGGGGCGCTCCGACTGGATCCCTCCTTCCAGGCCGCCAAGCAGAACCTCCAGGTGGTGCTTGACGCCTCCAAAACCGAATCCATACAATCCCCTCATGCCCCGTAATCTTAAACGATCCCGCCTCCTCTTCGAGCGGGCCAAAGAACTGATCCCCGGCGGGGTGAATAGTCCGGTCCGGGCCTTCTCGGCAGTGGGGGGAAATCCGCCGTTCATTAAGAGCGCGAAAGGGAGCCGGATCACCGACGTCGATGGGAATATCTACATCGACTATGTCCTCTCATGGGGACCAGCGATCTTGGGACACGCCCCGCCGAAGGTCGTCTCCGCCCTTGCGCGCGCGGCACGCTTAGGGCTCTCCTTCGGAGCGAACAGCGAACCGGAGTCGCTGCTTGCGGCGGAAGTCCTCTCGGCCTTCCCCTCCATGGAGCGGATCCGGTTCGTCAACTCCGGGACAGAGGCGACCATGTCGGCCCTGCGGCTTGCGCGCGCCTACAGGCGGCGGGAGAAGATCATCAAGTTCGAGGGGTGCTATCACGGCCATGTCGATGCGCTGTTGGTGAAGGCCGGATCGGGCGCGACCACATTCGGCGTGCCGGATTCCGCCGGGGTCCCCGAGGAAACCGCGGCCAACACGATCACGCTCCCGTTCAACAACTTGAAAGAGGTTCGTCACACGCTCGAGCAGGAGGGGAATTCGATCGCCGCGATCATCGTCGAGCCGGTTCCAGGAAACATGGGGGTCATCGTCCCGGAGGACGGCTTTCTACCCGGCCTGCGGGAACTGACCAGGCCGTTCGGAGTTCTTTTGATTTTTGATGAGGTGATGACCGGGTTTCGGATTGCCTACGGGGGGGCGCAGGAGCGCTACGGGATCCGGCCCGACCTCTGCTGCCTGGGGAAGATCATCGGAGGGGGGCTTCCCGTCGGCGCCTACGCGGGGAAGCGGGAGATCATGGAGATGGTTGCCCCGCTCGGCCCGGTCTATCAGGCCGGAACACTTTCCGGAAATCCGCTCGCCATGGCTGTAGGGATCGAGACGCTGAAGGCGCTCAAAAGGCCGAAGGTCTACGAGAGGCTTGAGGAGGCGGGGAGGGAACTTGCCGCGGGGCTGGGTGAGGCGGCGTCAAAAGCGGGAGTGCCGGTCCGAATCAACCGGGTCGGCTCACAGATGACACTCTTCTTCACCAAGGAGCCGGTGACCGACTACGTGACCGCCAAGCGTTCCGACACCTCCGCCTTCGCAAAATTCCATGCCGCCATGCTTGCCCAGGGAGTCTATCTCCCTCCCTCGCAATTCGAGGCCTTT
>CAZSHZ010000186.1:0-11551 GCA_964606955.1 uncultured Nitrospirota bacterium
GCGGTTAAGGGACTGTCAAGGAAACATCTGACCGATTACTACCCCGGGGGCCATCGGAAGGGACGCCCGCCGAGTAGATGGAGGTGGAGGTGCCAGACGCTCTGTCCGGCCTTTGAACCGTTGTTGAAGAGGGTCCGGTAGCCCTCATTCAAACCCCGTTCGGCGGCCAGCCTCCTTGCGACCAGATGCATCTCTCCGATCAGCCCCGCATCTTCATCTTTGATGTTCGCGAGCATCTCGATATGTCGCCTCGAGATGATCAAGAGGTGGGTCGGGGCCTGCGGATTGACATCCTCAAACGCCAGGACGCTTTCCCCTTCGTAGACGATCGTGGAGGGGATCTTCTTCTGGGCGATCTTGCAGAAGAGGCAGTCGTTCACTTCGGCCTCGGTCGCGCCGTTAGAGACCGGCGCGCAATCGGATGATACCGCCTCTGCAGCTCGGCGGCGATCTCCGCCGGCCGGATTCCTCGCTCGCCCAAGACCACCAATGTATGGAAGAGGAGATCCGCCGTTTCGTGTATAACCTCACTCTTCCGGCCGTTCTTAGCGCTCAGCATCAGTTCCCCTGCCTCCTCGGCGATCTTCTTCAATATCCGATCGCGGCCTCCGGAAAAGAGCGAGGCGACATAGGAGCCGGGACGGGGATTATTTTTCCGGTCGAGGATCACGGCGTAGACCTTCTCAAGGGTCTCCTGTAGGCCGGCCCCTTTCCGCTCCTTATCTCGCCGGACGATTTCCCATTTTCCTTTCCGCAAGCGGCGAAAAAAACAGGAGCGGCGCCCGGTATGGCAAGCGGGCTTATCCCCATCCACCAGGACCAGGAGGGTGTCTTTATCGCAGTCGAGATAGATCTCCCGGACCCGCTGGACGTTTCCCGAGCTCTCCCCCTTTCTCCAAAGACGGCGGCGAGAGCGGGAGTGGAAATGAACCTCTCCGGTGGCGAGTGTCCGCTCGAGCGCCTCACAATCCATGTAGGCGACCATCAGGACCGATCCCCGGTCGTCGACGACGACGGCGGGGACAATCCCGTCCGAAAATCTCACCGAACTTGTGAATCGTCGGGTCACTGTCGGACCGGTACGCCGCGCTCGGCCAGGTATCTCTTAATTTCTGGGAGCGAGTGCTCCCGATAGTGAAAGATCGAGGCGGCGAGGACCGCATCGGCCCCTCCCTTGGTCAGGGCCTCATACAGATGCTCCGGCCCTCCGGCTCCGCCCGAGGCGATCACCGGAATCCCCACCACGGAGGAAATCGCGGCGGTCAGATCAAGATCATATCCCTTCTGCCGCCCATCCCGATCGATGCTGGTCAAGAGAATCTCCCCCGCCCCGAGCGATTCGGCCTCCTTGGCCCATCCGACCGCGTCCCTTCCAGAAGGGCGGCTCCCCCCATGCGTATGGACCTCCCAGCCGGCCTCTGCCCCCTTCCGCCTCGCATCGATCGCCACAACGATGCACTGCGAGCCGAAGCGCCGGGCGGTCTCTCGAATCAGTTCGGGCCGCTCGACCGCCGCCGTATTGATCGACACCTTGTCGGCGCCGGAGGCCAACAGACGGCGAACATCCTCGACCGATCGGATCCCCCCCCCCACCGTGAGGGGGGTCGAAAGCTCCTCGGAGGTCCTCCTCACTAGATCCAGCAAGGTCTCCCGGCCCTCGATCGATGCCGCGATGTCGAGAAAGCAGAGCTCGTCGGCCCCCTCCCCCTCGTAACGCTGGGCAATCTCGACCGGATCGCCGGCGTCCCGGAGGTTCTGAAACGAAACTCCCTTCACAACGCGTCCACCGGCAACATCAAGGCAAGGGATAAGTCGCTTCATCAGCATCTGTTTCCCCCGTCGGCCTCCCGCTGGGCCGCAGGAAACGCAAGCCTCCCGTCATAGAGAGCACGGCCGACGACCGCCGCCGATACTTCCGGAATCTGTTTTAACAGCCGGATATCCTCAACGGAAGAGACCCCTCCCGAGGCGATCAGCGGAAGGGAACTTGCCTTCCGCATTCCTTCCAAAAGTTGCAGATTAGGTCCCAAGAGCATCCCGTCTTTCATGATATCCGTGACCAGGAGCGCGGCCGCGCCGGCAGCCTGGGCGCGTCGGGCCAGCGCGTAAGGCGAAAGAGGGAGGGTCTCGGTCCAACCCTGCACGGCAACGCGGCCCTCCCGCGAATCGATCCCTGCGATGATCTTGCCGGGGAAACGCCGGCAGAGTTCCTCGAAAAATCCGGCCTCCGCCATCCCGCTCCC
This sequence comes from uncultured Nitrospirota bacterium, assembly GCA_964606955.1. Taxonomy (GTDB): domain Bacteria; phylum Nitrospirota; class Nitrospiria; order SBBL01; family CAZSHZ01; genus CAZSHZ01. Next base: position 2,244 of record CAZSHZ010000186.1, read on the forward strand.
CGATACAACCCAACGTGCTCCGGCCTCCAGGTATCGCGAGACCGCCTCGATCGTCCGAATACCGCCGCCGACCTCAACGGGGATCGAAAGGAGGCCGAGGATCTTCGCGATGAGGAGAAAGTTTTTCGGCTCCCCTGCGAGGGCGCCGTCCAGATCGACGACGTGGAGGCGCCGGGCACCCTGCTTCTCCCAGAGCCGCGCCGCCTCCACCGGATCAGCGGCATAGACGATTTCCCGATCCATCGAGCCCTGAAGGAGGCGAACACAGCGCCCCTCTTTGATATCCACCGCCGGGATGATCGTCATCGCGCGTTTGCCCGCCTCTCATCTCATCCGAACAAAGTTCTCCAGGAGGCGGCGCCCTACTGCTTGGCTCTTCTCAGGATGAAACTGGAAGGCGACCACGTTCCCGACCTGCAGGGCGGAGACGAACCGAGTGCTCCCATGCTCTGTGAAACCGATCACCGCGCTCAAATCCTCCGGAATCGGATAATAGGAATGGACGAAATAGAAATAGGAGCGGTCGGGAACCCCTTCGAAGATCGGCGCACGAGAGGCGACCTCGACATCGTTCCACCCCATGTGGGGGACCTTCCAGGGGGCCGAGAGGGCGAAACGGATCACCCTCCCCTTGATCAGATCAAGCCCGCGCCCTCCCCCGAACTCCTCGCTCGACGTGAAGAGGATCTGAAGGCCGAGGCAGATCCCAAGATAGGGCTTCCCTTCCCGGATCCCTCCCACGATCGGATCGATAAGCCGGCGCCGGTCGAGGTTCTCCATGCAGTCCGCGAAGGCGCCGTCTCCCGGGACGACAAGATGCGTCGCCTCGGCGACCTCGCGCGGATCCCCGGAGATTCGGGCGGGGAAGCCGGCGCGCTCGAACCCCCGCTGGACGCTCTTCACATTCCCCATTCCGTAATCGACGACAACGATCTTCAACTTGTTCAGAGGACCCCTTTCGTCGAAGGGATGCCGATCCGGGGCTCCTGCCGCGTCGCCTCGCAGAGCGCCTTCCCGATCCCTTTAAAGACCGCCTCAAGGATATGGTGGGGGTCCTTCCCATAGCGGAGGTTGACGTGGAGTGTCATCCGTCCCCGGTCGCATAGAGCTCCAAGGAGATGCGGGATCAATCCCGTATCGAACTCTTTGATCTTCTTTCTGGGGAGCCGGACGCGCCAGGAGAGGAACGGCCTTCCGGAGAGATCGACGGCAACATCCGCCAGCGCCTCATCCAGCGGGACCGAGGTGCTGCCGAACCGCCGGATTCCCTCCTTCTCCCCGAGCGCCTTTGAAAACGCCTCGCCCAACACGATCCCGAGGTCCTCGATCGTGTGATGATCATCGACCTGTAGATCGCCGTCGGCACGGACCTTCAGGTCGAAGAGACCATGCTTCCCCATCGCAGAGAGCATATGATCCAGGAACGGAAAGGGGGTCTTCACATTCACCTCTCCTCTGCCATCGAGGAGCCACTCGACGGCAATCGCGGTCTCTTTCGTCTTTCGCTCGAACTGCCCGACGCGCATCTATTCCTCTTGTCGCCGCCCCTCGAGGCGGATCGAGATCATCCGGGCATGCGCTCCCAGCCCCTCGATCTCAGCCAGCGCGATCGCCTTCCATCCCATCCGCTCCAACCCTTCGCGCGAGTAGGCGATGACGCTGCTCTTTTTGACGAAATCCCAGACCGACAGCGGAGAGAAGAAGCGCGCTGTGCCGCCGGTAGGGAGGACGTGATTCGGACCCGCAAGATAGTCTCCCAGCGCCTGCGGCGTATACTCCCCAAGGAAGAGCGCCCCCACATGAATGAACCGATCGGCCAGGGAAGTGGCGTCCGTCATGAAGAGGGCCAGATGTTCGGGGGCGATCCGGTTCGCGGCCTCGATCAGATCCGGGATCTCCGGGATCACGAATCCGAAGCCGTGCCGCCGAAGCGCCTTCTGGGCGATCTTCCGCCGCGCCAGTTTCTTCACCTGCCTTCCCATCTCCTGGCGCACCGCTTGCGCCATCTTCTCCGACTGCACGATACAGAAGACGTATGCCTCCTCGTCGTGTTCCGCCTGGGAGAGGAGATCCGATGCGACAAATGTCGGGTTGGCCTTGTCGTCGGCAATGACGAGCAGTTCGGAGGGGCCGGCGATCATGTCGATGTCGACGAGGCCGAAGACCATCCGTTTTGCCGCGTTGACGTAGAGATTTCCCGGTCCGACGATCTTGTCCACCTTCGGAATGGTGCGCGTTCCGAAGGCGAGCGCGGCCACCGCCTGCGCCCCTCCAATCCGGAAGATCCGGGAGACCCCGGCGAGATCAGCGGCGATCAATACATAGGGGTTGGTCTCGCCGCGCGGTGTCGGGGAGACCATGATGATCTCCTGGACCCCTGCGACCTTCGCCGGGAGGGCGTTCATCAACACGGAGGAGGGGTAGGCCGCCTTCCCTCCGGGGACATAGATCCCGACCCGCTCCAGCGGATGGACCCGCTCCCCCAGGGTCACACCCTCCTCCTGATAGGTAAATCCGGTCGGGCGCTGCCGGCGATGATAGGAGATGATCCTCCCCGCCGCAAATTTCAGCGCCTCGATCCGGGTCGGCTCGGCCTTTCGATAGGCCTCCGCAATCTCGTCGCGGCCGACCTCCATCGTCGCCGGGGTCAGCGTCATCCGATCGAACCGGCGGGTAAATCGGAGGACCGCTCGGTCCCCCTCTTTTCGGACGGCGTCAACAATTTTCCGGACCACCGCGTCCACCGGCGCTTCGAACGCAAAGCGGTGGGAGAGGCGGTCCAGCAGCAGAGGGTAACGCTTCGATCTTTTATGCAGAAAGGGGATCATCGCGACCCGGACATCCCTCTGACCGCCTCAATCAACTCATAGACCCGCGGGTGTTTCGTCCTCAGGCTGGCTCGATTGACGATGAGACGCGCGGTCGAGCGGCAGATTTCCTCTTCGACGGCCAACCCGTGCTGCCGGAGGGTCTCGCCGGTCGCCGAGAGGTCGACGATCCGGTTGGCCAAACCGGCCATCGGGGCGAGCTCGATCGATCCGTACAGTTTAATAATCTCCACCGGAACCCCTTTTTCCGAAAAATGACGCTCGGTCAGGTTCGGATACTTCGTCGCGATCTTGAGTTTCCCTCCCGACGCTGCGGCCTTGGTCGGGACCGCAACCACCAGACGGCAGTGGCCAAACTGCAGATCGACCGGTTCAAAGAGATCTCTCCCCTGTTCCAGCAGGAGATCCTTGCCGACGATCCCGACATCAGCCGCCCCATATTCGACATAGGTCGGCACATCGGTGGCCCGAAGGATCAAAAAGTGGATCCCGGAGGCGCCGCGAAAGTGGAGACGCCGAGTCTCAGGCGAAACCTTCCGTGGGAGCAGCCCCATCTTTTTGAAGAGATGGACCGACGGCGCAAGGAGCCTCCCCTTAGGGAGAGCGATAATCAGATCAGAACCGGTCACCTAAGCCCTCCCCTTCTCACGGCGAATTTTCGCCCCCAGCCATGCCAACTTGTCGTCAAGCCGTTCGTACCCCCGGTCGAGGTGATAGACCCGATAGACCTCGGTCTCTCCCTCCGCCGCAAGGCCGGCGAGGATGAGAGAGGCCGACGCGCGCAGGTCGGAGGCCATCACAGGGGCGCCGGAGAGTCCTTTGACCCCTTGAATGACGGCGTGATTCCCTTCCAACTTGATGTCGGCCCCCATCCGCCGCAGCTCGGCGACATGGGTAAACCGCGATTCGAAGATCGTCTCGGTGATGACCGAAAGCCCATCCCCGATCGACATCAAGGCCATCATCTGCGCCTGCATGTCGGTGGGGAAACCGGGAAAGGGTGAGGTCGTTACGTCCACGGAGCGGGCCGGCCTCCTCCCCTCCACCCGGATCCCCGTCCCCTCCTCGACGATCCGCGCCCCGGCCTCGCGAAGTTTGCTGATCGGCGCCGCAAGATCTTCCTTTCTCGCCCCGCGGAGGAAGATATCCCCCCCGGTGATCGCGGAGGCGACCATCAACGATCCGGCCTCGATCCGATCGGGCATGATCAGATATTCTCCCGCCGACAACTTCTCAACCCCGTCGATCGTGACCCGGTTGGTCCCGGCCCCGGAAATTTTCGCCCCTCTTGCGGTGAGGAAACGGGCGAGGTCGACCACCTCCGGCTCGCACGCGGCGTTCTCGATGACGGTCGTGCCGCGGGCAAGGGTTGCCGCCATCATCAAGTTTTCCGTGCCGGTCACGGTCGGGAGGTCGAGATAGATCCGCGCCCCCGAGAGATGGGAGGCGCGCGCCCTGACATAACCGTGTTCGATCGAAACTTCAGCCCCCATCTTCGAGAGGCCAAGGAGATGGAGGTTGATCGGCCTCGCGCCGATTGCGCAGCCTCCCGGAAGGGAGACGTTCGCCTCACCGCAGCGCGCCAGAAGCGGGCCGAGGACCAGGATCGAGGCGCGCATCGTTTTTACCAGGTCATAGGGGACCGCCGAAGAGCCGATCCGTTCGACAGAAAGGCCGAGCGTCCCGTCGCCGTCGGGCTCGATTCGGGCGCCGATCGACTTCAGCAGGCGACAGATCGTCGCGACATCAGCCAATTTCGGAACATTTTGGATCCGGTGTGTTCCTTCAGAGAGGAGGGTCGACGCGAGAATCGGCAGGGCGGAGTTCTTGGCACCGCTAACCGCCACCTCCCCAGCGAGCCGCTCTCCCCCCCGGATAACGATCTTATCCATCGGAGAGGATCCCCACCCGTTCAATCCCGGCAAGATCCTTCAGCGCGCCGAAAGCGAAACCGGCATACGAGGCGAGAAGGGAAACCTCTTCCGCTTGGCCCGCCCCCATCTCGATAAGGAGCCGCCCGCCGCGAGCAAGGCGCGATTTCACCTCGGGAATGATCCGCCTGAAGAAGAGGAGCCCGTCCTCGCCGCCGAAGAGGGCTTCACGAGGCTCGCAAAGAACCTCCGGGGGAAGGATCGGCGCGTCACGCTCCGCGACATAAGGGGGGTTGCAGACGATCAGATCATAGCGGCTTCCCTCGGGCAGCGGAGCAAAAAGATCCCCCTGGTAAAACCGGATCCGCCCGCATCCGAGCCTCCCGGCATTTTCCCTTCCTGCGGCAATCGCGTCGGCCGAAATGTCGACCGCATCGATTGCAGCCTCAGGAAAGGAGCGCGCGAGCGCAATGATGAGGGCACCGCTCCCGCTGCAGAGATCGAGGAGCGTCCGGGGGGGGGGAAGGAAAGCGCCGCCTCGATCAGATGCTCGCTCTCGGGCCTCGGGATGAAGACCCCCGGAGAGACCGAGATCGGAAGCCCCCAGAACTCCCGCGCACCGACGATATAGGCGACCGGCTCCCGATCCGCACGTCGCGCCACGGCGCGATCGTATTCCCGGATAAGGGCCGGCGAGACAGGTTCCGCCCCGCACCGGTAGAGATCGGTCCTGGAAAAGCCGAGGAGATGAGAGAGGAGGAGCTCCGCATCGAGGCGCGCCTCCGAAATTCCGCGCTCGGCGAGGAGGGAGGCCGCTCGAGCGATCAGAAGATCTGCCGTCATTGGGGCAGTCCCGATGATCACGCCCGGCTCCGGGAAGCGGAGTCCCCATAAAGCCCGCTGGTCTGCTCCATCTCATCGGCGGCCATCAAGGCCTGAACCATCTCATCCAAGTCCCCCCCAAGGATCTGATCCAGACGATGTAACGTCAGATTGATCCGATGATCGGTGACCCGGTTCTGTGGAAAATTGTAGGTTCGGATCTTTTCGCTTCGCTCCCCGGAGCCGACCTGAAGTTTTCGCGTCTTGCCGATCTCGGCCCGCTGCTTCTCCTTTTCAGCTTCCAGAAGACGGGAGCGGAGGATCCGCATCGCCTTCATCTTGTTTTTGAGCTGGGAGCGCTCGTCCTGGCAGGAGACGACGACCCCGGTCGGGAGATGCGTGATCCGGACGGCGGAATAGGTCGTGTTGACGGACTGCCCCCCGGGGCCGGAGGAGCAGAATGTATCGACCCTCAGATCCTTCGGATCGACCTGGACCTCGACCTCTTCGGCTTCTGGGATCACCGCGACGGTCACGGTGGAGGTGTGGATCCGGCCGGAGGCCTCGGTCACCGGGACCCGCTGTACCCGATGGACCCCTGATTCGTGTCTTAATGCGCGATAGGCCCCTTTCCCCTCGATCAGGGCGATCGCCTCTTTGATCCCGCCGATCCCCGTCGCCGACGAAGAGAGCGTCTCCATCTTCCAGCGGCGGCGCTCCGCGTATTTGGCGTACATCCGGAAAAGCTCAGAGGCAAAGAGCGCCGCCTCCTCCCCCCCGGCGCCGGCCCGGATCTCCAGGAAGATGTTTTTGTCCGGCTCGCGCGGAAGAAGAAGACCCTTGATCTTCTCCTCGATCTTATCGCGATGCCGCACGAGTTCGGCAAGCTCCTCGGCCGCCATCTCCCTCAATTCCGCCTCACGGGCCTGCTGGCGGACTTCTTCGGCCTCCCCAATCCGACGGGAGAGATCGCACCACTTCTCCCATGCCGCAGCCGGCTCCGCAAGCTCGGAGCGCTCCTTGGCCAGGGCGACCGATCGAAAGCGGTCCACCGCGACCTCCGGATCGGCGAGAAGCCCCTCGATCTCCCGAAGACGGGCGCAGATCACTTCCGCTTTTTTCCCCAGGTACGGTTCCATAAAAATATCCCCGCACAAAATAAAAAAACCTGCCGCGACACAACTCCTCTCCCAGGGGACGCCCGGGGAGATCGTCTATCGGCAGGTTTAACGCTTCGCGTATTTCTTTCTAAAGCGCTCGACCCTCCCCTCGGTATCGACGATCTTCTGCGTCCCGGTGAAGAAGGGATGGCAGACGGAGCAGATCTCCACGTGGATCTCCGGCACCGTCGAGCGCGTCTTCATCACCGACCCGCAGGCGCAGTACACGGCCGCCTCGCGATACTCCATATGAATCCCCTTTTTCATCCCGCTTACGATAGCCGAACCGGCCCCAGAATGCAATTATTTATTCATGGAATCGAGGAACTCTTTGTTCGATTTCGTCCCCCGGACCTTGTCGAGCAGAAACTCCATCGCCTCCTGGTTGGAGAGCTGCGAGAGGACCTTTCGAAGGATCCAGACCTTGTTCAAGACCGGCGGCTCCATCAATAACTCTTCCTTGCGCGTCCCGGAGAGCGTCATCTCGAACGCGGGAAAGATCCGGCGGTCGGCGAGCTTCCGATCGAGATGAATCTCCATGTTGCCGGTCCCTTTGAACTCCTCGAAGATGACGTCGTCCATCCGGCTACCGGTGTCGATCAACGCGGTCGCCATGATCGTGAGGCTTCCGCCGTTCTCGATGTTCCGGGCGGCCCCGAAGAAGCGCTTCGGCTTCTGAAGGGCGTTGGCGTCCAGACCTCCCGAGAGGACGCGGCCCGAGGGGGGCTGCACGCTATTGTGCGCTCGCGCCAGGCGGGTGACCGAATCGAGGAGGATCACCACATCCCGTTTATGCTCGACGAGCCGCTTCGCCTTCTCCAGAACGATCTCCGCGACCTGGACGTGGCGGGAGGCCGGCTCATCGAACGTGGAGGAGATCACCTCGCCCCGGACCTGCCGCTGCATGTCGGTGACCTCTTCCGGCCGCTCGTCGATCAACAGGACGATCAGGATGATCTCCGGATGGTTTTTCATGATCGCCTTGGCAATATTCTGCAGAAGAACGGTCTTCCCGGTCCTCGGGGAGGCGACGATCAGCCCGCGCTGACCCTTGCCGATCGGGGTAATCAGATCCATCACCCGGGTCGAATACTCCTCCGGGTCGTACTCCAGCCGGATCTTCTCCTCCGGATAGAGGGGGGTGAGGTTATCGAAGAGGATCTTGTCCCGGGCGACCTCCGGCTCCTCATAATTGACCTTCTCCACCTTCAGGAGCGCGAAGTAGCGCTCCCCCTCTTTGGGAGGGCGGATCTGGCCGGAGATGATGTCTCCGGTCCGAAGGTTGAACCGGCGGATCTGCGATGGTGAGACGTAGATGTCGTCCGGCCCCGGCGTGTAGTTATATGCCGGGGAGCGGAGAAAGCCGAAACCGTCCGGGAGGGTTTCAAGGACCCCCTCGCCGTAGATCAGGCCGGTCTTATCGGATTGGGCTTGGAGGATCGCGAAGATCAGCTCCTGCCTTCGGAGGTTCGGCGCCCCTTCGATTTTCAGTTCCCGCGCCACCTCATTGAGCTCCGCGATGCTTTTTTCTTTTAGATCGACAAGATTCATCTAACTCTCCTCATTTTTTGTTCTTATATAAAGCCCCGGCGGGTAAGACCAAAGCGGAACGGATAATCTACCTGTTCGTCCTCAATTTTAAGTCAGGGATGTCGGATACGATATAAACAAATGGGGAAGAGATCTCGGTCCCAAATTATAAACAATGATCTGAGGGCTGTCAACGGTTTTTCGCGCAGCGGAAACCGACATCGGGGAAACTGGTCTCCGGGCGCGCGTAGGAGCGATAGGCGGCGCGGTAGAAATGAGGGATCGCATAGTGGCCGGAGCCGCCCCACGACATCCCCCGGATGACCTTGAACTTTTCACCGAACAAGGGGGAATCGAAATCGCTGCCGGGGTAGGCCTGATACCAGGCGTCCACCCACTCCCAGGCGTTTCCGGTTAAGTCATGGACGCCGAACGGGCTTGCCCCTTGCGGGAATGAGCCGATTTTGACAAGCCCGCCTCGCCCCGCGTCCCCCGTATTCGCCCGCTTCCCGTCGTACTTGTTCCCCCACGGGTACTCGCGGCCGTCGGTTCCACGGGCCGCCTTCTCCCATTCCGCCTCGGTGGCAAGCCTCTTTCCGCCCCACCGGCAGTAGCGCTCGGCGTCATACCAGTTGATCCCGGTCACGGGGTGGTGCTCCTGGCCGAGCAGAATCCCCGGTTTCCATCCCGCCGGGGCCCGCGCCGAGGTCTCCCGGACAAAGACGCCGTAGGCGACGTTGGTCACCTCGTATTTATCAATGTAATAGTCCGGGAGGGAGATCCGCCGCTCGGGGTGCTCATCCAGATAGAGCGGTTTGACCGTCCCAAACTCCCGCGCCTCGCCCGCGGTGTCGATCTTATTAGACCCCATGACGAACTCGCCGGCCGGAATGAGGACCATCTCCGGAGGGGTCCCTCGAATCAGAAGGGGATAAAACGACGCGGCCCCGACGGCCAGCACGAACGCCGGAAGGAGGAGCCTGCGAAGCAAGCGAGGAAACGGCACAACGCCTGAAATATATTATCCGCCGATTGACCGGTCAAGGTCGAAATGCTACAAAAACCCGATGCTTGATCCCAAACACCTGCGCGATCAT
>CAZSHZ010000187.1:0-15566 GCA_964606955.1 uncultured Nitrospirota bacterium
ACCCGTGGGGAGTTGCGTCGATGGAACAGGCAGGATGCCCGCCCTGAACCAACGATAGGCGGTCTTGTAATCAACCCCCTGAGCCCGCGCCCAGTCTGCGAGTTTCACAAAACATAGGATATACGGTATTAAAACAGATTGCAAGTCCTTTTATTCGTTCACTACTGTTACCCTTGAACTCTAGGCGACGATTTCGGTCCCCACCCCGTGGGCCGTGAAGAGTTCCAATAAGAGGACATGAGGGATGCGGCCGTCGAGGATGTGCGCCTTTCTCACGCCTCCTTCGAGCGCCGCGATTGCGGCGTTCACCTTGGGCACCATCCCCTCGGAGACGACCCCTCTCTTGATCAGCCGGAGCGCCTCTCTGCGCGTCACGCTTGAGATCAGTTTTTCCGAGCGGTCATAAACCCCCGAGACGTCCGTCAGAAGGATCAACTTCTCGGCCAGAAGCGCCGAGGCGATCGCGGAGGCGGCCGTGTCGGCATTGATGTTGTACGAATGGCCGTCGGCGCCCGCAGCCACCGGCGCGATGACCGGGATGAAGCGGCCGGCATCGAGCCTTCCTAAGATCTGCGGATCGACGGTCTCGATCTCTCCGACGAACCCCATGTCTCCTTTGGCCTTGCGCGCGCGCAGGAGCGCCCCATCTTTCCCGGTCAGGCCGACCCCCTTTCCGCCGTGCCGGTTGATCAGGGAGACGATCTCCTTGTTGATCGTCCCGCAGAGGACCATCTCGACGACCTCCATCGTCTCGGCGTCGGTGACGCGAACCCCTTTGACGAACCTCGGCTTCTTCCCGAGCCGCTCCATTACCTGCGAGATCTGCGGCCCGCCGCCGTGGACCACGATCGGATTGATCCCGACATACTTGAGCAGGACGATGTCCTCGGCGAACTGCTCTTTCAGTTTCGGCTCGGTCATCGCCTTGCCGCCGTACTTGATGACGATTGTCTTCCCCGAGAACGCGCGGATGTATGGAAGCGCCTCGACGAGGATCTGCGCCCGGTTGAGCATTACAGAATATACCGCGTCAGATCTTCGCTCTTTACGATCGCGGAGAGTTTCGCCCGGACATACGGGGCGTCGATCATGACCTTCTTTTCACGCTGATCGGGGGCATCGAAGGAGATCTCCTCCAACAGCCGCTCCAGGATCGTAAAGAGCCTCCGCGCCCAGATGTCTTCGGAACGCTCATTCACCGCGACGGCGGTCGCCCCCGGCGAAACCGGCGAGGATCGAATCATTATACATCCGGCGGATCTTCTTCGCGTTCTGTTTGACGACCATCTGCCCGATGGTCATCTGCCCGTCCCCGCCCATCGCCACCCTCCCTCGGTGGCGAACCGAAAGAATCGTTGTGCTTCGGATGCGGGCGGAAGGGGGCGAACCATCCCCAAAAATCATTTCTGGTTCCGACCCCTCCCGCGGGGATGCGCCCGGTCGTAGACCCGCATCAACCGGCCCGGCAGAAGATGGGTGTAACGCTGGGTTGTGGAGAGGCTCCGGTGGCCGAGCATCTCCTGAATGGAGCGGAGGTCCGCGCCGTTGTCGAGGAGGTGCGTCGCAAAACTGTGACGGAGCGCGTGAGGCGAGAACGCGGGCTTCCCGATCTCCGTCATATATTTTTTGACTATACGCTCCACCGAGCGAGGGGTCAAACGGCCGCCGCGCCGGTTCAAAAAGAGGGGACGCGCGCTTTGAAGAACGCGATCCCGCGCAAGATAATCGCGGAGCGCCTCGACCGCCTTTGATCCGACCGGAACGATCCGCTCGCGGCTCCCCTTGCCGAAGACGCGGACGCTCCCGGAGGCGAGATCAAGATCGCCGACCGAGAGACCGACCAATTCGGAAAGCCGCAAACCCGAGGAGTAGAACAACTCCAGGATCGCCCGATCGCGCCCGGCAAGGGCTGCTTCCCCCCGCGGGCCGTTCATCAGGCGGGCGGCCTCGTCGACCGTCAAAAAGTTAGGGAGCCGCTTCGGGATCTTCGGCCGCAGCACGAGGCGCGCCGGATTCTTCCCGACCCTCCCCGCCTCGAGAAGAAAATCGAAGAAGGAGCGGAGGACCGAGAGCCGCCGGGCCGTGGTGCTGCGCGCCTTCCGCTCGGCAGAGAGCCGGGCGACATAACTCCGGACCGCCAGGCGATCGGCGTTCTCAACAGGGGTCGGCGCAAGGAACCGGGAGAACTGGCGCAGATCGCTCAAATAACTGGCGCAAGTTCGGAGAGAGAGGTTCCGTTCAACCGTGAGATAGCGCTTGAAATCCCGGATCGCGCGCTCCACGCTCTAAGATACGCTCCCCGCCTCGATCTCCTGATAACTGCACCCCTGCTTCCGACAGAGGATCTTTCCCCCTTCCTTCGACCGCTTCTCGACGAGGAAGGGGGCCCCGCAGGAGGGGCAGGCCTTGGAAATCGGGCGATCCCAGAGGGCGAATTTGCAGCGGGGATAATTGCTGCAGGCAAAGAAGAGCTTCCCCCGCCGGCTCCTCTTCTCGACGAGGTTCCCGCCGCATCCTTCCTCGGGACAGAGGACTCCGGTCCCGACGGATCGGGTATTGGAGCAGTCGGGATATCCCGAACAGGCGAGAAAGCGGCCGAACCGCCCGGTCTTGATCACCATCGGCTTCCCGCACTTCTCGCAGATTTCGTCGGCCACCGGCTCGGGCTCGACGACCCGGACCCGCCCATCCTCTTCGACAAACTCCTTGGTGTTCCGGCATTCGGGATACCCACGGCAGGCGAGGAATCGGCCGAGGCGGCCCCAGCGGATCACCATCGGATTTCCGCACTTCTCGCAGACGATGTCGGTCGGAATCTCCTCCCGCTTGACGTCGCGCATCTCGACCTGCGCTTTCTCAAGATCCTTTGAAAAAGGGTGGTAAAAATCGCGGACCGTCTCGACCCACTCCTTCTCCCCCTCTTCAATCTCGTCGAGCTCCGACTCCATCTGCGCCGTGAAGCCGACATCGAGGATGTCGGGGAAGTGCGCGACCAGAAGATCGTTCACCATCTTTCCCAGGTCGGTGCAGAAGAATCGTCCCTCCCTCTTCTCGACATACTTCCGCTCCTGGATCGTGGAGGTGATCGTATGATACGTGGAGGGGCGTCCGATCCCCTTCTCTTCCAGATCGCGGATCAAAAGGGCCTCGTTGTATCTCGGCCGCGGCTGGGTAAAGTGCTGCTTGGGGATCACTTCAAGCAGTCCGAGCCGCTGGCCCGCCTCCAGCGGGGGAAGGACCCCTCCCTCTCCGTCGGGCTCCTCCTCGGAGGTCCCTTCATCGCGCCCTTCGGTGTAGACCGCCATGAAGCCCGGAAACCTCACGATCGATCCGCTGGCCCGGAGGGTGACGGGACCGGCGGAGATCTCCGCCCGCGTGAGTTCTACCTGCGCATGCGTCATCTGGCTTGCAACGAATCGGTTCCAGATCAATTTATATAAAAGGTTCTGCTCCCGGGTTAAAAATCGGCGGACCTTCTCCGGGTCCCGTTCGATCGAGGTCGGTCGGATCGCCTCGTGGGCCTCCTGCGCCCCCTTCTTGCTCCGATAGATGTTCGGCTCCTGGGGACGGTACTGGGCGCCAAAACGGCCGGCGATGAAGGCGAGCGCCTCCTGCTGCGCCTCGGAAGAGACCCGCGTAGAGTCGGTCCGCATATAGGTGATCAATCCGACCGGTCCCTCATCGCCGAGCTCGACTCCTTCGTACAGTTGCTGGGCGATCATCATCGTCTTTTTCGAGGTGAATCCCAACTTTCGGGCGGCCTCCTGCTGGAGGCGGCTGGTGATGAACGGCGGGGCCGGGTTCCGCTTCTGATCCTTTTTCTCGACTGAGGCGACAACGAAGATCTCACGCGAGAGGGCCTTGAGGACCGCATCGGCGTCGGCCGCGGTCTTGAGATCGACCTCTTTCCCCTCCCTCTTGACCACCCTGGCGACGAACGGGGGGGGATCGGCCCCCTCCAATTTCGCCTCGACCGACCAGTACTCCTCCTTGACGAAGGAGGCGATCTCCCGCTCCCGCTCGCAGATCAGTCGGACGGCGACCGACTGGACCCGCCCGGCGGAGAGGCCTCTGCGAACCTTCTCCCACAGAAGGGGGGAGAGCATATATCCGACAAGTCGATCGAGGATCCGGCGCGCCTGCTGGGCATTCACCTTTTTCAGATTGATCTCCCCCGGCTCTTCCATGGCCCGGCGGATCGCCCGCTCGGTGATCTCGTTGAAGAGGACGCGATAGATGGGAGGAGAGCCCCGCTTTTTCTTCTTGCCTCCGTTCAACTCCTCAGCGATGTGCCAGGCGATCGCCTCCCCTTCCCGGTCAGGGTCCGTCGCAAGGTAGGTCCGATCCGCCTTCCCGGCCGCCTCCTTGATCTCGGCCAGGACCTTCTTCTTTCCCTTGATGACGACATACTCCGGCTCGAATCCTTTCTGCATGTCGATTCCGAGACGGTTCTTCGGAAGATCTTTGACGTGGCCGATGGAGGCGAGCACCGCGTACTTCGAGCCGAGATACTTGTGGATCGTCTTTGCTTTCGAAGGTGACTCGACGATGACAAGCGATTTCTTCATCTGCGAACGTAATACTGTCCAGGCATCTGCCGGACCGCTCCTTTGATCTCAAGTTGGAGGAGGGCCCCCGTCACGTTCCGCGCCGCCAGACCGCTCTCGGCGATCAGCCACTCCACATGCCGCGGCTCTTCGGAAAGGAGGCGAATGAGGCACCCCTCGGTCCCCAAAATCTCTCCCGGGGGAGAGGCCGGAGTCTCGGAGCCCGGCGCCGGGAGAGAAAGATTCGGAAGCGTGACCTGGCCTGCCACCTCTTCCAGTATATCATCCACCGACTCGACCAGTTTCGCGCCCCGTTTGATCAACCCGTTGGATCCGGCGCTGTTCTTCCCTCCGACCTGACCCGGCACCGCGAACACCTCGCGGCCCTGGTCGAGGGCCAGCCGGGCCGTGATCAGCGAGCCGCTCCGCTCGGCCGCCTCCACCACCAGCACCCCGAGCGACAGCCCGCTGATAATCCGGTTGCGGGCCGGAAAATGCTCGGCCGAAGGCTCCGCAGAGAGGGGAAGTTCAGAGACAAGGGCGCCGCGCGCCCGGACCTCCTCGGCCAGCCTTCGGTGCCCCGCCGGATAGATGACATCGATCCCGCAGCCGAAGACGGCAACGGTCCGTCCCCCCCTCTCCAACGCGCCCCGATGCGCCGCGGCATCGATCCCCCGAGCGAATCCGGAGATTATGGTAACCCCGCGCGCGGCCAGTTCTCCGGCAAGCCGCCCCGCCATGGAGACCCCATACGGGGTCGCGTCCCTCGAACCGACGATCGCGATCGCCGGAGCGGCCAATGTCTGCCGGGCCTCCTCTCCTTTTATATAGAGGAGTGGCGGGGGATCGGGGATCTGAAAAAGTAGCGAGGGGTACTGATCCGAGGAGAGGGGAAGGAGCGCGATCCCCTCCTCTTGGGCCCGCCGCGCCTCTTCCTCCGCAGCCTTCCACTGCTCGGGGCCCACCGCCGCCAGATGATCGATTGCCTTGGGGCCGATCCCCTCGACCTCTCCGATTGCGGCTAAGTCTCCCGCGGAGAGAGCGGCCAGGACCGCTTCGGCGCTCCCGAATCGTTCGATCAATCTTTTGAAGAGGAGATTTCCGATCCCGGGGACGGCGGAAAGGAGAAGAGCAGAGACCGCTTCGCGTCTACCTCCCGTCACAATCCGGCCATGATACGGAGATTATTTTTTCTTTGTCAACCGGCTCCGGGGCGTCTTTCTCCAGGCTTTGCGGCTGAGGCCTCCCGATTAGAGCGTCACGATGTCGTACTGCTCGATGTGGAGGTTCGGGTCGGCCTTGATGATGATCTTCTTACCGCACTCCCGCTCCAGCTCCTCCACGGTCTGCCGCTCCTCCTCGTACATCAGGCCGGCCACGCTCGGATGCGCGCCGACGATGACCTTCCGATCGCGGGGAGACGCGCCGATCCTCCGGATCTCGCGGAAGATCTCGTAACAGATCGTGGTGGGAGATTTGGTATAGCCGCGCCCCTCGCAGTACAGGCAAGGCTGCGACAAGATGCGGAGGAGATCTTCCCGCGTCCGCTCTCGCGACATCTCGACCAGCCCCAGCTCGGAGATTCTCAGGATGTTCGTCCGGGCCTTGTCGGCCGAGAGCGCCTCGGAGAAGGCCTTGAAAACCTTGTCGCGGTTCCGCTCCCGCTCCATGTCGATGAAGTCGATGATGATGATCCCGCCGATGTTCCGCAGCCGCAGCTGATAGGCGATCTCCTTCGCAGCCTCGAGATTCGTCTTCAAGATGGTCTCTTCAAGATCGCGCCTCCCGACATAGCGGCCCGTGTTCACATCGATGACGGTCAGCGCCTCGGTAAGATCGATCACGATGTACCCACCGGATTTCAGCCAGACGCGTCGCCCCTTCCCCTTCGAGATCTCGATCTCCAGACCGTAGGCGTCGAAGACCGGTTCCTCCTTGTCCCAGAGATAGAGGCGTCCGAGCAGGTCCGGCATGTACTGGGACATGAACTCCTTCAATCGATCGTATTCCACGCTGTTGTCGACCGTGAGCCGATCGACCTCTTTGGTAAACAGATCGCGCACCGTCCGAAAAACCAGGTCCATCTCGCTATGGAGAAGGGCCGGAGCAGAAGCAGACTCCTTCTTCTTCAGGACGTCCTGCCAAAGAACTTCCAGGAACTGGATATCCCCCTTGAATTCCTCCTCGGTCGTCCCCTCCGAAACAGTCCGGATAATGTAGCCATGTCCGGGCTTCTTTAGTCGGGAGATCGTCTCTTTCAGCCGCCGGCGTTCCTCGTCCGAAGCGATCCTTCGGGAGACCCCCACATGGTTGATCGTCGGCATAAAGACGAGATAGCGCCCGGGAAGGGAGATATACGTGGTCGCGCGTGGACCCTTCGTGCCGATCGGCTCCTTCGTGACTTGGACCACGACCTCCTGCCCCTCGGTAAGGAGATCCTCGATGTTCGCGCGAGGGCCGCGCCGTCCTTTCCTCTTCCACTGTTGCGGCTCCTGCGGCCGCGTCTCCTTCGCCCCCTCCGCCGGAGAAAGTGCGGGGGACTCGGCCTGCGCCATCTCCTCGACTTCAAGTTCGCCGTCTCCCTCGGCCTCGTTCTCCTGAATGGCGGCACCTTCTCCGTCCGAGTCCCCGCCCCCCTCGGGACCCCGCCCCCCTTCTGCCAGATCAAGCTCGTCTGTAGGTACGGCGACGACCGGAACCGGCTCGGATGCCGCCTCTTCCATCATCTTGGCGTACTCGTCGACGTTGGCCATCACGTCGGAGACATAGAGAAACGCCGCCTTCTCAGTCCCGATATCGACAAAGGCGGCCTGCATCCCCGGAAGAACCTTCACCACTCTCCCTTTATAGATGTTTCCGACGATCCCCCGGTCTTTTTTCCGGTCGATATAGAGCTCCGTCACGATCTTGTTTTCGAGCAGCGCAACGCGAGTCTCTTCCGGACAGGCGTTAATGACGATCTCACTCCCCATCGCTCACTTCCTTCCGCTATTAGTAAAAGAGCATAAAACGTCTCAGCTTAACGTTGAACAGGAGCCCCAAGAGCCCGAGCGTCGTCAGCATAGCCGTCCCACCGTACGACATCAACGGCAGCGGAACTCCGACCACCGGGACAATTCCGAGAGCCATCCCGATGTTGACCATCAGATAGAATGAGAAGACCCCGATCCCTCCAGAGGCGATCAGCATCCCCAACGTATCCTTCGCCTTGTTCGCCACATCGATTCCCCAGAGGATCACCACCAGAAAGAGGAGAAGAAGGAGTAGAACGCCCGCGAATCCCCACTCCTCCGCGAAAACCGAAAAGATGAAGTCCGTATGGCTCTCGGGAAGAAATCTCAACTGGCTCTGGGTTCCGCCGAAAAGACCCTTCCCGAAAAGGCCTCCGGACCCGATCGCGATCTTTGACTGCGTCACGTGGTATCCGGTCCCCAACGGGTCCCCGCTCGGATTGATGAAGGTCAGCAACCGCTCCTGCTGATAGGTCTTGAGATTCCCCCAGAAAGAGATCCAGAGGAAGGGGAAGAGCATCAGCGAGAGGAGCGTTGTGTAAACGAGAAACCTCGAACGGACTCCGAGAACAAAAACCAGCGCGAAAAAGATCGAGAAGGAGGCCAGGGCGGTTCCCAAATCGGGCTGTTTGATCATCAACGCAATCGGAATGAGAACCAGCAGAAGCGGCGGGAGGAGCTGCCTCGGCGAAAGTCCGTCGCTCCCCGAGGCCGTGGAGAAGTACCGTGCCAGCGCAAGAAGAAGCCCGACCTTCGCGAACTCGGAAGGCTGCAGCGAGATCGGCCCGAGGGGAAGCCAGCGCTGCGCCCCCATGCCGACGCGGCCGATGACCAGCACGAGCGCCAGGAGCCCGACGACCGCGGCGTAGATGACGTAAGAGAAGCGGGCGATCTCGTGATAATCGATGCGGGCTGCGAGGAAAAACAGGGCGACCCCGAGGAGGATCCAATAGGTCTGTTTGATGTAGTACGGAACCCCGCGAGAAGCCCCCGTTGCGACGCTGTAGATAGACAGGAGACCAAAACCGAGGATCGCAGCAAGCGCGCCGAAGAAGATCCAGTCGAAGGCATCCATCGCCTTGCGCTCAATCGGCATGCGACTCCCCCGCTTCGGCCGAGGCGACGCGGGGCGGCGAGGCCTCCGCGGCCAGGTACGCCTCGATGACCTTGCGCGCCAGAGGCGCGGCGATCGCGCCGCCGTGGCCTCCATGCTCCACCAGGACGGTCACGGCGATCCTCGGCTCCTCGACCGGAGCAAAGGCGACGAACCAGGCATGGTCGGCATTTTCCCCTCCGCGACGGCCGGAGGGGGACCCCGCGGAGACCACCTGGGCAGTGCCGGTTTTCCCCCCGATCGTGACGATCTCGGAACGGGCCGCCGACCCGGTCCCGTGCGGCTCATAGACCGCCCCGCGGAGGGACTCCCGCAGGAAGGCCAAGGTCTTCGCCGAAACCTCGAGCGGCTTTCCGGCTTCCACGACCCTCTCCTTCATTCTGCCGGCCTGATCGTCTTCAACCGCCATGACCGCGTGAGGCCGAGGGATCCTTCCTGTCGCGACGGCCGAGATCATCGTCGCAAGTTGCAGCGGGGTGACCGTAACATACCCCTGGCCGATCGCCACGGAGATCGTATCCCCCGGAAACCAGGGCTCATGCCGGGAGGCGAGTTTCCATCCGCTGCTCGGCACCAGCCCCGGCTTTTCGGAGGCAAGCTCGATCCCGGTCTCTTTCCCGAGACCGTAAAGGGCCGCGAAGCGGGCGATCGTATCGATTCCGAGACGATTCCCCAACTGATAAAAATAGACATCGCAAGACTCTACGATCGCCTGATGCA
This sequence comes from uncultured Nitrospirota bacterium, assembly GCA_964606955.1. Classification (GTDB taxonomy): domain Bacteria; phylum Nitrospirota; class Nitrospiria; order SBBL01; family CAZSHZ01; genus CAZSHZ01. The sequence goes on from CAZSHZ010000187.1 coordinate 9,393, forward strand.
TCCCGATCGGTCCATGCCCCCTCTTCTTCCAGTCGCGGAACAGCCGGCGGCCGAATGGAAACGATCCCCGGCAAAAGACCTCCTGTCCCGGGTCGATCGTCCCCGTCTCCAGCGCGGCGGTGGAGACGACGATCTTGAAAGTCGACCCCGGCGGATACTGTCCCGCAATCGCCCGATTGGTCAGCGGGTCGAGCGGGTCCTCGACGAGGGCCTCCCACTGTTGCACCGAGAGGCCACCGGAGAAGAGATTCGGATCGAAGGCCGGATGACTGGCCATCGCAAGCAGTTCTCCGGAGTTCGGATCGATCGCGACGATCGCCCCCGCCGAGGCGCCGAGCGCCTCCTCCGCCGCCTTCTGCACCCTGGCGTCGATCGTCAGGCGGAGTGCGCGGCCGTGAACCGGCTGGGCGATTTTCACCACCCGGCGTTCATGCCCCAGGGCATCGACCTCGATACTTTTAAATCCGGTCGTCCCGCGCAGATGCGCATCGTAACTTTTCTCGATCCCGAATTTCCCGACCATCTCCCCCTTCTCCACGCCCGGATAAATCGCAAGATCCTCGGGAGAGACCTCGGCGACATAGCCGACCAGATGGGAGGCGAACGAGCCGAACACGCTGTTGCGCCTCGGCTCGGATTCGATCTTGACCCCGGGAAGGTCGAGGCGGTCGGCCTCGGTCCGGACAACCTCCGTGATCGAGAGGCCCTCCTTGATCTTCAGGGGAGAGTAGGGATCGCTGCTCTTTTTGATCCGCTCGCCGATCTCGACCGGATCGATCGCAAGTTTGCGCGCAAGGCGCGAAAGCACCCGCTGCCGCGCGGCATCGCTCCCCCCCTCATCGCTCCCCCCCTCATCGCGCCCCCCCCCGGCTCCGCGCCCCCCTCCCATATCGACCGGAACCACATAGAGGTTGAATGCGGGGAGACTGTTGACCAGGAGGTTTCCGTCCCGATCAAAGATCAACCCCCGCTCGGCCGGAATCGGCACCGTCCGCAGGCGGTTGTTTTCGGAGAGATCGCGATAGAAGGCGCCGTGGACCACCTGAAGATGCCAGGCACGAAGGAGAAGGATCAGAAGAGAGGCGACAATCAGGGCAAGGAGATAGTAGACACGGTTCGCCTCCTCGCGCGGCTCGGCAATCCTAGTCACGCGCGACGTCCATACGCTCCAATCGTCTCGCCAAGAGGAGGGCGGTGCATCCCCAAGCGAGGAGAGTCGTCCAGAGCGCCCGAAGGAGCGCGGCCGCAAAAAACGCCCGCGTCAGGTTCTCAAAGGAGACCACCCGCATCACCAGCGCCGCGATCAGCTCCTGTCCGATCGTCATCCCCAGGGCCAGCACCAGCGCAAGCCCTACCCCGATCTCCGCAAACAAGAGCCCCAGAAGCCCGGCAGCGAGGCCGACGCACGGTTTCAAGAGAAGGTTCACTCCGATCGTTCCCCACGAGTAGAGGTCGAGAAGGAGGCCGCACGCCATCCCCAAGAGCGCCCCGGCAACCGGCCCGAAGAAGAGCCCCGTCCAGAAGACAACGACGAAGGCCAGATCGGGACGGGACGGGAGGTAGGTCAAGGGACCCAGGGTCTGCAGCGGCAGCAACAGGAGGAGAAACGCGGCATACAGGATCGCGCGTCGTCTCATGGAGCCCCCGATTCGTTCTCATCCTGGGAGACCACAAAGACCTCTTCCAGATTCGAGAGGTTCACCGCGGGCCGGACCTCGACCGCCAGGAACATCTCATCCTCGCGGCGAACGACGCGCGAGACGCTCCCCACCGGCACCCCTTTGGGGAATCCTCCGGCGACTCCGGAGGTGATGACCCGGTCCCCCTCCGCAACGTCCGCAAACCGGGAGAGATACTTGAAGCGGGTCCCCTCTTCGATTCCCTCCAGGACCCCCTGCTCCCGCGTCCGCTGCACGAGAACTCCGATGGCGCTGTTGCGGTCATTCAACAGGAGCACCTGGGCGAAACGCGAGCCGACCTTTGTGACGCGTCCGACAACGCCGGATGGAACCATCACACCCATCCCCGGCCGTACCCCCTCCTCCTCCCCTTTGTCGATCAGAAGCGTCTGATACCAGTTGGAGGGCTGGCGGCCGATCACATTGGCGGCCTGCGTCGTCATCCCGGCGGTCTGACGAAAGGCGAGGAGTTCGGCGAGGCGCTCGGCCCGCGCCCTCTCCTCGGAGAGACGGTCCACCTCGCCGCGGAGCCGCCCCAGTTCCACCAGGAGGTTCTGATTCTCCCTGCGCACCCCGCGAAGCGCGATGTAATCGGCGAAGAAACCCCGGATCGCGCTTCCCGTCGCGAAGAAGGCCCTCTGGATCGGCATGATCAGCGCGGTCATCGGGCGCTCGATCAGCCGCACCGGACGCCGGGAGAGTTCCGGCGAGACGAGAAAGGCGACCAGCGCCAGGACGAGGAAGAGGAGGAGTAAACGTTTATAGCCCGAATGCGCCCGAGACATCATCGGGCGGCAATGGCCACCTTCCTGAGGAGGTGGATCTGATCGAGCGCCTTGCCCGTGCCGAGGACGACCGTGGTCAGCGGGTTGTCCACCGTGATGATCGGGAGATTCGTCTCTTCGCGCAGCCGGATATCCATCCCGCGCAGGAGCGATCCCCCTCCCGTCAGGACGATTCCCCGATCGATGATATCGCCGGCCAGTTCCGGAGGGGTATTCTCCAGGGCAAGACGGATCGCATTGACGATGGCGGTGATCGGCTCGGAGAGCGCCTCCCGGATCTCGGAATCATCGATCACGAGCGTCTTGGGGATCCCCGAGAGCAGATCGCGCCCCTTGACCATATAGGTCTTTCGCTCCTCCAACGGATAGGCCGATCCGATTTCGAACTTGATCTGCTCCGCCATGTGATCGCCCACGAGGAGGTTATACTTCCGTTTGATGTACTGGACCACCGCCTCGTCCATCTTGTCGCCGGCCACCTTGACCGATTCCGAATAGACGATCCCCGCCAGCGAGATCACCGCAACGTCGGTCGTCCCCCCGCCGATATCGACGACCATGTTTCCCCAGGGCTCCGCGATCGGAAGACCCGCGCCGATTGCGGCGGCGATCGGCTCCTCGATCAAGTAGACCTCGCGCGCGCCGGCAAGCTCGGCCGAATCGCGCACCGCCCGCTGCTCCACCTGGGTGATCTTGGAGGGAACGCAGATGACGACGCGGGGACGGACAAACGCGGTCCGATTGTGGGCCTTGCGGATGAAATGGTGGAGCATCTTTTCCGCCATCTCGAAATCGGCGATGACGCCGTCCTTCATGGGACGGATCGCCACGATGTTCCCCGGCGTGCGGCCGAGCATCTTCTTTGCCTCGGACCCGATCGCCACCGGCTTTCCCGATTTCCGCTCGATCGCCACGACCGAGGGCTCGTTGATCACGATTCCCCGCCCCCGGACGTAGACCAGGGTGTTGGCCGTCCCCAGATCGATCGCAAGATCGTTCGAGAAAAGCCCCCAGAGCGAATCCGCCACCCGCATGGGCCTACGCCCCCTCGCCCGGTAAGGGCCCCGCAATCGTCCTCATGAGAGCATCTCCTCCAAAAGATCCAATCGATCCCCGTCGATCACCTGTGTGCGGGCGATCTCGTCGCCGAGCCGAAGACCCCGATCGTTTCCGACGATCAGAAACCCCTCGAATAGGAAAATCGCGACGGAAAGGATTCCGGTCAGCCAGTGGAGGAAGAAGAGACCGACCGCCAGGGCCAACGGGAAGTTCCGAAGAATTGATTCCTTAAATGTGCATACCGTCCCGCTCCCCGGGACCACCGTCCGAAGCCCGATCAACCTCTTCCCGACACTCCGCCCCCCGGAGAAACCGTCTGAAAGCAGCAGGTAGGTTACCGCTGCCACGAACCGAATCCTCAAGGGGACCTCGGCGATCGCGGCGACGACCAGAAGATCGATAAAGCGCGCGATGAAGCGGTGAAGGGTGTTCCCCTTCGGAAAGATCGACTCCTTCGCGGCACCCTTTTCCGAGATCGGCTCCATCAGATCAAAAAAACGCCTTCAATTATATGATGCCGCGGGGCAACCCGCAAGGAGTCCGCCCTCAATTGACCGCGCCCGCCGCCCGTGATATTTTCGGGCGGGATGCTGAAAATCCTTCGAAAGGGGGCCGTCGAGAACCCCTGGTTCTATCGTTCCCTGGTGGGAGTCCTGGCGGCCGCCTTCATCGTCACGATGGGTTGGGGCTTCGGCCTGAGAGAAAAACGGGATGTCGTCGCCCTCGTGAACTCGATCGAGATCTCCCGGCCTCAATTTGAGCAGACCAAGCAGCGGTACGCCGAGTTCTTCCGCAACGCGTCCAAAGGAGAAGAGATCAATGAGGATCTAGTCAAGAACGCGGCCATCAACGATCTCGTGGACCGCGAACTCTGGCTGGCCGCCGCACGCGCCATGGGACTCTCCGTTTCCGATGCCGAATTGATCGACGCGATCACCAATATCTCCGCCTTCCACCGCGAAGGGAAATTCTCTTCCGACTTCTACCGCCGGCTGCTCGCACAGAGCCGGCTGACGCCCGCACAGTTTGAACGCGCCCATCGAGAGGACCTCCTGATGGCCAAGGCCAAGGCCCTGGTGGCCCAAGCGGCCGCTTTGACTCCGCAGGAGATCGAGGAGGCGAAGAAAAACGCCCCGAAAGAGACCGGCCCTGACCGGGCGGCGGCCAACGCCCTGGAGCAGAAGAGACAGCGGCTCGTCCAGTCCTTCGGAGCGACGCTCAGGGCGAAAAGCCGGACCGTCATCCATCGCGAGCTGCTGTAGAATCAGTTGAGGAGAGGCGGAGGTTTGAAGGGGGGGCGCCGCTCCCTCTCGAGTCGCGAGCGCACGTTGTCGAGCGCCACGATGCAGAGTTCGAAGTTTTCCGAAAGTTTTCGGTAGAGGGGCGATGCGGCCGCGAATTCTCCAAAATCAAACTTCGAGACGATTCGATACGATCGCTTTCCCACCCTCACATGATCCAGAAGGGTATCGGCGTGATGCACGATCCTCGCGGAGATACGCTTTAAGTACTGCGGAAAAATCCCGACCATAAAAAGCGTGTAGTCGCCGATATAACGATGGACTTCCCGCTCGCGCTCGACCGTGCGGGCGCGCAGGAACAGATCTCCTTCGGGGAGCATCTCGGCCACCGAATCGATCCGTTTGCCCTCCGATCCTAAGAGAGGGTACAGATCGTCCGCATGGACGAATCGGATCAAAAGATCGCCGATATACCGAAAGACCTCGGGGTCCGGCCAATGAAGCTCCTCGGAGAAGGCGCGCTCGGCCGTGATGTGGAACAACTTGCGCAGCGGATGATCTTTCGGGATCTCTTTCATCGCAGATCGATCCGCGTGAGCGAGAAGGGGTTGACCCGCGCGCCCAGAAGCCGCATCCCCCAATGCAGATGGGGACCGGTGGCCCGGCCGCTCGCCCCTACCTCGCCGAGCACGGCCCCTTTGGAGACCTTCTGGCCCTGGGCAACCGAGATCCGGTTGAGATGAAAGTACATCGTGTAGAGACCGAGCCCATGATCAATCAGAACCGACTTCCCGTTGAAAAAGAACTCGCCCGTGAGGATGACCCTCCCGGAGTTGGAGGCGCGCACGGGCGTCCCCAACGGCGCGTTGATGTCCTCGCCGGAGTGCGGATTCCGCGGCTGTCCGTTTAAGATCCTGCGACGTCCGAAGGACTCCTGAATCATCCCGTCCACGGGCGCGATAAACCGTCCCTCCCAGAGGGGCTCGGGCGTCACCGGCGCCATCGCCACCTCCAACTGCCCCTGCTCCTCCTTCACGCGCGCGAGTGTCTCCTCATCGAGATCCACCATCTCCTGAGGAAGGCGAAGCCCTTGAAGCTTAAATTTGCCGTCCTGGACCGAAATCCTGTAGGAACGTTCTTCGGTCCGACCGCTCTTGTGAAGACGCACGCGGAGCGGAAAGAGTGCGGGCTTAAGCGCCAGATCGACTCCAATTAACGCCGAGAATCCTCCGTCGGGACGCCGAAAGAAGGGGATCCTTTTCCCCTGCCACTCTCCCTCGACGGACGCAACTTCCCCGCTCTCGGGGAGGGGGAGATAGAGGACTTCGCCCTGCTTTATCTCAAGCGGGCGTTGGGCGGCGACGGCCAGGGGGGGGAGGACGAGGGGGGGAAAGACGAGAAGAAAGAGTA